>DATJFE010000094.1:0-43447 GCA_035495955.1 Vicinamibacterales bacterium | reverse complement strand
CGCGCGTGCCGCAAGCAGTTCTCCGTGACGACGGGAACGGTATTCGAGGCGTCGCACGTTCCGGCATCGAAATGGCTGATGGCGATCCACCTGATGTCCGCGTCGAAGAAGGGGCTGAGCGCGCATCAATTACATCGAATGCTCGGAGTGACGTACAAGGCGGCGTGGTTCGTCATGCACAGGCTCCGTCATGCGATGGCGTCGAATGCGGACGTGTTCGCGAAACTCTCCGGGACCGTCGAAGCGGACGAAACGTACGTCGGGGGCCGACGTCGTATTGGTCCGACGAACAAGGAAGATCGCGCGAAGCTGGCGACGGGACGGCCCGGCCCGAAGGACAAGAAGCTGACCCCGGTGATGGCACTCGTTGAACGAAATGGCCGCGCGTGCATCTTCCCCGTCGAGCGCGTGAACGGCGCAACGTTGCAGTCAGAGATTCGTCGGCGCGTGGATCTCAGCGCGCACATGATGACGGACGAACTGTACGCGTATCACGGGCTGGACATGGGCTACGCGTCGCACGAAGCGATTCAGCACAGCGACAAGCAGTACGTGCGGGGGAACGTTCACACGAACACGGTCGAAGGGATTTTCTCGCTGCTGAAGCGCGGGATCGATGGCGCGTTCCATCACGTGTCGAAGGGCCACCTGCACCGCTATTGCAGCGAGTTCGAGTTCAGGTACAACCGGCGTACGGCGCTCGGCTACACGGACGGCCAGCGCGCAGCGGACATCGTGTTGAACGCGGAAGGCAAGCGGCTCACCTACAAACAGCCAGCGTGAGATCGCACGCATCGAACTGGCGCGGCTCAAAGGGCGTGCGTGGCGACGGGGAAAGCGCGACAATGGGGAAAGTGGACGGCCGGGGGTTCGGACCCCGCACGAGAAGGACTCCAGACGCCGTCTGTGGCACCGTGCGCCGCCCACATCAGCGAGCGGAAGGGGAAGCAAGCAGCAACCCCTTCCGTTCGACGCAAACGAATTCTAAGAGCCATGGTGGCGGGCGCGCCAATCGTGCTAAAGTAGGCTTCGCCCCACGCCACCGATTTTCGGTGGTCAAGTTCGCTACCTCGCGATCCTGTGGGCATCGGCCGGACGGCAGCCACCGTCCGGCCAATCTTGTTTTAGCCGAGAAGTTTGCTCAGAATCTCTACCGCCTTAGTCGCTCCAGGGTTGTTCAACCCGTAACACTTTCCCTTGCCCTTACCCGATTCGGTGATGAAGCTCGCGTGCTTGGCGATTGTCCGATTCAGACGCGGGGTGTCCAACCCGCTCTTTTTGGCCGCTCGCTGCAACCGAAGCGCCGTCACCGTGGTTTCCTTCCGCAACGCTGCGAATCCATAGAGAAGGGCCAGCACGCCGTCGGCGTCGGGGTCGTCCGTCTTGGGCTTAGCCAACAGAGCGACGCCGTAGTAGTCGTCCTGCGAGAACAAACGTTCCAGCGGAAGCGACTGTTCATCGGCAGACGGATTCTTCCTGAACGGATTTCCGAAGGCGGAATTCCAAGAGAGGGGATCCTGTTTGAAGGGTGTCGCAGGGGCGGAAGCAGGTGCAGGCCGCTCCAGCAGAGTTTTGAATTCGGCCAGCAGCTTATCGACGTACTGTTCAGTGCCTTCGGCATTGAACGTCGCGCCGCCCGGCAAGGTAAAGTTAACCTTCCGCGTTTCGGACATTTCGCTACCTCGCTTCCCGGCCAGCCAGCCGGTGGACTCAATGGCTCATACAATGGCACAAAAATCTGATTTGCGCCAGAAGAAATTACTGAAGCTCCCGGATGACTTCCTCGGGACCGTGCAGGCGTTCCTACAGACGCCGCCCCTGAAGAAGAAGCGGACGACGAAGAAGCGGAAATCTGTGCGGAAGAAGTCGCGCTAGATGCGTTTCCTGTGGTTCCTATGGCAATTCGCTATTTTCGCCGGTGGCGCGGCGCTGCTCATCGGCGCGGTGCTGGCGATCTGGTACGGGTTTTCGTTCGTGGTGCTTGGGCTGGTCAGCAAACTCTTTCGACTGCGCCCCCGACCGCCAAAAGAGTAGAGGGTGCTTGGGTGTGCGAAAGACATAATTACCTCAGTCCTTGAGGTTCGCCGATCTTTCGCCTACACTCCTGAACATCGTGACTCCCCTCATGGTCGTCCTGGTCGCGGCCGCCGCATTCGCCGCGGGATGGCGGCTCGCCCGCTCGCAGGATCGCGGGCTGAAAGACGCCTTCGCCGCGCTGTCGTCCGAGGTCCTGCGGAACAACAGCGAGACGTTCCTGCAGCTCGCGCGCACGTCGCTCGATCAGGCGCGGCAGGGCGCCTCGGCGGATCTCGACGCGCGGCAGAAAGACATTGCCGCGCTCGTCGAGCCCATGAAGCTCACGCTGGAAAAACTCGACGCGCAGCTCCGGACCTCCGACACGGATCACGCGAAGCTCCGCGGGCAGCTGCAGGCCGTGAATGAAACGCAGGCGCTCCTGCGGCAGCAGACGCAGGCGCTCGTCGGCGCGCTGAGGTCGCCGAACCAGCGCGGACGCTGGGGGGAAATCCAGCTCCGCAACATCCTCGAGCGCGCGGGGCTGTCCGAATTCTGCGGCGACTTCACCGAGAAGGCCGCCGTCCAGGACGAATCGGGACGACGGTCGATCCCCGATGTCACCGTCCGGCTCCCGAACGGCTCCTGCATCGTCATCGACTCGAAGGTGCCGATCGACGCGTATCTCAATTCGATCGAAGCGACGGACGACGGAACGCGCGACGCGCGGCTGCGGGACCACGCGCGCCAGGTGCGCGAGCACATCCGGGGACTCGCGTCGAAGGCCTACTGGGCGAAGTTCACGCCGACGCCGGAGCTCGTGGTGATGTTCCTCCCCGGCGAGCCGCTGTTCAGCACCGCGCTGCAGCAGGACCCCGCCCTGTTCGACCTCGCGGCGGATCAGCGGGTGATTCCCGCGTCGCCGTTGACGCTGCTCGCGCTGCTCAGGACCGTGGCGTCGGCCTGGCAGCAGCAGCGCCTCACTCAGCGCGCGGAAGAAGTGCGCGCGCTGGGGACGGAGCTCTACGAGCGCCTCGCGGTGATGGCGGAGAACATTCAGTCGGTCGGCCTCAATCTGCGGCAGGCGGGCGCCGCCTACGATCGCTTCATCGGGTCGATCGAATCGCGTGTGCTGGTCACCGCCCGGAAGTTCAAGGATCTCGGCGTCAGCGCCGCGAAAGACCTGCCCGATTTGGAGCCGGTCCGGATCGAGCTGCGCGAGCCGCGGGCGGTCGAATTGCGCGCGCCGATCCAGGAGTCGCTGATAGAAGACGTTAACGGTTCAGAGTTGACTGTTGACGGTCGTTAACCGGGAACCGGGAACGGTTAACGGTTAACGGATGACCGCCGTCAGCGTGACGCGCGCCCGGACCTCGATTTCACCCGCTTCGATCGGCGCCGGTCCGGCCTGAACCGCGACGGTCTCGGCCATCGTCCCCATCCTCATCGGCCTGGCGATCGGTTCCTCGCGCTGTTCCTCGATCCTGATCACGCGATCGATCGTCACGCTGGCCCCCGCGGCCGCGGAGTCGGCGCGCCGGCGCGCGTCCTGCACGGCGAGGCGCAGCGCCTCGCGCTCGACGGCGTCGCGGTCCTTCAGATCGAAGCGCACGTCGCCGACGCTCGTGGCGCCGGTCCCGACGGCGGCGCTGATGATGTCGCCGGTTTTCGCGAGCGCGTCCACCCTGACCTGTACCGAGTTCCGCGCGATATAGCCCCGCAGCGTCTGCTTGCCGTTCGTGTAATCGAACTGCGGCTGCAGATTGTAGCCGGTCGTCTGGATCGCTTCCGCCGGGATGCCGAGAGACTTGATCTTGTCGATCACGGCCGTCATCGCGTCGACGTTCATGCGCTGCGCTTCCTGCGCGGTGCGCGCCCGGCTTTCGGCCGCGATCGTGACGAACGCGCGATCGGGCGCCTGCTTCACGACCCCCTGGCCGGTCGTGACGATGACGGGAGGCGTTTGCGGCGCGGGCTGCGCGAAGGCGGAGGCGGCGGCGAGCGCGGAGACGAGCAGGGCGATCGCGGAAATCTTCATGGCTACCTTTACCTCGAGCACACGATGCGGAATCCGATCGCGTACGAATAGGTGTCGGGCGGCACCTTGTGCCGGTGGCTGCACGAGAGCATCCGCACGTCGGCGACCAGCCAGCTTCCGCCGCGGACGATCCGAAGGTGGCCCTCCGTGGGACCGGCCGGATTCCGGGCAGACGCCGTGCCGTAATACTGCGGGTCGTACCAGTCCGCCACCCACTCCCAGACGTTGCCCGCCACGTCGAAGAGCCCGTAGCCGTTCGCCGGATACGAGCGGCAGGGCGTCGTGCCGTGCGTAGACTTCAGCGCCGGGTCGACCAGGAAGTTCGCCATGTTGCGATCGAGCCGGTCTCCCCACGGATAACGTTTGGACTCCGCGCCGCCGCGAGCGGCCTTTTCCCATTCGGCTTCGGTCGGCAGTCGGAACGGTCTGCCGGTTGCCGCGGCCAGCCACGCGCAGTACGCCGACGCATCATCGTACCGGACGAGCGTGACGGGATGATCGGCGCGGTCCACCGACGGTTGTCCCTCTTCCCAGACGTATGGATTGCCCGCCTGCCGGAACGCGCGCTCGCGCTCGAGGCCGCCGGCCTTCACGACGAGGGGCAGCTCGTAAATCGCAGGCGAGCGATGCCCGCTCTCGTGGACGAACCGCGCGTACTCGCCGTTGCTGACGGGCTGGACGCTGATGAAGAAATCGTCGACGTGCACGCGATGGACGGGCCGTTCGTCTTCCTCGGCATCATCGGATCCCATCAGGAATCCGCCGGCCGGGATCAGCGCGAGCTCGGGCGCCGGATCGGATGCCATCGGTGCAGAAAGGATAACGCATCGGCCATTTCGACTACACTTTCTGCCATGAAACTCGACGCATTCGCGCTCGAGCGCTTTCAGTCGATCTGGGAGAATCGGGTGGCCTGGAACGTCGCGGAAAGCGGCGTTCAGCCGTTGCGCGTATCCGAGATCGTGGACACGCCGGAGCTGCACGACGGGCTCATGGAGCAGACGCTGGGCTATCCACAGACCAACGGCACGGGCGACCTGCGCGCCGCCATCGCCGACATCTATCCCGGCGCCTCGGTCGATCACGTGCAGGTTACCAACGGCGGGTCCGAAGCGAACTGCGTGCTGCTGATGCGCCTCGTCGAGCCCGGCGACGAGATCGTGTTCCTGACGCCGAACTACATGCAGGTGGCCGGGCTGGCGCGCGCGCTGGGGGCGACGGTGCGGCCGTGGACACTCCGGGAGTCCGGCGCCGGCGCCGACGCCAGGTGGATGGCCGACGTCGACGAGCTGCGGCAACTCGTCACGCCGAAGACTCGAGCGATCTTCCTGTGCAACCCGAACAATCCCACGGGCGCGCGGCTCGACGATGCGACCCTGGATCGCGTCTGCGCGGCGGCCGCGGCCGTCGGCGCGTGGGTGATCGACGACGAGATCTATCGCGGCGCCGAACGGGAGGCCGACGACACACCGAGCGTCTGGGGACGCTACGAGCGCGCGGTCGTGTCGAGCGGATTGTCGAAGGCGTACGGCCTGCCCGGCCTTCGGATTGGCTGGATCGTCGGTCCGCCCGATCTCGTTTCGGAGCTCTGGGCGGTCCACGACTACACCACGATCGCGCCGGGCGCCGTCAACGATCGTTTGGCGAGGATCGCGCTCGCGAAGCGCGAGATGCTCCTCACGCGCACGCGGATGATCGTCCGCTCAAATTATCCGCTCGTGAAGCGATGGATCGAGAAGCAGGATGGGCTCAGCCACATCGCGCCGGAGGCAGGCGCGATCGTCTTCGTGCGACACACGCACCCGTTCAGGTCCTCGGACCTGACGGACCGGCTCCGCGACGAGCGCGGCGTGCTGGTCGTGCCGGGCGACTACTTCGACATGGACGGATACCTTCGCATCGGCTTCGGATCCGATCCCGAGTATCTCGAGTCCGCGCTCCTTCGGATCGGCGACTTCCTGAGCTCTCTCAGCGCTCATGCGCGCTGACCTCGCGCTCGTCGGATTCGGCAACATCGGCCGGCGCTTCTCGCGATTGATGGAGGAGCGGCGCGACTGGCTCTCGCTCGATTACGACCTCGATTGCCGGGTCGTCGGCGTCGCGACGCGGCATCACGGCGCCGCGTTCAGGCAGGAGGGACTCGACGCCGTCGCGATGGCGGTGGCGGCGGAAACCGGACGGCCGCTCTTCACGGAGGCGTCCGTCGACGCAGCCGACAGTCTCGACGTCATTCGCCGCCTGTCGGCGGGCGATGCGCCGCTGAAGGTCGTGGTCGAAACGACGCCGCTCGATATCGCGGCGGGCCAGCCGGCCATCGATCACGTGCGCGCGGCGCTGCAGGCGGGTTGCCACGTCGTCACGGCGAACAAGGGTCCGGCGGCATTTGCGTATGAAGAGCTGAGCGCCCTGGCGGCGGACCGCGACCGCTCGTTTCTGTTCGAGGGCGCGGTGATGGACGGCGTCCCCGTGTTCAATCTCGTCCGCGAAACGCTGCCCGCGGTCGACATCGTCGGGTTTCGAGGCGTGATCAACAGCACGACCAATCACATTCTCAGCGCGCTCGAGGACGGCGAGAGCTTCGATGCGGCCCTCGCGCGCATGCAGGCGGAAGGCATCACCGAAGCGGATCCGTCGCTCGACGTGGACGGCTGGGACGCAGCCGCGAAGACCTCGGCGCTCGCAAACGTTCTCATGCGGGCGAGGATGACGCCGCAGGCAGTGGAGCGCGAAGGGCTCGGCCCGTCGACGGCGCGTGCCGCCATGGCCGCCAGGGCGAGGGGCGCACGGCTGCGGCTGGTCGCGTCGGCGCGGACCGGGCCGGCAGGCATCGTGACGTCGGTGCGGCCGGTGGAGCTTCCCGAGACCGATCTGCTCGCCGGCCTCCGCGGCATGGCGAACGCGCTCGTGATCCAGACGGATCTGCTCGGCGAGATCGCGATCTGTCAGTTGACCGGCAGCCTCACGCAGACTGCCTATGCGCTGCTCAGCGATCTGGTGACGATCCGCCGGCGGCAGTCGCCAGCGCCTCACGCAGCTTCGCCCGGTCGTAACCTATGACGACCTGGCCGTCGATCACCGTCACGGGCACGGCCCGCGGTCCGAGAGCCAGCAGCTCATCGTACGCGCGATCGTCTTCCTCGATGTTCCTGGCGTCGAAGGCGTGCCCGGCGCGTGAAAGAAACTCCTTCACCTGCTCACACGCGCGTCAATGCGAGCCGGTAAACACCGTGATCTTCATCTCTCGATTATGACGCCGCTGGAGGGCGTGTCGGTTCTCGATTTCAGCCGAGTGCTGGCCGGGCCATATTGCACGATGCAGCTCGGCGATCTCGGGGCGCGCGTCATCAAAATCGAGCAGCCGGGCCGCGGCGATGACACCCGGGCATGGGGTCCTCCGTTTGTCGGCCGGGAGAGCGCGTATTTTCTCAGCGTCAACCGCAACAAGGAGAGCCTCGCGCTCGATCTGAAACACCCGCGTGCGCGAGCGATCGTCGGCGCGCTGCTCTCGCGCGCCGATGTCGTTGTCGAGAACTTCCGTCCCGGGACGATGACGCGGCTGGGGCTCGGTTATGCGCAAGTCGCGGCGCGGTGGCCGCGCATCGTGTATTGCTCGATCTCCGGCTTCGGCCAGACGGGGCCGCGGCGCGCCGAGGCCGGCTACGACGCGATGATGCAGGCGGAGGGCGGCCTGATGAGCATCACGGGCGCGAGCGATGGTCCGCCGTATCGCCTTGGCGTGGCTATCGGAGACATCGCGACGGGCATGTTCGCCGTGCAGGGAATTCTCGCCGCGCTGTTTGCCCGCGAGCGCGGTGGGGCCGGACAGTACCTCGACATCGCGATGCTCGACGCCGTGGCGTCGCTCCTCACCTACCAGGCGTCGATTGCGTTTGCGACGGGAGGCACGCCGGCGCGGATGGGCAACCGCCATCCGTCGATCGCGCCGTACGACTCATTCGCGACGGCTGACGGCGAGTTCGTGCTGTCGGTGGGCAACGACGATCAGTTCCAGCGGCTGGCCGACGTCTTGCAGCGGTCCGATCTGGCGGCCGATCCGCGATTCACCACCAACGCGGAACGGGTGAGGAATTACGACGCGCTGCGAACCGAGCTGACGCGCGCGCTTGCCGCCCGGCGGCGACAGGATGTCCTGACGGCGCTGACCGCGGCGGGCGTTCCCTGTGGCGCCGTGCGAAGCGTCACGGAAGCGCTCGCCGATCCGCAGCTCGGCGCCCGCGACATGATCGTGCCGCTCGAGCACGTGACCGAAGGACGCGTCCGCGTGCTCGGCACGCCGCTCAAGCTTTCCACGACGCCGGCGTCAATCCGTACGCCGCCGCCGACGCTCGGTCAGCACACCTGGGCGATCCTGAAGAGCGACGTCGGGCTGGAGGACGAAGAGATCGCATCGCTTCGAGCGGCCGGCGCGATCGGGTGATCTCACCGCTCGATGAAGGGGATCAGCTCATCGAGCAGCGCCGCGACGACCTCGTCCTGCGTGAGGCCGTCGATCGCTCCGCTTTCGCGCACGATGCGCTCCGCGCTGACCGTGTGGCGCCCGCGTCCGCGCGTCGAACGAATCACGACCGCCGGCTCGTCGCGCGCGGCGTCGAGCGCGATCTCGACGAAGTCCTGAGCGGATCGCTCGGGCGATAGACGCGCGCTCTCGCCGGGCGTCGAGACGGTAAAGCGGTATCCCTCGCCCCCAAGCGCGGACTGAACGGCCTGAAACGCCGGCACGACCACGTCGGGGAGTCGCCGCTCCCAGGCGCGCGACGCCTCGTCGGCGCGGGTCCGGCGTTCGCCCGCCCGCCGGCGCGCTTCCTCGATCGCGGCGCGCAGCCGCCGCCTGACCTCGGAGACTTCCATCTCACGATCGTACCGTACCGCGCGCTCGCGCGGTGTTGATCGCCATCAATCCACCGAGGAGCGGCACGACGCGGCAGTCCTCGAATCCCGCGCGTTCGAGCATTCCGGCCAGCGCGTCGGCGCCCGGATAGCGCGCGATCGATTCGGGAATGTACCGATACGTATCGGGATCGCGGTGAAGCGCCCACCCGAGCAGCGATCCCACGATCGTGAGATACGTCAGGTAGACGGCTCTGACGGCCGCATTCCGCGGCCGATTGAAATCGAGCGAGAGCAGTATGCCGCCGGGCCGGAGGACTCGGCGAATCTCACCGATCGCCGGTTCGATCCGAGGCACGTTCCGTATGCCGTAGCCGGTCGTGACGACGTCGACGACGCCGTCGGGCAACGGCAGCGACATCATATCGCCGGCGATCAGCGCGAGCCGCAGCGGGGGGACGGTTTTCGCCCGGGCGATCTCGAGCATGCGCATCGTCACGTCCAGGCCGATCACGCGGCCGCCGCCCGAGGCCAGCGCCAGGCCGAGATCGCCGGTGCCGCACGCGAGATCGAGCGCCAGCGTTCCGGGCCCGACCGCGGCCATCGAGACGAGACGCCGCTTCCACGCGGCGTCGCGTCCGAAGGACAGCAACCGCGTGATCAGATCGTAGCGGTCCGCGATCGTGGCGAACAGCCGGCGCACGTACCGCCGCTTCGCGTCGGGCGAAGCGAGCGCGTCGCGAAGGCGCACGGGAGACAACTATTGAGAATACGTCGCGACCGACGTCGGCGTCTCCCAGACGCGGACGGCGACGATGTCCACGCCGAGCTGGCGGCCCTGATCGTAGATCAGGCGCGCGATCCGCTCCACGGTCGGATTGCTCTCGAGAAGGTACATGGGCTCGCCGAGCGCGCGCAGCGGCTCCACGAGCGGATCGTCGCGGCGCAGGATCATCTTGTGATCGAGTTCCCGATCGATCCACCCTTTGACGAGGCGTTTGATGTCGCTGAAGTCCACGACCATGTTGCGATTGTCGAGGCTGTCGGTGCGGACGTCGATCTCTACGGAGGCGTTGTGTCCGTGGGGATGCTTGCAGATGCCGTCGTAGTCGAGCAGGCGATGGCCGTAGCAGAACTCGATGCGCTTGGTGACCAGGTACACCGATGAATTATACC
Source organism: Vicinamibacterales bacterium (assembly GCA_035495955.1). Taxonomy (GTDB): domain Bacteria; phylum Acidobacteriota; class Vicinamibacteria; order Vicinamibacterales; family 2-12-FULL-66-21; genus JAICSD01. The sequence continues at coordinate 33,372 of DATJFE010000094.1, read as the reverse complement.
GCCGTCCTCTTTTCAGGCGGGCTCGACAGCGCGGTGCTCGTGGCGGAGGCGCTCGGTCGCGGGCGGAGCGAAGACGCCGAACGCGGCTCGGTGCGCGCGATCTACATCAGCGTCGGCTTCGCATGGGAAGCGGAAGAACGCGCGATGGCGGCGAGGCTGTTCGCGAGTCCGCCGTTCGCGGGCGTCGTCGATCCGTTCGTCGAGCTGCGGTTCGACATGCGCGACGTGTTTCCGGCGACGCACTGGGCCGTTCGCGGCCGGCCGCCCTCCTTCGACACTCCGGACGAAGACGTCTTCCTCGATGGACGCAACGTGATTCTGCTCTCGAAAGCGGCGGTCTACATGTCCTCGGTGCTGCCGCGCTCGCGGGAGACGATCCGCCTGCTGCTCGGCTCGCTCGCCGGCAATCCCTTTCCCGACGCGACGCCGGAGTTCTTCGCCGCCATGGGGCGCGCGCTGTCGCTCGGCCTCGACGCCGCGATCGAGATCGACGCACCGTTCGCCTCGCTCCACAAATCCGATGTGATCCGCCGCGGGATCGAGCTGGGCGCGCCGCTGGAGCTGACGCTGTCGTGTATGCAGCCGAAGAACGGCCTGCACTGCGGCCGGTGCAGCAAGTGCCGCGAGCGGCGGGATGCTTTCAGGGAGGCGGGGGTAGAGGATCCGACAGCGTATCGAGAAAGGCCCATCCGGTAGCGGCGGTTCGCGAACCGCCCCTACGACGTCTTCAGCCGTATCGATCCGTCCCCCGTGCGCACGTGAAGCGTCTTGCCGCCCGAACCGAGCCGGCCCTTCAGCGTGCGCCGGCTGTCGTCGCGTCCGCCGACCGTCGAGATCTGCAGCTCGTTGCGGATGCGGCCGTCTCCCGTGTGCGCGTCCAGCTCGGCGCCGAAATCCGTCGGCAGGTAGAGCGACACGCCGCCATCGCCCGTCGTGATCGACCAGTCGTCCTTCATCGTCGTGCCCGGATCGGCGTGGAACGTGACCGAGCCGTCGCCGGTGTTCAGCTTCAGCGTTGCGAGCTTCCCCGCCACGCTGACGCTGCCGTCGCCGGTATCGACGTCGAGGTCTCCCTCGGTCCCGCTGAGCATGACCGATCCGTCGCCCGTCACGAGCGTCATCTGCCCGCCGATGTCGCTGCCCCGGATGGCGCCGTCGCCGGTGCGCAGCTCCAACCGTCCGCGAATCCCGTCCACTCGAATCGAGCCGTCGCCGCTCTTCGCGACGATGTTGCCGGCCTTCGGCATCGTGACGATCAGCTTCGCGTTGGGCGTCATGTGGCCGATGCCGAAGAACACGACTTCGTGCGCCGGACGCTTCACTTCGATGTCGATCCGGTTGCCGTCCTGCTTCGTCTCGATCTTCAGGCTCTCGATCGCCTCCTGCGTCGGCCCGCGCTTTTCAATCTCGACAATGACGATGCCCGCGTCGTCGCCCGAGCGGACGTCGATGGCGCCGTCGAAGGTGGTGAGGTGCAGATCCGGCGTCCCGGCAAGCGTGAACCGCTTCTCCTCGCGCGCGATGTGCGCCTGCGAGTCGACCACCACGCACCCGCCCAACAGCGGGGCCGCGGAAACGAGCACCATGGCCGGTAGTACTGATTTCATACAGATCCCTTGGACGGGGAAAGGGCGCCCCGGGTTCTATGGTTTCTCACTGTCCCCCCGGTCTTCCCGCTGCCACGCGAGTGTGCCCGCCACCCATGTTTGCATCACGCGCAGGTCGCGATCGAGGACGACGAGGTCGGCAATGGCGCCCGGCGCAATGACGCCGAACCCCTGCAGTCCCAGCGCGCGCGCCGGCGTAGTGGCGCAAACGATGGCGGCGTCGGTCAGGCTGAGTCCCACTTCGGAGGTCAACTTCGCAAACGCGCGGTCCATCGTGAGCGCGCTGCCCGCAAGCGTCCCGTCGTCCAGATACACGGCGTCGCGGACGGTGATGGAACGCCCGCCGATCGTCGCCCGCGATCCGCGCGGAAGGCCCGATCCCGCGGTGCCGTCGGTAATCGCCATCACGCGCTCGGGCTTCTTTGCGGCGAGCGCGACGCGCATCATCGCGGGATGGACGTGCACGCCGTCACAGATGAGCTCCGCGATCACGTCGTCGGATTCCAGGACGGCGGCGGCAAGGCCGGGGATGCGGTGGCCGATCGGCGTCATGCGATTGAACAGATGCGTCGCCTGCCGCGCGCCCGCGCGGATGCCTTCGATCGCCTGCTCATAGGTGGCGCCCGAGTGTCCGAGCGAGACGTGGTGTCCGTGCGCAACGAGATCGCCGATCAACTCGATCACGCCGTCCACCTCCGGCGCAACGGTGACGATGCCGACGTCGGGCCGCGCGGCCGCGATCTCCGCGAGAATGTCTTGCCCGGTGAACGCGCCCGCCTCCGCGGCTTCGCCGCTTCGGCGCGCAGAATCGTGCCGCGGAGCACGCAGGCACGATTCCGGCTGCGCTCCCTTGTAATCCGCCGAAATGAAATTGCTCTCGAGATGCGCGGGAAGCACGCGGGCGCCGCCCGGCGGACGCGACGTCCGCGCGGCGCGCACGCCGTTGAGCATCGTCCGCAGCGCAAACGGGTCGCACGCGATCGACGTCGGGCAGAACGCCGTCACGCCGAAGCGCGGCAGGCGCTCCGCGATGTCGGCAATCGCGCTGCCGCCCGCGAGCGCGTCCATGCCCTCGACGCCATGGACGTGCACGTCGATGAAACCGGGCAGCACGTAGTGATTCGCGAGATCGAACCTGAGGCTGGGCGCGGCGGCGGGCGCGGCGCGTCCGGCGTCCGTGATGCGATCGCCCTCGATGACGAGCGCGCCGCCGGTGAGGATGCGATCGGGCAGGACGAGGTCCGCGCCCTCGAGCAGGATCATGCGGAAGCGGCAATCGCGAGCCGCGCCGCGCCGAGCGCGATCGCGTCGGGACCGAGCGTGGAGAATTCCACCCGCAGATCGGCCGTCGCATCGGCCGGAAGGCGGCGCGCGCATTCCTGGCGAACCGGATCGAGCAGCAGATCGGCGGCGGCGACGCTGCCGCTGACGACGACGACCTCCGGATCGATCGTGGCAGCCAGGGTGGCGACCGCCATCCCGATGTACTTCGCCGTATCGCGCACGACCGAGATGGCCACGCCGTCGCCGCGCCGGGCGCCGTCGAACACGTGATGTCCTGTGATGGCGTCGAGGGAGCCGCCGGCGGCCTCCAGCACGGCCGACCGATCCCCGGCCTGGATGCGCCACGACAGCCGGCGCGCGATGCCGCGTGCCGAGACCTCCGCGGCCAGGCTTCCGAGCTTCCGGTAATCCTGGCGCTCGACCGGATTCAACGCGAGCCACGCGGCGGCGCCGGCGCGATTGTGCGCGCCCGCCCAGGGCTTTCCGTCGAGCAACACGCCCGCGAAGACTTCCTCGCCGATGTGCAGACAGACCGCGTGTCGTGCGCCCTTCGCGGCGCCCACCCATTCCTCCGCGGCGACTGCGGCGGCGCCCGGCGTGCAGCGCACGACGATGTTCACGCCCGCGACTGCGACGTCGGGCATGTCGGCCGGACTGGCGATGCCGCCGATCTCCGGCGTGTGGCCGTGCGTCACGGCGACGATCGCGTCGGCCGCGTCGGCGCCGGAGCCCGTGCCGAGGATCCTGCCGCGCTCATCCGCAACCACCGCGCGGGCGTCGATGCCGGATAGATCAAGTCCCAGGCTGAGCATCGGTATGCCATTCCACCTTGCGCCGCTCGAGCGGTAGCGCGCGCGCATCGGCGCCACGAAACAGGTCGCGGTCCATTCTCGTCAGGAGCTTGCGCAGCCACCGCTCGTCCGGGACCGAGAACACGATGACGCCGGCGCCCTCCTCCGGCGGAAACGCGCGATCGTCGAGGTAATCGCGGTCGAGGGTGACGAGGGTTCGTCCGAGCTGGCGCGCCAGGCGGTAATGCTCGATATCGCGCGCGCGGCGGAGGTCCTCGTGCTCGAGCACGAACAGCACGTCCCACGCCAGTCGCTCGCGCATGAACTGGATGACGCCGAGCGGAATGTTGGCGTCGGCGTACACACGCGGCTGGCCGGCTGAAGCCTCGACGACCGGTCCGAGCTCCGACGAGAGCGTGCCCATCAATTCAAGACGGAAGGCGGAAGACGGAAGGTGGAAGGGGGAAGGCGCAAGTGCGTCACCGGTGTCTGTCCAGCTCCGCGGGTTCCGCCGTGAGCCTCGCGTCCTTCGCCGCTTTCGCCTGCTTCAGCAGATCGGCGACGAGCGCGTCGCGCCGATGCACCAGCTCCCGCCGCGCGCGCCGGTTGTGCGTGGATCCGACGGCAAACTCGCAAAAGAGCGGAAAGGCGATCGTCGAATCGCAGTACGCGACGACCGTGTCTGGCAGCACGCCCGGATTGACCTTGCCCCAGCTCACCGCCTCCGCAGGCGTCGCCCCGGACAAGCCTCCCCAGACGACCTGGTCGGTCGTGATCTGGATGAAGTAATCGTTGCCGCCCTTGGGAATCCCATAGACCTCCCACAGCGTGGGCTGTCCCTGCAGGTAGAAGTTCTTGGGCGATCCGCCTCCCAGAATGACGCAGCCGTTCTTCCTGCCGGCAAGGATGATCGCGCACACCTCGTTGACGTCCTTATTCGGATCGATCATCAGCGTGCTGCCGTTCATCAGCTCGTGGTACGCGATGTTCATGCCGATCGAGCTGTCGCCTGGCGACGACGTGTAGATCGGCACGCCGCACTGGGCCGCCTTGGCGACGACGGAGTAGTCGACGCTCGCGGGATTGCGCTCGAGCAGATCGAGGCCGAGGCGGTAATGAAGCTCGGAGGTCGACATCGGACCGGCCAGCTTCGCGCGGACGAGAAAGTCGCGGATGTAGGCGTCGGTCTCGAGCAGCACACTCGCGGGGAAGAGAACGTCGTAAATCCGGATGATGCCCTGCTCGTACAGCTCCACGTCGTCGAGGAACGGTGAACCGCGATGAAGGGTGAAGTTCAGGGCGTAGTGGAGATCGTGATAGAGATTCGCGCCGGTGCTGATCATGAAGTCGATCAGGCCGCGCTCCATCAGCTCGATGACGCACCCGCCGAGGCCGGCGGGCGTGAGCGCGCCGGCGACGGTCAGTCCGATCGTCGTGTCGCTCTCGGGGGCGAGCATCTTGTCGGCGAAGATATGGCAGGCCTCCGAGAGCCGGCCGGCGTTGAAGGCCTGGAAGCCGCCCTCGATGAGCTGACGGACGTCCGGGCTGCCCTTCGGCCGGTAATAACGAATTTGTTTGCCTTGCAGATACTGCGCGGGGCCGTGGCCCGGCGTGCCGGGCGCTCTGTGCGGCATAGGGGAAGAATAGCCTCAAACCGCACTGTTGCGAAGCAACATTCACTCCGATGTACTTGACAGAGCGGGGCCTGCGGAGCGACTGTAGGCGTTCGCCCAATTCCGAATGACCACCGACTGGAACCCGGTTCTCGTCTGGACGATCGCCGTCATCGTTGTCGTCGCCGGCATTCTGATCTTCTGGATCGCGAGCCGCGGCAAGCGGATGCCGGGCGAGCACGTTTTCCGCGCGAGCCGCTGGAGCCGCGGCAACCACCTGTTCCCGACGCAGGTCGCGATTTCGCCGACCAGCGTCGTGCATTACACGCCGACGTGGTTCGGCCGGCGCGAGCAGTCGATCCATATGGCGCACGTCGCCTCGGTGGAGATCGACACGAACCTGTTTTTTTCGAACGTGCTGATCGAGACGAGCGGCGGGTCGGATCCCGTACGCTGCCACGGCCACCGCAAGCGGGATGCGATGCAGATGAAGAGCCTCATCAGCCAGTTTCAGTCGGAGTACTACAAAAAAGGCGGAGGGACTCAAAATGCGTGATGCATTCGACTATGTCTAACGCCGACAACCTCCTCGATCGGCGCGCGGATCCGGCCGACGTCGCGGCGAAGTTCCAGGCCCTCGTGCAGTCGCCGCTGCGCGCCGGTATCCTGCGCTTCATCTGCGCCCGGCCCGAGGAGACGTTCGACGTCGAGGCGCTGATGCAGACGTTCGGCCGCATGCGGCTGGACGTCGAGAACTGCGTCCGCGAGCTCGTGGCGTTCGGCATCGCGAAGAAGATCACGGTCCCGGGCGGCGGCGCGCCCAAGTACGGTTTCGTGCCGCCCGACAACGACGTCCTGCACGATCTGCTCGATGAATTCGTCGAGCAGCGCGCGACGGTCAGCAGCGAGGATCGCTCGCCCGCCGTCCAGCGCTTCCGCGAGATGATCGGCAAGGACGAGAAGATGCTCGTCATCTTCGAGTGGATCCGCACGGCCGCGAAGTCCGACATCTCCGTGCTCATCCTCGGGCCGACCGGCTCGGGCAAGGAGCTCGTGGCGCGGATGATTCACGAGTTGAGCCGGCGCGGCACGCACCGGTTCCAGGCCGTGAACTGCGCCGCGCTGCCCGACACCCTATTCGAGTCGGAAATCTTCGGCTACGAAAAGGGGGCGTTCACCGGCGCGCACGACCGTAAGCCGGGCCGTCTCGAGCTGGCGAACAACGGCACGCTGTTCCTCGACGAGATCGGCGACATGTCGCTGATGGCGCAGGCCAAGCTCCTGCGCGTGCTCGAAGAGCGGCGCTTCGAGCGCCTCGGCGGCAACACGTCGATCGAGGTGAACTTCCGGCTGATCTCTGCGACCAACCGGCCGCTCGAGCAGTTCGTCCGCGATACGCGGTTCCGCGAGGATCTCTACTACCGCGTCAACGCGTTCTCGATCCGGTTGCCGTCGCTCCGCGAGCGCGCCAGCGACATTCCCGTCCTCGCGCAGCGGTTCCTCGCGCGCTACTGCGCCGCCAACGGCCTGCCGCTCGACGGCAAGTCGTTCGCGCGCGACGCCGCCGAGCAGTTGATGCAATATCACTGGCCCGGCAACATCCGCGAGCTCGAAAGCACCGTCTCGCGGGCGGCGCTGTCGTCCCCCGGCCGCGTCATCCGGTCGCAGGACATCGAGTTCCTGCATGCCGCCGAGGCGCCGACCGATACCTCGCAGGAACGGCTGCCGTCGCTCGCCGACGCCGAACGCGCCCACATCGCGCGCGTCCTGGAAAGCGTGAACTGGAACAAGAAGCAGGCGGCGGCGGTCCTCGAAATCAGCCGTGGGACGCTCTACAGAAAAATCGTCGAATACGGCCTCGAGGAAGCGCCTCCCCCGTCCCGAAACAAAACAAACAAGGCGGAGCCATAGGGCAGGAAATGGAACCCGCAGGTGATTCAGCCTGAAGGGGTTGTCTCCAATTTCGGCAGCGATGTTCCAGAACAGCACAGATGCCGGCCGCACGAAACGCATCCCTGATTACCGCAGAGCTGCAGACGTTTTACTAACCGCCTTTGTTACAGTTCGTTAGACTGCTCTTACAATCCTGACTCTACCGGCAGACGGATTGCAGGTTTGCGCGCCTACGGGCGCAAGCCCGGCACCCTGCGCATGCGTCGATTCCTTGTTCTCGCGAGCCTTCTGGCGGCATGGGCGTCGGCGGCGGACGCCGCGTCGCACGCCGGGAACGGCAAGCTCGATAGCGAGCTGCGCCAGCGCGCCGGTGCGCCTCGCGGTCGATCGCGCGTCATCGTGCGCCTCGATCCGGGCGCCAGCGCCGACGCGGCGATTCGCGGCCTGCGCGGCATCGTCGGCAGGCGCCTGGCCTCGATCTCCGGCCAGGTGGCCGACATCCCCGACTCCGCGCTCGACGCGCTCGCGCAGGCGCCGGGCGTCGAAGGCATCAGTCTCGACCGACGCGTGCAGGGCACGCTCGAGCGCACCGGCGCGACCATTGGCGCCGGTTACGTGCACGACGCGCTCGGCTTCGATGGAACCGGCGTCGGCGTCGCCATCATCGACTCCGGCGTCGTCGCCTGGCACGACGACCTCGAAAGCGATCGGGTCGCGCGATTCGTGGACTTCGTCAGCTTCCAGCCGTCGCCGTACGACGACTACGGTCACGGCACGCACGTGGCCGGCATCATCGCCGGGAGCGGCTACGACTCCGGCGGCCGCCGCCGCGGCATCGCGCCAGGCGCCACGCTCCTCGTGGAAAAAGTCCTCGACGCAGCCGGCCAGGGTTACATCAGCAACGTCATCGCCGCCATCGACTACGCCATCGCGAACAGGCAGGCGCTGAATCTGCGCGTGATCAATCTGTCGGTCGCGGCGGGCGTGTACGAATCGTACACGACCGACCCGTTGACTCTTGCCGCCCGGCGCGCGGTCGAAGCGGGACTCGTCGTCGTCACCGCCGCCGGCAATCTCGGCAGAAAAGCGTCCGGCGAACCGCAGTACGGCGGCATCGGGGCGCCCGGCAACGCGCCGTGGGTGATCACGGTGGGTGCTTCGAGCCACAACGGCACGGCCGACCGCTCCGACGACACCGTCGCCGGCTTCAGTTCGCGCGGCCCTGGCGCCATCGACTTTCAGGCGAAGCCGGATCTCGTCGCGCCGGGCGTCGGCATCGAATCTCTGGCCGACGCCGGCACGACGCTCTACAACACGAAGCCGCTCATGCGCCTCTGGGGCACCGTGCCGACGGCGACCGAGCCGTATCTCTCCCTCAGCGGGAGCAGCATGGCCGCGCCCGTCGTCAGCGGCACGATCGCCCTGATGCTGCAGGCGAATCCAGCGCTCACACCGAACCTCGTCAAGGCTGTTCTCGAATTCACCGCGGAAGCGCGCCCCGAGTACGACGGCCTCACGCAAGGCGCGGGTTTCCTGAACGCGCGAGGCGCCGTCGAGCTCGCCCAATCGCTCGCGACCGGCATGCGGACCCTGCCGTCCGCGTCCGCCGATCCGACCCCGTGGAGCGCCCACGTGACGTGGGGCAATCATCGGATCGGTGGCGGGAGGCTCGAGGCCTCGGGCAGCGCGTGGCGCACGGACGTCATGTGGGGCAGCGCTCTCACGCCAGACGGCCGTCGCGTCGTCTGGGGCACGGCCGGTGAGTCCGGCAACGTCGTGTGGGACACAGGCACCAGCGAGAGCGACAACATCGTCTGGGGGACGGCCTGCGGCGGCGCCGACTGCGACCCCTCGCCTCTGCTCGGGGCAGGCTCCTCGACTTGGCGCGGGGCAACTGAGACCAACGACATCGTGTGGGGCGCGAGCACGCTCGACGAGGCCGACGACATCGTGTGGGCGCCCGTCATCAGGCGGCAGTCCCGCATCGCCCTGCTGAGTCTTCCGCAGAAATGAAGCCGCTCCCCTTGGCCGCTCGCATTTACGTTGGCAGCATCATCGCCCTGGGCGCGGTGCTCCTCGTCGTGTTCTTTCCGACGCATTCGATGGAGCAGCCCTGGCTGTTCCTGACGCTGCTCCTGCTGTCATCGATCACGTCGGTGTTCAAGGTCAACCTCCCGCTGGCGCGGCGGTCCTCGACGATGTCCGTGTCGTACGCGGTCGATTTCGCGTCGCTGCTGCTGCTGGGCCCGAATGAGACGATGATTGTCGCGGCGGCAAGCGCGTTCAGCCAGTGCACGTTCCGCATCAAGGAGCGCAACCCGATCCACCGCACGCTGTTCAGCATGGCATGCCTGATCGTGACGGTGCAGGCGGCCGGCCGGATGTACCTGTGGCTGGGCGGACGTCCGGGCATCATCGATACGGTCGCGCTCGCCAAGCCGCTCGTCGGCGCGGCGACCACCTACTTCCTGTTCAACACGCTGACGGTCGCGACGGCGATTGCGCTGTCGATGAAGCAGCCGCTGCTCAAGGTCTGGAACGAGAACTTCCTGTGGAGCGCGCCGAGCTATTTCGTCGGGGCGGCCGCCGCGGGTGCCGTGACCTGGCTGTCGGGCCTGTCCAATCAGTGGTTCGTGCCATTCGCGGCGGCCCCGCTCTACCTGACGTATCGCACGTACAAGGTCTATCTCGGACGCGTGGACGACGAGCGCCGGCACACGCAGGAGATGGCGGAGCTGCACCTGGCAACGATCGAGGCGCTGGCGCTCGCGATCGACGCGAAGGACCAGACGTCGCAACTGCACATCCGCCGCGTGCAGTTGTACGCGGCGGCGCTCGCGCGCGGGCTCGGCATGAACGAGAACGAAATCCAGGGCGTGAAGACGGCCGCGCTGCTGCACGACATCGGCAAGCTCGCGGTGCCGGAACACATCCTGTCGAAGCCGGGTCCGTTGACGCCCGAAGAGTTCCAGAAGATCCGCGCCCATCCGAAGGTCGGCGCCGACATCGTGAGCTCGGTGCCGTTTCCGTACCCCGTGGCGCCCCTGATCCTCAGCCACCACGAGCGCTGGGACGGCAAGGGCTATCCCGCGGGGCTGAAGGGCGAAGAGATTCCGCTCGGCGCGAGCATCCTCTCGGTCGTGGACTACTTCGACGCGCTGATGGCGGAGCGGCCGTATCACAAGGCGATGACGTCGGAGGCGGCGGTCGGGCTGCTCCAGCAGGAAGCGGGCAGGGGGCTCGATCCGCAGGTCGTGGCCAAGTTCATCGAGCTGCTCCCGGCGCTTCAGCAGGAGGCGCTCAAGCTCGATCAAAGCGTGCGGCGTCCCGCCGCCGAAGCGACGGCGCCGAAGGGCGGCCCCGCGACCGGACTTGCGCCCGAGCTCGCGAAGAAGAACGTGTTCGAGGACATTGCGCTCGCGCACCGGGAGATCTACGCGCTGTACGAGATCGCGCAGGCCATGGGCACGAGCCTCGGCGTCTCCGACACGATGGCCCTGATCTCGGCGAAGCTCACGAACCTGGTGCCGTTCGCCTGCGCCGCGCTGTTCCTCTACGACGAGGAGACGGAAACGCTGCGCTGCCGCTTCGCGACCGGCACCGACGCCGACGTCATTCAGCAGGTCGCGGTCCACACGGGTGAAGGTCTCACGGGATGGGTCGCGCGGAACCGCCGCCCGCTCGTGAACGCGCGTCCGAGCGCGGACCTCGAGGCCGGCGGGCTCCAGCACCTGTCGACGTCGCTTCAGTCGGCGCTGGTCTGCCCGCTCATGTTCAACGAACGGTTCATCGGCACGCTGTCGGTCTATCACACCGACGCCGCCTTTTATCGCGACGATCACCGCCGGCTGCTCGATCGCGTGTCGGAGCAGGCCGCTGCGGTCATCAACAATTCGATGCTGTTCGAGCAGACTCAGGAAGACTCGCTCACGGATCCGCTCACGGGACTCCCCAATACGCGGTTCCTGTTCATGCACCTGACGCGCGAGCTCGCCCGCGCCGAGCGGCTCAAGTCGGAGGTGTCGCTGCTGGTCATGGATCTCGACAACTTCAAGGAGATCAACGACAGCCACGGCCACCACGTCGGCGACCGCGCGCTGTGCGAAGTCGCGCGCGTCCTGCGCGCCGCCATCCGGCCCTACGACATCTGCGTCCGCTACGCCGGCGACGAATTCATCGTCGTCCTGTCGGGATGCAGCGCGGACGAAGCCGAGCACAAGCGGCAGGAGCTTCAAAAGAGCATCGACGACGTCTTCTTCGAGGCGCGGCCGGGCAAGCGTCTGCAGCTCGGCATCAGCGTCGGCGCGGCGGTGTTCCCGCAGGACGGCGAGTCGTACGAGTCGCTGCTGGCGACCGCCGACAGCCGCATGTATCAGGACAAGTCGGGCCGCAAGCGGCGCTCGGGGCGCGACAACCATCCCGGCTCCGGCCGGATGCCGAACACACCCGGGTATCCCGACCTCACCGACGTCGACATCCAGCGCGCGGCCGCGGGCATTCTGTAGGTTCTACAGTTCTCCAGTTCCAGGGTTCCAGGTTCTGCCTCACCAGTGTTCGGTGCGGATCTTCTCGCGGCGGAGGCCGAGCGACGCCAACGCGTCGGGTACGTCGCGCAGCATGGCCGGCGGTCCGCACAGGAAGCACGTCGAGTCGGGTGTGATCAGGCGTGAGAGATGGACGGCGCTGGTCCGCCCTCGGGCATGGTCCCATTCGTCCGCTTTGCCCGTGAGCGTCAGCGTCAGATCGAGGGCGCCGCGCTCGTGGAGTATCCGCAGCTCGTCGAGATAGGCAAATTCGTCCGGAGTCCGCGCCGAGTACACGAGCGTCAGGCGTCCGGGCCATTGCAGTTGCAGCGCTTCGCAAATCATCGACCGCATCGGCGCGATGCCAGTGCCGCCGGCGATGAACAGCAGCGGCTCGGGGCGCGGCGGTTCGGGCAGCGTCAAATTACCGGTGGCGCCTCCGACCGAGACCGTCGTCCCCGGACGCAGATCGGCGACGCGCGCGCCGAAACGGCTCGAGCCGTCGACCTTGATCAGAAACTCGAGCCAGCCGTGCCGCGCGGTCTCCGCTGGAGCGGACGCGATCGAATAGGGCGTCGGCTCGGACCGCTCGACCGCGAGCGCCGCGGCCTGGCCGGCGCGATAGGAGAACCCCTCACCCTCCAGCGCGAGGCGAACGATCCTGGTGGTCGGAGTCGCCGGGTCGTTCAACAGCAGCCGCACGGAACCAGAACCTCAACCCAGAACCCGGGGACCGGGGACCGGGGACCGGAGACTGGGGACTGGGGACTGGGGACCGGGGACCGAGAGCTGGCTCTTGACGTCCCTGACCCCGCGGACCGTCCGGGCTACCGCGATCGCGCGCTGCTCCTCCGTCCGCGACGGCACCGTGCCCGTCAGCGTGACGACGCCCTGGAACGTCCTGGCGTCGATGCGCAGCGGCCCGAGCTGCTGATCGTTCAGCAGCGCGATCTTCACGCGTGTCGAGATGGTCATGTCGTCGGTTGCGCCGCTCGTCGTCGCGCCGCAGGCGGTGAGCAGGAGCGCGAACGCGAGAATGAATGGTGCTTCCGCCTGAAGGACGCTACATGCCTGTCGCATGGAACCCTCCGTCGACCATGAGCACTTCGGCGGTGACGGCGCGGCCGGCATCGCTCAGGAGGAAGACGGCGGCGTCCGCGACTTCGGCCGTATCGACGGTCCGCCTGAGCGGCGCGCGATCGCGATACACCTGCAGGATGTTCGAGAACCCGGACACGCCGGCGGCCGCCAGCGTCTTGATCGGCCCGGCCGAAATCGCATTCACACGGATGTTTTTCGGACCGAGATCGGCCGCGAGATATCGCACGGTCGATTCCAGCGCGGCCTTCGCCACGCCCATCACGTTGTAGTTCGGAAAAACGCGGCCGCTGCCCAGGTACGTGAGCGTGAGGATGCTGCCGCCGCCGCGGCGCTCCATCAGCGGAAGCGCCCCCCGCGACAACGCGATGAGCGAGTACGCGCTGACGTCGAGCGCCATCCTGAAACCTTCGCGCGAAGTCTGCACGAAGGGATTCGACAGCTCCTCGCGCGGCGCGTACGCCGCGCCGTGGACGACGAAATCGAGGCCGCCGAAGGCGCCCTCGACAGCCTCGAACACGCGCGCGATCTGGCCGTCGTCGGTGACGTCGAGCGGGAGGACGAGGGGATCGCTCAGTCCGGCGGCAAGATCGCGGACGTTCTCTTCGAGCCGCTCGCCCTGATACGTGAGGGCGAGCCGCGCCCCGGCCGCGGATGCGGCGTTCGCGATTGCCCAGGCTATGGATCGTTTGTTGGCGACACCGACCACGAGGCCGGTCTTACCGGACAGGGCCGACATGGACCCAGTCTATCGCGAGCGTTTCCTTGGTCCGCCGTGGCGCGGCTGGCCGCCGGGTCCGCGGCCGAAGCCCTGGTTGACGCCGGGGCGGCCGCCGCCGCGGTTCGGCCCGCGGCCGAAACGATGACCGCCGCCGCCGTTGTTGCCCGCGCCGCGGCCGCCGGCCGGCATGCCGCCGCGGAAGTTTCCATTGCCGCGGCCGCCGTTCTGGCGGATGGTGAAGTCGGGCGCCTGCCGCTCGATCTTGAGTCCTTCCGGGCGCGGCAACTGCGCGCGGATGAGCGGACGATGCACCGGGCCTTCGTCGACCGGCGCGTCCGGTTGTCGCTCGTCGTCTTCCATCGGTTCACCGGGCGCGTCGGTCTCCGCCGCGGAGACGGTTTCGTCCGCGTCGACACGGCCTGGCTCGGCGTCGCGATCGTCGTGTGGTGCAGGCATGGTATGTCCGGCTGTTGCGGGTAGAGATTCCTCGTCGGTGATGCCGGCGAGCACTTCCTTGTAGAGCGCGCCCGTGGATTCGGATTTCCTGCGGCGCGGCGCCTTGCCGCCTTTGTAGACGTGCTCGGCATCGCACGTCGTGCACCGCGTCTGTTTGACGCTGTCTTCCACCATCGCGACGACGGCGTGATTGGTCACGCGTCGCTCGCGCGGACAGTAATCATCCAATATGTCGCCGAGACGCAGCCGGCGCTGGTCCATTACGCTTCCACTCCCGAATTGTCCTGAAGAGGGGCTTGGGATAGACGATATTGCAGGTGTCTTCAGTCTATCAGACACCGGCGCCCAAGCGCAACAATACCTCGTGCAACTGCCTTTTCTGCTGCACCTTGCGGTGTTCTCTCGCGGCCCGATCGATCCACGCCAGCGCCGCGTCCAGAGGCGCGTCGCGGCCCGCCAGGAGGTCCTCCCGGGTCAGATCCACGGGCTCGTCCGGCACCACCCCGCGCCCTTCGATCCGCACGCCGGTTCCCGTCACGAAATCTCCCCACGCGTGAATGAAGACGTCGCCGTTCGGCAGGCGATCGAAGAGCGCCGGCAGCGCCTGCCCCATCGACGTCTGGCCGAACACCCGGACACGCCCGAGCGACTGGAGGCCTCCGGCGAAGCATTCCGACGCGCTGCCGGTCATGCCGTCCACCAGAATCGCCACCGGCCCCTTGAACGGGTCGACGCGCACGCCGGCCGCATTCACCAGCCTCGGATTGACGGTGAACCGCAGCGGCTCGGCGTCCTTCGTCTTCATGACGCCGAGCACCGCGCGATCGCTTACGAAGTGTCCCGCGAGCCCCATGATCATGACGGCGAGACCCCCGGGATTGCCGCGGAGATCGATCACGATGCCGTCGGCGCCGCGGAATTCATCCATCGCCTTCTGGAACGGCGAGTCGACCGCGGCCATCCATACGTTGAATCCGATGACACCCGCCTTCCCGCCCGCCGGCGTCGGCTTCAGCGACGAGGACACACGGACGACCATCGTGGGCAGGCTGCCAACCGTGACCTGCTGGCCGCGCTCGGGCCGCCGCTCAATGGACTTCACGACCCGCGCGCCGGCGCCGTCGACGAAGCCCACGTTGACCCTCGAGCTGAAACCGCCCCGGAGCCGCACGACCGCAAGGCGCCAGGCTTCGAGCTGCGCGATCCTCGGCGGCGTCGACTCGCCGATATCGGAGAGCAGCGTCGACACCGCGGTTCCGTCGATGCTCTCCACGATCCATCCCGCATGCACGCCGGCTGCCGACGCGCCGCCGTCGGGATCGAGAGACGAGACAACGAGCTCCCGGCCGACAAGGCGGACGTCGAACCCCGGCTGTGCTTCCGAGATCCGATGGTCGTCGACCGTATCCGGCGAGCTCGGAATGACGGCGAAATGAGACAGGCCGAGGCGGCCCAGCATGTCGCGCAGGACGGCCCGAAGCTCGCCTGGCGTCTTCGCGGCGACCGCTTTCGGTCGAAGCTCGGTGCGGACGAGATCCCACTTTGCGGCGTCGAAGGACGGATCGAAGTGCGTGTCGCGGACGATCTTCCAGACGGCGTCGAACGTCTCCGCCGCCTGATATGCCTGCGCCGACACCAGCGCACCCGCGGCCAGGGTGGCCGCGAGCGCTACCCGGAATCTCTTCACTTGAGCAGGGCTTTGATGGGCGCGGGAGGCTCGAAGACCCCCGGATCCACCTTGTCGTACTCGATCGTCGCGAGGCTGATTCTCTGCTCGACGCCCATCGCTTTGGTCGTCAGCGTCGTCGCCTGGACGATCTTGCCGAATTTCTTGTAACCGCCTTCGATGCTCGTCTGCGTAATCGTGCCCATCGGCGTTTCGCGCGTGTTCTCGCTGCCGGCGCGCAGGCCCGTCGCGACATCGTAGTAGTCGATGTCCGTGCTGCCGTCGATGCGCGTCAGGCTGACCTTGTAGCACGGCCGTTCGTCGAACGTGACCTTGTCGAGCGTCTTCACGGTCGGATACTTCGCCGGCTCGCGCAGCTCGGAGTAGAAGTCGGCATCGAGCTTGGCCTGGTCGAGCTCCTTGCCGACCTTCAGCGTCGGTCCCAGCATGGGATTCATCGACCAGCCGTGCGAGCCGTCGAAGCCCTCCGCGATTTCGCCGATCCCGCCGACCGTGATCTTGATCACCTGGAGATTCGGCGCCGAGCCGAACAGCTCGATCGTGCCGGTCATCCCATTGGCGGGGACCGTGAGCGTGCCGGTGCTGTGCATCGACTTCACGGCGAGCACCGCGGCGCGGCCGCCGATGGCTTTCACGTGACGGTTGATGATTTCACGCGCATCCGGCAGCGCGGCCGGCGTCGTCGTCTTCTCGGGCGCTTGCGTGTACGCCGGCGCGAACAACAGCGCCGCCAACGCGGCGACTCTTAAGAACATTGCAGGAACTCCTGAGCAGGCGGGAAGCTGTCTAAGTCTAACTCAATTCGTCCCGGTCCCGGTGGCAGGGCCACCCAAGCTTCAGGCGAAGGCTATACTGAGTGGATGCTGAAGGGATCGAAGCCGGCGATCGTGCAGAAGATCCAGCCTGTCAGCATTCACGGACAGGTTTCTCTCGACATCTACTATCTGGATCCTGACGATCCGCAGGGCCAGGTCCGCCTGGCGCGGGTCGGACAGGAGTCGGTACCCCGAGACATCGAAGCCGGCGATCGCGTCGACCTGCACTACGTCGTCGGCGTCGTGACGCGCGTGACCAAATCCAGTTCCTGACACCCGACCCCCGACACCCGCTTTACCGTTTCCGCCCCCTTACAAACACGTCGACGTTGTCCGGCCTCGGATTCCAGAACGAGAGGCGGATGCGCCCATCCGGTTCCCGTGAGACCACGGCCGGAATCGAGCTCGTCGTCAGATACCAGCCGTCGGGAAGGACCATGTCATTGCGCGGGCGGCCGAAGCTGCGGTGCCACATCAACTGGCCGTCGATGAGGTCATATCGCGCCGGGTCGGTGTAGGTCTCGGAAATTCGGAGCCGAATCGATCCGCCCTTCGGCACTGGTGTAAACGGAATCAGGACGACCTGGGTATCGGGATCGACCCGATCCGGGATATCGATTTTCTCGCGCGCGATGTCGGCGCCGGTGAGGGTCCGTGTCTTGAGCGCTTCTCCGCTGTCCAGGGTCCTGGCGCTCGGCTCCGACACGGTGCTGCCGGCACGGACGACGTTGACGTACTGGTGCTCGCCTTCGCGCGACGCCGTGTAGTCGTGGTACAGCGAGAAGGCGTGGGTCTCGGGCTGCTTCAGGAAGTAGACGATCTCGCGATCCTGGAGTGCGCGCTCGGTCACGCGGATCTGATTCATCGGCCGTTCGGGAGGCGGCGCGTCAGCGGCGACCTGGGGCGTGTTCGACGTCGTCCGATTGACTGTTCCCCGCTCTCCTGGGGTCGGAGCGGTCGCGTGTCTGAGCGCTCTCGCCCTGATCTCCAGTGGGGCTTCGCCCGGATATGGATTAAGGAAGCTCGCGGCGATCCGTCCGTCGGCCTCCTCGATCACTTGCACGGGAACGTTCGCCGCCAGCAGTTCGTAGCCGGCGGGCAGCACGATCGCATTGCGCTTGATCCCGAGCGATCGATTGAAAACGATCGCGTCGCCCTCGCGGTAGTAACTCTTCGGATCCTTGTACGTCTTGAGGATGCGGATCCGGCCTTCGCCGCCATCCGGTACCGGCCGCGCGAGGGTGACCTGGATGTAGTGCGTCTCGAGATCCGCCTCCGCCAGTCCGGCATCCCGCGCCTGACGGCCGCCAATCTCCCGGAACGCCAGCGGCGCGCCGGTCATCAGATCGATGACGGATTCGTCGCGTGCCTCGCTGCCCTTGCGGATCGGATTGAAAAAGTACTTCGCGCCCGGCGTCACCGCCGTCACGTCGTACGTAATGCGAAAGCTGTTCGTCTCCGGCGCGAGCAGCTCGTAGCGCGTGTACTCGTCCTCCGCCCGATTCTGCGCGAGCGATGGCGTCCCGATGGATGTCAACAGCACGAAAAGCAGCAACAGACGTCGCATGGTTCGCACTCCTGAAGACGTACAACACATCCGCGTGATCTCCGCGATTCTCTCTTACGTCAGGGCTCTTCCCCGTGTCTCCGGGATCCAGATCCAGAACACCGCCGCCAGCACGAACGCCGCGGAGCACACGAGGAGCGCGGCGCCGAAGCCGTGCGTGTCGGCGAGCGATCCGACGAGGTACGGCGCCGCGGCGCTCGCGAGCCGGCCGATGTTGTAGGTGAAGCCCTGCGCGGTCGCGCGGACCGACGTTGGATAGACCTCGGCGGTCACGGCGCCAAAACCGCTGAAGTATCCCGTCGCGGCGAACGCGACGCATGGACCGAGAATCAGGAGAGCCGTGGGATTGCGGATCGACACATAGACCGTCAGCAGCGCCGCCGCCGACAGCAAGTACGACACGTAGCTCTTGCGTCGGCCGATCCGGTCGCTGATGAACCCGTACGTGACGTAGCCCACCCACATGCCCGCCTGCATGACGAACAGATAACCGGTGGTCGCCGCGCTGCCCAGGCCCGCGCCCCCTTGCGCGGCGCTGGATTTCAGATAGCTCGGCAGCCAGAGGTTGAAGCCCCACCATCCGAACAGCGTGCACGTGTTCATCAGGGTGAGCACGACCGTCAGCTTGCCGATGCCGCTCTTGAAAAGCTCCGCGAATCCCGCGCCGGTCGTCCGCGAACGCCCCGATGCAATCCAGATTGCGGGCTCGGTGACGCGCCGCTGCACCCACAGCGTGAAGAACGCGGGCAGAATGCCGGCGAAGAAGACCGCGCGCCAGCCGTAGCGGGGCTGGACGAAACCGCTGACAAGAACAGCCGCCGCATACCCGATCGCCCAACCGCTCTGCATCAGGCCGAGCGCCTTGCCGCGATGCGCCGCCGGCCACGACTCCGACACGAGCGCGGCGCCGCTGCTCCAGACGCCGCCCATGCCGAGGCCGAGAAAGACCCGGAGCACGGCGAACTGGACCAGACTGTTCGCGAATCCGCACGCGAAGGTGAACACGGAGTACAGCACGACGCTGAGCATCAGCGCCCGCGTCCGTCCGAAGCGATCGGCGAGGCGGCCGAACGCCACGCCGCCGCCCGCCGCCGCGATGAGCATCGCCGATCCGAGCACGCCGCCCTGCGCTTTGGTGAGGCCGAGGTCGGCGCTGAGGTTCGGCAGCACGAGCGCGAAGAGCATCACGTCGAAGGCGTCCAGCATCCAGCCGAACGTCCCCGCGGCGAGCGCCCGCCTCGCGGCAGGATCGGCCTCGTGCCACCAGCCGAACGCGCCCGACGCCTGCGAAGCGGCCTGCCCCGAGCGAGGCGGCGATCGCTGCTCGCCGCCGAGTCGAGGGGTCATCTCTGCGATGAGCCGCTCGACGTCGTCGTCGTCGCCGACCGCGGCGACTTGCCCGGCTTCACCGGGCGCACGCGCAGAACCGTCATCGACACGGCGTCGCGCTGGCCCGGTTCCTCGATCCGATCCAGGCTGTATTGGCCGTCGCGCAGATAGTTCACGTGCGCCATCAGAAACGAGAAGCCGGCTTTCGACACCAGATTCAGCCAGTCGCCCTGGGCGGTCTCGTCGGGCGCTTCGGTCATGCCGACGTTGAACGTGACCTGCGGATACTGGCCCATCCCCCCGCGTCCGCCGCCGCCGCGTCCGCCGCCGCCGATGCGCCGGCTGCCGCGCGGCTCGCCGGTCTCGGGATCGGTGTAGTAGATCGCGGTGTCCTTGTAGATCTCCTGGCCGTAGACGCTCGGGCTGAAGCCGTACGCCCACTTCCGGTAGCGGGCCTGGCTGCGCAGATCCATCGCGCGGACGTCGGGGTTGCTGTTGATCATCTTCACGATGTCCTCGCGCAGCCCCTCGGTCGCCTGGATCAGATCCAGCTCGCGCGGATCGCGCACGCCGGAAAGATTCGTGTACCAGCCGCGCGTCGACCAGTACGTGCGGAATCCCGGCGGCACGTAGCCGGCGAATTGCTGCACCCACTCGTGCGACGGATAGCCGTGCGGATTCAGGTAAATGTCGGGCAGCCAGTCGCGCCACACCTTGCTGCGAATCTGCGACTCGGGAAGGATCGAGCTGTTGCTCTCGACGTCCTGGCCGAGCGCGCTGTACCGCCCCGCGTGCAGCATGTGGTGCGGCGTCAGCTTCTGCAGGTCGTACGCCATCTGCGCGCCGTCCGGGTTCAGCACCGGATGCAGGATGAAGTTGACCTTCTTCAGGATCTCCTTGTACGACGGGTCGGTCACGAGCAGCTCGCCGAGCTTCAGGATGTGATTGGTCGACGACACTTCGTTCGCGTGCTGGCGTCCGCTGATGAAGATCGTCGGCTTGTAGGCCGTGTATTTCGCGACCGACATCAGCTCGCTCGACACGGGCAGCGTGATCTCCATCAGCGAGATGTCACGCCCGCGGTACGAGTGGCCGATCTTGTAGGCCTTGACTTCGGGAAATGCCGCCAGCTTGCGGATCAGCGCTTCCGATTCATCCGGAGGGATGATCTGGTCAAACGGCACGATCGGGTGCGCCTGGCTGGCGCGGGCCGACGGATCCGGAGCGCGGACGTTGGTCGGGTACGACGCGCCGGTGTTGGGGAGCAGCAGCCGGGCGCGGCCGTCCTTCGTCACGATCGCCACCGCCAGGCGATCGACGTGATCGTATGACAGCTCCGTCTTGTACAACCCCGCTTCGTGCAGCCGCGCGAAGTTGTCGAGCATGTCGGCGGCCCGCAGCGCCTCGCGATCGTCTCGCGGCTCGATCTGCGCCTCGAGCTCGCTGACGCGGTCGCTCTTGACGACGGCGCGGACCATGGACGGCGACGCCCCCTCGATACGCGCAAAGTCGCGCTGCACGCGCGTCGGCCGCTCCTGACCCTTCTCCTTGTAGGAGATCTCGATGCGCGCCCGCGGCGCGGCGTTGCCGGCGTAGAGGACGCGCGCAGAGCCGGGCTGGCCCTCACGCGATGGATGGATGATCGGGAAGACCTTGCCGGGCGCGTTCAGCCGCGCGGCAGTCGCGGGATTCACGCTCCGCCCCATCGCGACGAAGAAATCGAGCGTGTCGAAGTACAGGTCCTCGTGCAGCGACTCGAGCGACGAGACCTGCTCCTCGTCGACGCCGATCCGGAAGTCCGGCTCGCTCATCCAGACTTCGATGTCGAAGTCGCGATGGTACGGCTGCTTGTCGGCCGTCGGCCGGTTGCCCGTCGTCCGCATGACGTAGTCGAAGACCTTCGGCAGCTCCTTCTGCTGATAGACGTCCCAGAAACGCTCCGGATCGGTCGCGATGCGCTGATCGATCGCGCTCT
Source organism: Vicinamibacterales bacterium (assembly GCA_035495955.1). Lineage (GTDB taxonomy): Bacteria > Acidobacteriota > Vicinamibacteria > Vicinamibacterales > 2-12-FULL-66-21 > JAICSD01. The sequence goes on along the minus strand of DATJFE010000094.1, from coordinate 12,013 downwards.
GCCCGTCGACCGTGGCGGAGATCCATCCGGTCGTCACCTTCACGCGCGTCCACCCGGGAAACTTCTCGAGATACTCGCGCTCCACCCATTTCGGGTTGAAGGCGGCCTTGTAGACGACCTGCCCCGACGCGTTCTGCGCCTCGAGCGTATAGACGTCCTTCGGATTGTCGACGAGCTCCATCTGGAAGTTCGCCTTCGGGATCGCCAGCTCGCGCTCGAAGATCTCGTCGGCCGGATACAGCTCGTGGAGCCACCGGCTCGGCACTTCGTAGAACTTGTACTTCTTCGTCAGATCGGGATTGTCGGTGGCGATTTTGATGTAGATCGACTTCGCGCCTTTGCCTTTCAAGTCCGGAATGACCTGCTCGGTCAGCCACAGGTATCCCTGCTTGTAGGCAGACAGGACTTTCACCGACGGATCCTTTGCGCCGGCTTTCACCAGCTGCTCGCGCGCCTGCGACGCGATCGATTTGCGCATGGCCGGCGATTCGCTGAGCCGCGTCTCGAGGGTGACGGCGGATCCCGGTTTCACCTTCGGCAGGACGTCGCTCTTGAACTTCGTCCAGAACTCGTCGACTTCCCACGGAATGTCGAACTTGTCGTCGAAGACGGTGACGGGATCGGTGACGCCCTGGCTGGCCACGGTGACGGTCGGCGTGTCCTTCAGGACCGGCGCGGCCTTCGCGTGCGCGGCGAGGAACTTGTCGAACGCCGGATTGGCCGCCTCGAGGTACACCTTCGCGTCGAACGATTCGATCGTCTTCCCTTCGAGCGACTTCAGCACGTCGTCGATCTCGCGCATCGCGAGGCTCGCCTGCGCGCCGCCGGTTTTCGCGGCGAAGAAGTCGGTCGTGTGTTCCTTGACATCGGCGAACGACAGCCCGCCACGTGCGATGTCCCAGATGTAGGGCAGCCGCCGCGCCAGATACATCGCCGCGGCGTCGGTGCCGCTGGCGTCCGCGCCGGCGACGACCGTGGCGGTGGGCGGGCCGAACGCGCGCGGCACGATCTGCACCGATCCTTCACCCGGCTTCAGATCGTCGACGCGCGCCTTGCCAATCTTCACGAGCTGCCGCACGAGCTCGTTCGTGCGGCCGACGAGGATGGGATTGGGTTCGCCGGCCGCGTTCGTGATCTTGCGCGCGTCTCGCGCCAGCGGCAGCGTGATGCCCGTCGTCTCGAGCCCGAGGCGCGTGGCGATGTGCGCCGCCCCGAGCGATTCGCGCGCGTCCCCGACCACGATCGCCGTCTCGAGCCGATCGGGAATCAGATCGACGTACGAATCGCCGTACCAGCCGTCGATGGAGTAAGCGTTGGCGAGATCGAACGTCTTTGCCGGAATCGGCGCCACCTGCACGCCGAACGGACCGCCGCCGCCCCCCGCTTCGGTCGCCGCCGGACTCGCCGGCGCCTGCGTGCCGCCGCCGGGCCCCGCCCCTGCCCCCTCCGCGCCGGCCGCCTCGCCGCGTCCTCCGCCCGTCGGCGGCTCCGTCGTCTCCACGGGTGGAGCACCCTGGGCAGCTCCCGCACCCCGCGCACCTCTCGCACCCCCCGCACCCTGCGCACCCCCCACACCCTGCGCGCCCCCCGCACCCACTCCCGGCGCCGCCGCGACGCCGCGGCCACCGCGGCCGGTTTCATCGTCCGGCGGTGTCAGCGTCCGCGGGTTCAACCCCGACCGGCGGACCGTTGCTTCGCCGGCCTTGCGTCCGCCCGCCCACACTTCGACGACGGTCGCCGCGGCGTTCGCATAGTTCAACGTGTCGGGCTCGAGGCCGCGGCGATGAGCCACGTCGAGATCTTCGATCGCTTTCGTCGTGCGCACGACGTCGCCCGGCGCCGCCTCGACGCGCAGCGTGATTTGCGAGAGGCCGCGGCGATCGCTGTCGACGAGCATCGACGTCACGCCGCGCACCGTGCCCGGCGCCCCGCGGCTCTTCAAATACGCCGCCGTCTGGCTCTCCGCCTGCGCGAGGCGCGCGCCTGCCGCTCCCCACAGGTGCGGCAGATTCACCGCGAGCTCGTTCGCCGCGTTCAGCGTACCCTCGTCGTCGCCTCCGGCGACCGCGATGCCGTCCGGTCCGCCGAGCGGCGACGGGACCACGGCCAGCAGCCCCTGGCCGGGCTTGAGCGGCTTCAAGTCGATCGCGCCCCGCTCGACAAGCCTGGCCACGAAGGAATTCGATCGTCCGACAAGGATCGGCACGGCGACCGAGGCCGGCTGCGCCACGTCCGGCGCCTTGACGACGATCGGCAGCGTCAGCGCGGTCGTCTCGAAGCCGAGCCGTCCGGCGATGTTCGCCGCCGCCTGAACGTCTTCGACGGACGGCTCGCCCGGGACGATCACGCGAGCCGCGACGCTGTCCGCGAGGCCGTCGCCGTTGGTGTCGCGGACGGCGCCGGCGGCGATGCTGTAGATCGACGCGAGACCCGTCAGCTCCGAGCGCTGGGCGGACGCGCCGGCGCCGGTCGATGCGGCGTGCGAGCCGACAAAGAGAGCGAGTACGGCGATGGCTGGGATGAGGCGTTTCATAGATGTACCTGGATTAGAGAAGAGGACGAACCTGGATTCCCGCGGCTTCGAGCCCCGCGCGAATCCGCCTGGTCAGCTCCGGCGCGCCTGGCGTGTCGCCGTGCACGCATATCGTATTCACCTCGAGCGGGATCTCCCTGCCGTCCGGCGTGATCACAACGCGGTCGCGGACCATCCGCACGGCGCGCTCGACGACGAGCGTGGGCTCGTGAATGACGGCGCCCGCGCGGGACCGCGGCGTCAGCGATCCGTCCGGCTCGTACGCGCGATCCGCGAAACCCTCGGCCGCGACGCGGAGGCCCGCCGCGAGCCCGGCGTCGATCATCGGCGACTTCGGCAGTCCGAACATGATCAGCGTCGGATCGAACGCCTTGATCGCCGCGGCAATCGCGCCGGCGAGACGCGCGTCGCGGGCCGCCATGTTGTAGAGCGCGCCGTGCGCCTTGACATGACGGATCGGCACGCCCTCCGCCCTGGCAATCGCCGCGAGCGCGCCGATTTGCGCGATCAGCGAATCCTCGACTTCCGCCGCGTCGGCCTGCATCTCGCGCCGGCCGAACCCCTGGAGATCGGCGAAGCCGGGGTGCGCCCCCACCGAGACGCCGTGCTGCTTGGCCGCGCGGACGGTGCGGCGCATCACGCGAGGGTCGCCCGCGTGCGCGCCGCACGCGACGTTGGCGGAGGTGATGTTCGGCATCACCTCGTCGTCGGCCCCCATCTTCCAGGGGCCGAACGATTCGCCCATGTCGCAATTGATGTCGATGCTTATCCGAGGGGCTTCGCCCGTCGGACTCCGCAACACGCCCACTCGCTCGCCGCTTCGCCGGCTCGCTCCGTGGGCGTGGCTCGCTCGCTGCGCTCGCTCGCGTCGCACAATCGTCAGAACGTCCGGGTCGTCAGAATTTCCAGCGCAACGCAAACTCCGCCTGCCGCGAGGGCGCGTTGATGTTCGCCAGCAGGCTCGACGTCTGGCCGAACAGCGGGCGGCCGGTCGCGTCGTTACCGGCGGTGATGCTGCCGCTCGATGTCGCGAAGTTCGCCGTGTTGAACACGTTGAACAACTGCGCGATGAGCTCGACCTGATGCCGACCGCCGAACGTGAAGAACTTCGAGAACCGCAGGTCGACGTCCGCGAAGTCGGGACAATCGACCTTCGTCACCGCCGTCAGGCCACGACTGGCCCGAATCGCGTTGATCGCATCCAGGTTCAGCGCGCGACAGCCTGAGCTCGGCGTGACGCCCGCCGGCAGATCGCCCGTGTAGCCGTCGCCGTTCAAGTCTCCCAGGGAGCTCGACGGACCGAATGGCAGGCTCGAACGGAAATCGCCGATGAGCGATACCTGCATCTGCGCCGGCAGCTGCGCGATGCCGCTGACGACGAGACGGTGGCGGCGGTCGGCGACGCCCCACCGCGGGAACTTCACGTACCCGTAGTGATCGCCCAGCGAGTTGCTGAAGCCGATGTCCTTCGCGTACGCGAGCGTGTACGACGTGAGGAACTGATAGTGGTGCGACATGCGCTTTTCCACCTTCAGCAGCAGCGCGCGATAGGTGTTGTCCGACGTCGACTGCCAGAAACTGACCTGTCCGAACTGCGGATACGGCCTGGTGGCGGGCTGCAGCGGGACAACCGGGATGTTCGGGTCCACCGTGTCGCGATCCGAATACCGGTTGACGAAGGTGAAATCGGCGCTGACGGCGAACTGCGACGCGACGATGCGGTTGATACCGGCGTCGACCTGCTGCGCGTAGGGGCTCACCGTCGCGTTCGACTCCACCGAGATATTCGGCGGCGCGGTCGACACGAAGGAATTCCGCGGGACGCCGTTGTAGGGATCCGGGAACGTCGGGTTGTTGATGACGACCGCCTGCGCCTGCGGCCACGTCAGCTCGCCGAAGTTCTGCAGCGTCCGCATGTTGTCGTAGAAGATCCCGTACGCGGCGTGGATGTTGGTGATGCCGTTGTTCTGCGGATCCCACGCGATGCCGATGCGCGGACCGAAATTGTTGTAGTCGCCACGCCCCGACTTCGGCTGCGCGATGGCCGACGGATCGACGGGGAACGTGCCGCTGCGCCCCAGCTTGGCCTGGATCTTCGACAGGAGAGCCGGAACGTTCTCGTTGAACGAGCCGAGCTGCACGTCGTAGCGGAGTCCCAGATTGAGCGTGATGTTGTTGCGCAGCTTCCAGTCGTCCTGCGCGTAGGCGGCGAACGTTCTCGTCGGGATGTTCGCGTAGGTCGGCAGCGACTCGGTGTACCGCGTCGGCCAGGTGGTCTTGTCGGCCGCGTTGTAGACCACGTCCTTCGGGAACGTCCAGCTCCCGTACGGCGAATTCGTGAGGTCGGCCTGGAACGGGACGTAACTGAAGTCGACGCCCATCTTCCACTGGTGCGCGCCGCCCCAACCCTGCGTCAGGTGCGAGAAGTCGTCCTTGACCTGATAGCGATGCTCCGGACCCATCTGTGCGTTGCCGCAGCCGCCGAGCACGATCGACGGATAGCTGAAGACCGGCGTGCAGTACTTCAGGCGGGCGGTGAAATCGCCCGGCGCCCAGTCGCCGTGGCTGTACGGCGGCGCCACCTCGTACTTCGAGTACGCATACTGCACGCGCACGTCGTTCAGCGTGGCGTTGCTCATCACCCACGTGTGGCTGAGCACCGCGGATTGGCGCGGGACGGCGAAGTCGAAGCTCGCGCTCGGCGAGGTCCGTCCACCGGTCGTGATGATCGGCCGGTATTCGTCTTCGGCGCCCCAGCGGAAGAACAGGCTCTGGCTCGGCGAGATCTGGTGATCCACCTTCCCGTTGTACGTCCAGCGCGTCTGCTTGCTGGGATACACCTTGTCCTGATCGGGCCACACGCCGTGCGTGTTGATCGTGAAGTTCTGCTGCTCCTTCGTCCCCTCATAGGCGACGAAGTAGTGCGTCCTGTCGTGGACGATCGGACCGCCGAGCGTACCCCCGTACTGATATCGGTGATAGGCGGGCTTGTTGGTGCCGTCCGGGACTCCCTGCTGGCGATCCAGCAGCAGTTGCGGGTATTCCTCCGCCGTCAGGTCCGAGTGACGAAAAAAGATCAGACCGGATCCATGCAGTTGATTCGTGCCTGACTTGGTGACGACCGTCAGCAGTCCGCCCGTCGCCAGTCCGTATTCCGCCTTGTAGTTCGAGGTCGAGACCTTGAACTCCTGGATCGCGTCCATCGCGAAGTTCTGGCGCGGCTCGCCCATCTCGGCCCAGGTGTTGTTCACGCCGTCGACGATGAACCCGTTGGAGTACTCGCGCGTGCCGGCGCCGACATTGACGTTGCCGCGATAGAAGAAGCCGCGGATGTTGTCCTGCGACGTGCCCGGCGTCAGCATCGCCAGATCGATCCAGCGCCGCGAGGCGACCGGCAGGTCCTGAATCTGCTGCGTCGACACCGACGTGGAGACGTCGGACTTGGTCGTGTCGACGATCGGCGACTCGCCTGTCACGGTCACCGCCTCCGAGACGCGGGCAGGCTTGAGCGTGAAATTGATGACGGCGTCCTGATCGATGATCAGCACGATGTCGGGACGCGTTTCCACGGCAAATCCCGACAGCTCGGTGGTGAGCGTGTAGCGTCCCGGCGGCAGCGCCGGGATCCGGTAGTCTCCGTTCGTCTGGCTCACGGCGCTTCGACTGAGCCCCGTGTCCACGTTCTTGGCGGTGACGGTCACACCCGGCACGATGGCCCCGGTCTGGTCCTTGAGCGTGCCGCTGATCTGCGCGTTCTGGGCGTACGCGACGGTGGCGGTGAAGATGGCGGTGAACAGGACGAGCGATAGAACCGGCTTCCGCATGCTGCTCCTCCCTGACGAACCTGGCGTGTGTGCGGCGAGAGTAATGACCCACGGCGGCCGTGTCAAGGAAGGACGCCGGCGCCGAGGTTGTCAGAATTCGATGAGGGCGCCGACCGACGGGACGATCGGCAGCATCGAGTCGAACGGCGTCGTCGCCGCGCGCGTCAACGTGTTGATCCCGGGCGGCGTGAAGCGCATGTTGTCGCGATTGAGCACGTTGATGACTTCCGCGAACAGCGTGAGCCGCCGCTGCGACCAGGTGAACGTGCGGTTCGCGCGCAGGTCGAGCCGGCCGTACACCGGCAGCCGTTCGGTGTTCCTGACGTCCGTCACGAAATACGCGCCCCCCGATTCCCCGTAATACCCGGGAATCGGAAAGTTGCTGCCGACGCGCAGCTTGGCGACGAAGCTGGCCCGATCGGAATACCGGTACAGCCCGTAGGCGTTGAGGGTATGGCGCTGATCGAAATCACCCCAGAAGCGCTCGCCCGACACGAAATCGCGATAGCGGTTCCGTCCGTAAGCGTAGGATATCCAGCCCGAAACCCCGCGTCCGGCCGTGCTGCGCTGCATCAGCAGCTCGACGCCCCGCGCGAAGCCGTCGAGCCTGTTCTGGAACACCGCGCTCGCGGATCCGCGGACGACGCGGGCCCCGACGAGCCGCGTTTCGGAGCCGGGCTGGCGAATCATGTCGTGCTCGGCGCGATCGTAGACCGTTACGTTCGCGCGCACCGAGGCGCTCAGCCGGCGCTCGATCCCGACGTCGAATTGATCGGCGCGCTCGGGCCGCAGCGCGCTCCCCGAGACGCCCAGCACGCGATCGAAATCGGGAAACTGCTGATACCGTCCTGCCGAGGCGCGAAGCCGCGTACCGGACGACACGCCCCATTCCGTCAGGAGCCACGGCGACGCGGTCGACTGGCGTGTGAGCCCCCAGCGATCCGCCCGAACGCCAGGCGCAATCGTGACGCGCGCGGCGGGCTTCCACTGTACCGACGCGTACCCTCCCGATCGATAGGCGCCCGCGGCATAGTCGTCGAGCTGCACCAGCGTGATTCGGTTGCTGCCGAGACGCCGCCGCAATCGGCTGTCGTCCAGCCGTTCGACCGATCCGCCGGCTCCAAGCTCCAGGCCCTTCGCGACGCTGACGGTCGCATCGGTGCGGTACGCGAGCTGACGATCCTTCCCGTGATCGAGCTCCAGGCCCGCCTGATTCCGGTTGCGGAAATGATTCTCCGCGGCGAGCACGCGCTGGGTCAGCAGCGAGCCGGGCCGCGCCCATCGCCACGACACCACGCCGACGACCGACGCGTTGATGGCGTCGTCGACGTCGTCCACCTCGTGCTGGCCGGGCTCGTTCTGAAAGCGCGAGTGCCCGGCGAGCGCCGTGATATCGACGCGCTGTCTGGATGTCAGATCGTACGTGGCGCGCATTTGCGCGTCCGCGAAGCCGAAGCTCACGGCGTGGGAGGTCAGGTGGTGGACCAGGAGATCGAGGTACGACTGGCGGCCCGAGATCAGCCAGGAGCCGCGCCGCGACCGGCCGATCGGACCTTCGGCGACGGCCGAGGCGTTGGTGCCGCTGACGGCCACATGAAAGAGACGACGCTCCCTCGACCCGTCACGCAGCCGGAAATCGACCTCGGAGCCCGTGTGTCCGCCGTAGCGCTGCGGGTAGCCGCCGTTGAGCAGCGTGACGTCTTCCAGCACGTCGCTGTTGATCATGGCGACCGATCCGGTCGGTCCGCGGTCCTCGACGCCGCGGACGGTGTGAACGAGATACGGCGTCGCGAAGCCGTCGACGGTGAACGTCAGATGGCGGAAATCGCTGCCGCGGACGGTGAACTCGCTGCGCAGGTCGTCGCCGGTCGCCACGCCCGGCAGGACCTGCACCGCGCGCAGGGGATCGTCCGCGAGGACGCCGCGCAGGTTCTGCAGCTCGGCGCTGCCCAGCACGGACGCCGAGGCCACCGGATCGGCCGGCGCGCGAAACGGCTCCGGCGTGACCGTCACGGTCTCGCTGTATGCCGTGGTCCCCTCGCTCAGGCGAATGGTCAGCGCGGCCGGCCGGCCCGCCCCGACGTCGACATCCCGCCGGAACAGCGCGTAGCCGACCACCGAAACGTAAAGCCGATGGCGTCCAGGCGGGAGCCCCTCAATCGTGTAATGGCCGCCGGCATCGGTCAGCGCCGATTTCCCCGCGTCCTCCACGACCACGAGGACCTGCTCGAGCGGCGCACCGGTTCGCGCATCGACGACTTGCCCCTCCAGAACACCCAACTGCGCCACCAGCGGCAGCGACCAAAGGGCCGCCAACCAAAATTGTGATCGCGGCCACGATTTCCGTCGCTGAGGTGTGAACGCGATCATCCGAATCGCTCGGAAAATCAGGAGGTACGTCCCTTGCTCAAGAGGATGGCGCAGGCGGCCTGTATATTTACGGCAGGGAGCCGTGAGTTGCTGGGGAGCCGGGTCGCCCGCAATCGTCTGGGGGCACCGTGTATAACGGGGCCCCCTTTTTCATTTGGGAATTGGGAAATTTGGTCGGCCGGTCGGCCGCGCAGGCAAAATTCCCAGATTTCCAAATTCCCCAATTCCCAAATTAGACAGCGGCTCCCTCCGGGTACTGGAGCGCCAGCCTCAGCTCCTTCGCGAGCGAATCCACGGTCGTCCCGCCGCGCTTCCAGGCGCCTTCCGTCTCGAACCGCAAATCGCCGATTCGACGGCCCCAGGGAGAGATCACGCGGCCGATGGCGCGGAAGTCTGTACGATCGGCGTGCTCCTGGTCCAGGCGCCGGACGACGTCGGGAGCGACGCGGATGAAGGCGCGCAGCGCAGCGGCCGACTTGATGCTGTACTTGCGGCCGTTCCAGGCGGCGCCGAAGACCTGCGCGACCTGTCTCAGATAGTTGACGAAGAACTTCTTCGATTCTTCGCGGAACGCCTCCCCCTTGCGCCCGGCGCCGAAGGCTTCGGCGGCGAACAGCTTCTTCAGCTCCTGCGCGAGCGGCGCCTGGGCGACGCGTCCCCCGCCGACGCCGAGCAGCTTGATCTCGCCGTAGAGCGGGGAATCCTCCCGATCGTTTAGCGCGCGGACGACGTCGTGCGCGGCCGCGAGGTTCTCGTCGCGATAGAGCTGCCGACCGGAGAGCGAGACGAGGTGTGACGCGTTCAGACGCGTGTGCTTCGCGTTGATGGTCACGAACATCTGGACGACGTGATCTTCCGGAAGGCGATCGAAAATGATCGCGGGGACCGTGAATCGCTCGGCGCCGAAGCGCTCGATGTCCGCGTGGAGCGCGAGGAGACGGTGCTGGCCGTCGATTGCGCGGAGGATGCCTTCCCGCTCGGGCACCTTCAGCGTGCCGAGCGGCGAGCCTTCCTCCATCGGCTCGAATCGCAGCGCCTCGTCGCACGAGATGATGACGGCGCCCGGGATCGACGGCAGATCCCTTGCCTGGCGGCACTGCTCGTAGTACTGCACGAGCTCGTCAATCTTTCGACGGATGATCGCGCGCTGGTAGGCTTTTTCGCTGGAGGCGATGCGCCGCTCCAGCAGATCCCAGTTGACCTTCGTCGGCGTCGGCACTTTCTTGCGGCCGCCGCGGACCGGCTGCGCCTGCTCGCCGTAGCTCAGGACCTCGAACCGGACGAGCTTGTCGATGTCGTTCGCGGAGAGCGACGCCTGGTAGAATTGCACCCCAAACTGCTGCATCCGGATGGCCGCGACGCTGATCATGACGATCTTTATACATTGATTCAGCGTCAGAATCCCAACGGGAGACCCGTGGGTGCGTGGCTTCGATCCATAAATTATTGCTCTAGCTGGAGTTATTCTATACAAGGACGTCGGCAATCACCCCCACCACCGCGAGCACCGCACCGGCAATCAGCACCCATGACGTGATCAGGCAGATGGCATCGAGCAGGTCCTCGACATACGGATGGCCGGTGTGGGTCGTGACCAGATATCGAAGCAGCCGGCGTTCGTCCTCGATCCACGCCGGAAGAGTTCTCGCGTGAAGTTTCATGCCGCCTCCAGTACCAATGGGAGGCAAGGACCGCACCAAACAGCGGGGCCGCAAACAGGCGCGTTTCAACGCGAGGGTGCGAGACGGCTGGCAGGCGATGACAACTGAGCAGGACGCGAGTGGACTCTACCGCCGCGTCCTCGCCACCGCGTCAGGGCGCGATCCTTCATGACGGCACACAGCAGCATGAAGAGGCAGAAGACCCCGAGCCCGGCCCAGGCGATTGGCAGCGGAAGCGCCTGGTGCAGCGGCGTGGACATGAGGCCGTAGACCATTTCGACGTGAATCCAGTAGACGAAGAGCGACGAGCGTCCGAGCACCGCAAGGGGGCTCCAGCGACGCCCCGCTGAGGGCCGCTGCTCCCAGACGTACGCCAGCGCCAGCGCCGTCAGCATCAGGCCCAGGCGAATGAAGAAGAAGCTCGCGGATGTCGTCCAGAACCGGGATCGCGGGTCCAGCGGCGGCAGGAACGAGGCCTTGTACGCGATCAGCGTCATCGCGGCGGCGCCGGTGCCGAGCAGCATGTTGATACGGCGATCCGCCTCCGGCGTCCGCGCCGCATCCAGCATCACGCCGACCGCCGCGCCCGCCATCACGAATGCCGCCCACGGGAAGAGCGTGAAGTTGGTCAGCGCCGGGACGGGCCGCAAATAGCCTTCGATCGCATCCGGCAGCGGCGCGAGCCACGTGAACGCGCGCACCATCGGCGCCGCCCAGACGATGGCGGCCGTGGCCGACGCGAACACGATCACGCGCGCGCGAACGCCGCGCACGGCGCCCCACAGCGTCGCCGCCGCGACGATCGCCAGTCCCATGATGTTGAGAATGTCGACCTTCAGCAGGGACCATGCGGGACCGTGGCTCAGGACGAACGCCTGCAGGCGGAACAGGAAGGCGAGCAGGAAGATCTGAAGTCCGCGCTTGCGGACGGTGCGGGCGGCCGACGCCTCGTCGCCGAAGCGGCGCGCCTTGGATCCCGCGGACATCGCCACGGCGATGCCGGCGAGAAACAGGAACAGCGGCGCGCCGAAGCCGCCCAGGATCAGCGATTCGCCGAAGGCGCGCGACCGGCGATCCGCCGCGCGCGTCCAGCTGTCGATGACATGCGCCTCGATCATCACGAGCACGGCGACGCCGCGCAGCAGATCGAGATAGCGCCGCCGGCCGGCGGGCTGGGTCATGCCGCGATTGTAAAGCGTGCGGAGAATGAGATGTCCTGGCGCATCGAGTGCCAGACCGAGCAGTACTTCTCGTGCGACAAGTCGATCGCGCGCTGGACCTGCTCCGGCGGGACGGCGCCCGTGATCGCGAAGGTCAGGGCGACGGAGGTGATGCGATGGGGATCCTCGGGCGCGCGCTCGGCGACGAGGGAGACCGTCAGTCCGCGCAGATCGTAGCGTCCCTTGCGAAGGATGTGGACGACGTCCATGCCCATGCAGGCGGAGAGCGCGAAGCCGAGGGTCTGGACGGGCGAGGGTCCGGCCTTGCCGGCGCTGTCGAGGACGATGGCGGCGTCGGCGGAGGTCCCGTTGAAAATGAGGTCGCGATCCCAGGTGATGTGGAGGGTCGTCGGCGCCTTCATGTCGTCCTCACCGGAGGACATTGGGGTCGGATCTTGATTTTCG
>DATJFE010000093.1:0-11888 GCA_035495955.1 Vicinamibacterales bacterium | reverse complement strand
ATTTCACGGCCGGCATTCGGCATTCAGCATTCGTCATTCGGATTGCATGTCCGCGCCGGCTCTGCTGCTCGCCTGCCCGATGCTCGCCGGCGTCGCGGCGGCGGTCGTGTTCGGCAGCGGGCCGCCTGAGACGATCGCAGTCGTCGCGCTCGGATGGCTCGCGGCGGCGGCGGCGTTCTGGAGCGGGCGGCGATCGATCTTCCCCGCGGCGGTTGCGGCCGGAAGTTTTGCCGTCGGCGCCGCTCTGGGCGGGCAGGCGGAGCGGGCTTCGCGGAACGCTCCGATCCTCGCGTGGTTCCGCGAATACGCGCGCGACGCGCCCGCGGCGATCGCCGGTGTGTTGAGGGAGGACGCCGCGCGGACGGCGAACGGCGTGAGCATCGTCGTTGACGTCAGCGCCACCGATGGGCGCCGCGTCTCGGGCGGGGTGCGCGTCTCGATCGCGGGCGACATGGCGGCTGCGGCCGCCTCGGACTGGCAGGCGGGACGGGAAGTCTCGATCGCGGCGTCCCTGCGCGAACCGCTCGATTACCGCGACCCCGGCGTCGCGAGCGATCGGCTCCGGCTCGCGCGGCAGGGGATCGTCCTGCTCGGATCGGCCAAGAGCGCCGCGCTGGTGACGCTCCGCGCCCGCGGGTCTGTTCTGAGCGAAGCCGCCGGCGCGCTGCGTGTCTGGGTCAGACGCGCGACGGCCGCGTCGGTCGGCCGGTGGAGCCCGAAATCGGCCGGCGTCGTGACCGCGATCCTGATCGGCGATCGCGGCGGACTGGATCCGGACGACGAGCGGCGGCTGCAGGACGCGGGGACGTATCACGTCATCGCGATCTCGGGCGGCAACATCGCCCTGCTCACCGCGATGCTCGTCGCCCTGGGACGCGCGGTGCGGCTGCCGCCGCGCGCGACGGCCGCGGCGTCGATGGCGCTGGTCGCGTTCTACGGGTATGCCGCCGGCCTCGCGCCGTCCGTGCTGCGCGCCACGGTCGGCGGCACGGTCTATCTCGGCGCGCGAACCGTCGACCACCGGGGTACGCCGCTGAATGCCCTCGCGGTCGCGGCCGTGTTCGCCGCCGCCACGGCGCCTCTCACGCTGATGGATCCGGGCTTCGTGCTCTCGTTCGGCGCGACCGTCGCCATCGTCGCGGGCGCATCCCGTCTCGCGCCTTCGCCGACGCGCGACCGCCGCGCCGGAGCGGGCAGGCGCGCGTTTCGCACGCTCCTGTTCGGCGCACGGACGCTCTGCGCCGCGACGATCTGCGCCGAGATCGCACTGGCGCCCGTGAGCGCGCGTTTCTTCGGCCGCGTCAGCGCCGCCGGGCTCGTGCTGAACTTTGCGGCCATTCCACTCATGTCGGTCATTCAGATCGCCGGTCTGTTGGCTGTCGCGGTTGCGGCCGTCTCGACCGCGGCGGCCGCCGCGGCCGGCTGGGTCGCGCACGTCGCCACGCTGGCCCTGCTCGGCTCCGCGTCGCTGGTCGATGCGGCGCCCTGGCTGGTGCTCGATGTGCCGCCTCCCGCGCTCTGGCTCGTGGCGCTCTGGTATCTCGGGTGGCTCGTCATTCTGCTGGGACGAGGCCGGTCCGCGCGCGCGCCGGCAACGGCGGTGGTGTGCGTGACCGCAGCGATCATGCTTCTCTCGCCCGGCCTGGCGCGAGGTCACCTGGCGCCCGCGCCTGCCGAGGGCTGGACGCGTGTGGTGGTGTTGGACGTGGGGCAGGGCGACGCCACGCTCCTATGGCCCGCGGATGCGCGGCCGATGCTCGTCGATGCAGGCGGCATCCCCGGATCCGCATTCGACCTCGGACGTCGTGTCACGCTTCCCGCCGCGTGGGCCTTCGGCGTGCGATCGCTCGAGGCCCTCGCGCTGACGCACGGGGATCCCGATCACATCGGAGGCGCGCCGGCGATCGTCCGCGCGCTGCGGCCCGCGGCAATCTGGGCGGGCATTCCGGTTCCGCGCAGCGAGCCGCTGCGCCGCCTGCGCGAGGCCGCGGACCGCGCTGGCATCCCCTGGGCGGAGCGGCGGACCGGCCAGTCGCTGATGCTGGGGCCGGCGAAGATCACGGTTCTCAATCCGCCCGATCCGGAGTGGGAGCGGCAGAAGGTCCGCAACGACGATTCGATCGTCCTCGAGGTACGGATCGGCGACGTCGCCTTCGTGCTGCCCGGCGACATCACCAAAGCCGTCGAGCCCGCTGTGGCCGCCCGATTCGAGCCCGCGCAGGTCGTGATCGTCAAGGCGCCCCATCACGGTAGCCCCGGCAGCAGCTCGCCGCCATTCCTCGCCGCCACTCATCCCGCGGCCGTGATCTTCAGCGCCGGCCGCCACAACCCGTTCGGGCACCCGGCCCCGGCGATCGTGGATCGCTACCGCGCCGCGGGCGCGCACGTCTTCAGCACGGCCGACGATGGAGCGGTGGTGGTGGATACCAACGGTCAGCACGTGCGCGTGTGGACGTGGGGAAGTCGGCGAGATCTCTGGCTGCGGTGAGCGTGACGAGTTCACGCTCCGATCCCGAGACGCGCCACGGCGGCGGCACGAAGGTCACGAAGATCACAAAGGCCGCAAAAGGGCGATTAGTTCAGGAAGTTGGTATGGACAAACTCATAATCGAGCCGATTCCAGCGGAAGTTGAGTGGATCGGTAGACGTGTGATCGGAAGCTCGATCGCCGTGCATCGCGTTCTTGGTCCCGGGTACAAGGAATCGATTTATGTCGAAGCGTTATGCTTCGAGCTCGATTCCCGAGGCCTGAAGTTCGAGCGTGAAAAACCCATCACAGTCGTCTACAAGGGCCGGGAGATACCGGGCCAAAGGCTGGACTTGATCGTCGAAGGCGTCCTCGTCGTCGAGTGCAAAGTTGCGGAAGCCATCATCACGATTCACACCCGCCAGGTAACCTCCTATCTCCGAACGACAGGTCTGCGACTTGGGTTCATCTTCAATTTCAACGTGGACGTGCTGATGCCGGCCGGCTTCAGGCGAGTAGCCTCATGATCCTTTGTGGCCTTCGTGATCTTCGTGGGCTTTGTGGCCCGCCGCCGTCGGCGCGTGCGTGCCCTTGACGCCCTGCCATTCCCTCTCCATCTCCTCCAGGCTCGCGTCGTGCACGGAGCGGCCCTTCGCATGAAGGGCGTCCTCGAGCGCTTCGAAGCGCGCCGTGAACTTGTCGTTCGCCTTGCGCAGCGCGGACTCGGGGTCGATCCCGAGCTTGCGCGACAGATTCGCGATCGAGAACAGCAGATCGCCCATCTCCTCCTCCGTCCGCGATGGACCTTCGGATCCGGCCGCGCGGCGGAGCTCATCGACCTCTTCCTCGATCTTCGCGATCACGTCCGCGGATCTGGCCCAATCGAACCCGACGGCGGCGACGCGCGTCCCGATTTCGTGCGCGCGCAGGAGCGACGGCAGAGCCTTCGCGAGGCCGCGGAGCACCGAGCGCCGCTCGCCCGCGTCGGTCTGTTCCCGCGCCTTGATCTGCTCCCACTGCTGGTGGACTTCGCCGGGCGTCTCGAGTGGCCGCCCGCCGGGGTCGAAGATGTGCGGGTGGCGCCGGATCAGCTTGGCGCTGATGCTCCGCAGCGAGTCGGCGACGGTGAAATCGCCGCGGTCGGCGCAGATCTGGGCGAGAAAGACGCCCTCGAAGATCAGATCGCCGATCTCCCCGCGCAGCGCGCCGGTGTCCGCGCGATCGATCGCCTCGAGCACTTCATGGGTCTCCTCGAGCACGAACGCGCGCAGCGACTCCAGCGTCTGCTCGCGATCCCAGGGACACCCCGAGGGGCCGCGCAGCCGCGCCATGATGTCCACGAGCGTCTGGAACGCCGAGCCGGCGTCGGGCGTCTGCTGCTCCATCGTATTCCGCGTATTCCGCGTGATCCGCGGCCGTGCTCCGCGTGTTCCGCGGCCATATTCCGCGTGTTCCGCGGCCGTGCTCCGCCGCCTATGCTAGCATCGCGAGGTGGAGACCGACGATTCCGGCATCAGCTTCACCGCGTTCATCCTCTCGCTGGCGACGACGGCCGCGGTGCACTTCGGCGACGTCGCCGATCCGTCGACCGGCCAGCCGATGGAGCCCAACATCATCGCCGCCGCGCAGATGATCGAGATCATCGGCATGCTGCAGGAGAAAACGCAGGGCAACCTGTCGCGCGAAGAAGCCAAGCTCGTCGAGGATCTGCTGTACGACCTGCGCATGCGCTTCGTTCAGGCCCAGGAGGGGCAGAAGCGCATCATCACGCCGTAGCCCGGTGCGCGTCACGTTTCTCGGGACCGGAACGTCGCACGGCGTGCCTTCGATCGGCTGCGCGTGCGAGACGTGCCTGTCGACCGATCCCCGCGACAACCGCCTGCGCCCGTCCATCCTCGTCGAGCGCGACGGCGCCGTCGTCCTCGTCGACGCGGGGCCCGACCTGCGCCAGCAGGCGCTGCGCCACCGCATCACACGGATCGATTCGATTCTGTTCACGCACGGCCACGCCGACCACATCCTCGGCATGGACGACGTGCGGCGTTTCAACGCGCTGATGAAGGCCCCGATGCCGTGCTACGGCGACGAGTCGACGCTGGACGACGTCCGGAAGATGTTCAGTTACGTGTTCGACCCGTCCGCGCCGAAAGGGGGCGGCCTCCCGCAGCTCGAGTTGCGCCCGATCTCGGGACCGTTTTCGATCGGAGCGTTGCAGGTGCAGCCGGTGCCGGTATGGCACGGACGGAAGCCGATCCTCGGCTTTCGCTTCGGCGGCTTCGCGTATCTGACCGACTGCAGCGCGCTCGACGACCGGGCGTGGCCGCTCCTCGAGGGGCTCGACGTGCTCGTGCTCGACGCGCTTCGCGACCGCCCGCATCCGACGCACTTTGCGCTCAGCGAAGCGGTCGAGGTCGCGCGGCGGGTGGCGGCGGCCCGGACGTACTTCACGCACATGTGCCACGACCTGCGCCACGCGCCCACGTGCGAGCGTTTGCCTGACGGGATGACGCTCGCTCACGACGGGCTCGTGCTGGTAATGCCGGGAGTCTCGTGATCTCGTACTACCCGGACGATCCGCCGCCGCGGTGGCACAGTCCCGTGCTCGCGCTGGGGAATTTCGACGGCCTCCATCGCGGCCACGCGAAGATCATCGATCGCGTGCGCCGGCGCGCGGGCGAGCGTGGCGGGACGCCTGCCGCGATGACTTTCGATCCCCATCCGTCGCGGATCGTGCGTCCCGACAAGGCGCCCGCCCTGCTGATGACGACCGAGCAGCGGCTCGAGGCGCTGGCGAGAGCCGGCATGCAGGGCGTGGCCGTGCTGCGCTTCACGCACGAGATGTCGCTCTGGGATCCCGAGATGTTCGTGCGCACGGTGCTCGTTGAGTGGCTCCACGTCGCCGAGGTCTGGGTAGGGGCGAATTTCCTTTTCGGGCACGATCGGGCCGGGACGTTCACGGTCCTGCGCGGCCTGGGCTCGCGCCATGGATTCAGAGCGGAAAAGATCGACGCCGTCCGCTACAAGGATTTCGTCGTCAGCAGCACGCGGATCCGGCGGCTCGTGTCGGAAGGCCGCGTGGACGAGGCGGGGGCGCTCCTGGGACATCATTTCTTCATCGACGGGACCGTCGTCCGCGGCGCGGAGCGCGGCCGACAAATCGGATTTCCGACGGCGAATCTGCAGACGGCGAACGAGCTGCTTCCGCCGGCCGGGGTGTATGCCACGACGGCCAGCGTCAACGGGATCGCGTGGCCGTCGGTGACGAATGTCGGGTTGAGGCCCACGTTCGGGGACGTCGATCGGATTCAGGTCGAGACGCACCTGCTGGACGCGACGCGCGATCTCTACGGCGCGCAGGTGCGCCTGTCGTTCGTGCAGCGGCTGCGCGACGAGCGGAAGTTTGCCGACGTCGACGCGCTGCGCGCGCAGATCGACGCCGATTGCCGGGCGGCCCGCCGGCTGTTCGGGCGGATCTCGCTCTGAACCGGCGCCCTGATAGAATCGTCCGATGCCAGAGCCGGCGCGCCGCGTGGATCTGCGGCTGACGATCCCCGGGGCGGCGCCGTACGACGCGCTTGCCGGAGAGCTGGCCGGCAAGTTCGCGGAATATTCGGGGGCGGACGCGGCGGCGGCGCACCGTCTGGTGCGCGACGTCGAAGCCGCGGCGCGGAAGCTGTCCGGCGGCGCCGAGATCGCCCTCACGCTGGAAGCGCGCGACGGCGAGCTGATCGTGACCGCCGCCTCCGGCAGCCGGAAAGAGCAGATCGTCGTCCCGCTTTGACCTTGCGCTTATTCAACACGCTCACACGACGCGAAGAAGACTTTACCCCCTCGCACGACCGGACCGTGCGGATGTACACGTGCGGCCTGACGGTGTACGCCCGCGGGCACATCGGCAACTTCCGGACGTTCGTCGCGCTCGACGTGCTGCGGCGCGCGCTCGAATTCGAGGGTTACGCGGTGCGGCAGGTGCGCAACTACACCGACGTGGACGATCGCACGATCGCGGAGTCGGTCAAGGCGGGCCGTCCGCTGCGCGAATACACGCAGCAGTTCGTCGACGCCTTCACCCGCGACGCGGCGGCGCTCGGCCTCGAGCCGGTCGAGTATTCGCCGCGCGCGACCGATCACATTCCGGCGATGGCCGGGATGATCCAGGCGCTCGAGCGGAACGGCCACACCTACGCGAGCGACGGCTCCATCTATTTCAAGATTTCGACGTTCCCGCAATACGGCCGGCTCGCGCGGCTCGATCACAGCGGCATCAAGAGCGGCGCCCGCGTGGACTCCGACAAGTACGACAAGGAGGACGCGCGCGACTTCGTGCTGTGGAAGGCGGCGCGGCCCGGGGAGCCCGTCTGGGAACCCGGGCTCCCGCCCGGACGGCCGGGGTGGCACATCGAGTGCTCTGCGATGGCGGAGGAGCTCCTGGGCGATCTGCCGATCGACATCCATGGCGGCGGCATCGATCTCATCTTTCCCCATCACGAAAACGAGATCGCGCAGGCGGAAGGAGCGACGCGCCGCACGTTCTCCAGGTTCTGGGTGCACGTCGAGCACCTGATGATCGAGGAGGAGGACAGGACCGCCGAGAAGATGTCGAAGTCGCTCGGCAACGTCTACAACCTCGAGGACATCTCGGCGCGGGGCTTCCGGCCGTCGGCGCTGCGATATCTGTACCTGGGCACGCACTATCGGAAGCAACTGAAGTTCTCGTGGAGCGTGCTGGCGCAGGCGGAAGAAGCGGTCAAGCGGCTGACGGATTTTCTCGCGCGCCTCGATCGTTTACCGGCCGGCGATCCCCGGCCCGAGACGAGGGCGAAGCTCGAGGCGGCGGCGTCGGCGTTCGCCGATCACATCCGCGCCGATCTGAATACGGCCGCCGCGCTGGGCGGCGCCTTCGAGCTCGTACGGGCGCTCAATTCGGCGATCGATGCAGGGGAGCTGCGCGCCGGCGACGCCGCGGCCATCCGCGAGACATTCGATCGCTTCGACCGGGTGCTCGGGATCCTGTCGCTTCGACGCATCGAAGAGGAGACGCCGCCGGTGCCGGTCGAGGAGATCGAGGCCTCGATCCAGGCACGACGGGCCGCTCGCGCGGCGCGGAATTTCGCCGAAGCGGATAGAATTCGAAGGGATCTCGAGGCGCGCGGCATTCTGCTCGAGGACCTGGCGACGGGAACGCGGTGGAAGCGGAAGTGAATGCCGAATGCTGAACTTATGAAGAAGGCGCCGGATATCAAGACGCCGCTGCCGGGCCCGAAGGCGAAGGCAATCATCGACGCGGACGCCAGGTTCGTGTCGCCGTCCTACACGCGCGACTACCCGCTGGTCATCGCGCGCGGCGAAGGGGCCGTCGTGGAGGATGTCGACGGCAACGTGTTCATCGACTGCGCCGCCGGCATCGCGGTCAACTCGACCGGCGTGTCGCATCCGGAGGTGGTCAAGGCGATCGCGGAGCAGGCGGCCAAGTTCATCCACATGTCGGGGACGGACTTCTATTACGAGCCGCAGGTCCGCCTCGCGGAGCAACTGGCGGCGCTTGTGCCGATCGACGGCGACGTCCGATCGTTTTTCGGCAATTCGGGCACCGAGGCGACCGAGGCCGCCGTCAAGCTCTCGCGGTACTACACGAAGCGGCCGAACATCATCGCGTTTCTCGGATCCTTTCACGGGCGATCGCTCGGCTCCCTCGCGCTGACGTCGAGCAAGTCCGTCCAGCGGCGCGGATTCGGGCCGCTGATGCCTGGCGTCTATCACGCGCCGTATCCCGACGTCTACCGCTTCAACGGCAGCGCGGATGCCTGCGCGGAGGCTTCGCTCTCGTTCATCCGCGATCAGATCCTGGTGCACCTCACCGCGCCCGACGAGGTCTCGGCCATTGTCGTCGAGCCCATCCAGGGCGAGGGAGGCTACATTGTCCCGCCCACCGGTTTCCTGCAGGGGCTGCGCGATCTGACGAAGCAGCACGGGATGATGCTGGTGCTCGACGAAGTGCAGTCCGGCATGGGGCGGACCGGAAAGATGTTCGCGGCGGAGCATTTCGGCGTGACCGGCGACATCGTCAACATCGCGAAGGGCATCGCGTCCGGCCTTCCGCTCGGCGTGACGTGCGCGCGCGCCGACGTCATGAGCTGGCCGCCGGGGGCGCATGCGAGCACGTTCGGCGGCAATCCCGTCGCCTGCGCCGCGGCGCTCGCGACGCTGCGCCTCCTGCGCGGCCAGTACGTGAACAACGCGGCGCGCGTCGGCGAGCACATGATGAACGGGCTGCGCGCGCTGCAGGACAAGCATCCGCTGATCGGCGACGTCCGGGGGAGAGGGCTGATGATCGGCGTCGAGCTGGTGCGCGATCGGAAGACCAAGGCGCGAGCCGTCGAGGAGCGGGGGGCGCTCGTCCAGGCGATGTTCCGCCGCGGCGCGCTCATTCTCGGCGCCGGACGGAACGCCGTCCGCTTTGCGCCGCCGCTCGTGCTCAGCATCGATCAAGCCGACACCGTCCTGGGGATCTTCGACGAGGCCCTGGCCGAGGTCGCGCAGGCCCACGCCCTCGCGCGCAGTTAGCCTTCATCCAGCCCGGCCCGCGATTTGCCACTGTCGCCGGGTCATGACCTACGCGCGCCAGATCCTCGGCGAATTGGGCGAAGATCTTGCGGTTCGCGAGCTGACCGCGCGCGGGTACGCAATTCTCGCGCGCCGCTACCGCACGCGGCATGGCGAAATCGACGTCGTGGCGGAGGACGAGGGGACGATCGTGTTCGTCGAGGTCCGGGCGCGCGCGACGGGGGAGTTCGGCCGCGCGGCGGAGTCGGTGACCGATGCCAAGAAGCGCAAGGTGACGGCCATGGCGGTCGAGTACCTGGCCAGGAATAGAATCACCAATCGTCCCTGCCGCTTCGATGTCGTGGCCATCGACGATGCGCTGACGGAGGGGCCGGCGATCGCGGTCTACCCGAACGCGTTCGACGCGACCGATTGACGAGTACACTGGTGCCGATGCCCAGAGGGATCGCGAGCGTCGTCCTGGCCGTGCTCCTGTTCGCGCGTCCGAGCGACGCCGATCAGAAATGGGCTCGCATCGACACGTCGAACTTCATCGTCATCGGAACGGTCGGGGAGTCGCGGCTGCGGAGCGTCGGCACGCAGTTCGAAGGCTTCCGTGAAGCGTTGACGAGACTGCTCTCGAGCACCGTGACGAGCACGGCCGTCCCGACGCTCATCCTCGTGTTCTCGGACGACAAGACGTTTCAGGAGTTCAAGCCCGTTTACAACGGAAAGCCCGTCGAGATCGGCGGCCTCTTCGTGCCGCGCCAAACATCAACTACATCCTGATTGGGCCTCAGCGCTCCACGGATTTCCTTCGGCCTGTCTTTCACGAATACTCGCATCTCCTGGTCAATAACGTCGAGCCGGGGCTCCCGGTGTGGCTGAACGAGGGGCTCGCGGAGTACTACAGCTCGTTCGATCTCGAGAACAGTGGGCAGTTCGTGACAATCGGTCGGACGATCGAGAGCCACTATCGTACGCTCGCGAGCGAGACGTGGCTTCCGTTGAAGGAACTGCTGGCGACGAAGCACGATTCGCCCCAATACAACGAGAATTCCCGCCGCGGCGTGTTCTATGCCGAATGCTGGATGCTGACGCACATGCTGTTGCATGGCGAGCCGGATCGCCGGGCGCAGCTCCGTGCCTACGTCGGCGAGCTGTCGACCGGCGCGGATCCCGCCGCGGCGTGGGAGCGTCAGTTCGGGCGGGAGGACATGATGAAGGCCCTGCGGGCCTATTCGGAGCGGCGTCTGATCGCCGCTACGCGCTACACGATGTCGGATCGAATCACGCGCGCGCCCGGCGCCGCCGTGTCCTTCGCGCCGGCCGACGCCGAGGCTACCCTGGGAGAGCTCCTCGTCGCGTTGCGGCGAAACGACGATGCTGTCAGGCATTTCGATCGGGCGCTGAACCTGAAGCCGGCCTTCGCGCGAGCGGCGGTGGGACGGGCATTTGCAATTGGCGAGCATCCTGCCGCGACGGTCGACAGCGATTCGACCGACTGGCTGTCGGATTACATGATCGGCTCGACGCTGCTGACCGGCGCGGGTTCGATGGACCAGTCGTCGATCGCGTCCGCCAGGGCCGCGCTGGAACGGGCGGCGCGCGCGCGCGGCGATATTCCCAACCTTCAGGTTCTCTACGCGCGTGCGCTCGACGAATCCGGCGGCGACCCGGCGGGGACCGTCGATGCGCTGAAGAAGGCCCACGACGCTGTGCCCGCGCGCGACGACTACGCGCTCCTGCTGGCGCAGGCCCTGACGCGAGCCGGCCAATACGCGGCCGCGCGAGCCGTGCTCGGCGACGTGATGGCGAGACCGCATTTGCCTGGCGGCAAGGACGCGGCGTTCGCCGCGATGCGGCGGACGGTCGCCGCCGAGGAGAGGGCGAACCGCGGCCGCGGAGCGGCAGAGGAGCCATCGAACACGAATCGCCCGGCGCCGCCGTCCGAGTCGGCTGCAGCCGCCGGAGCCGATTCGACAGTTCACCCTGCGTATCGTCCGGTACAGCCGGGCGAGCGCCGCGTCGAGGGATCGCTCGAGCGAATCGACTGTGCGCCGAAGCGGATCGAGCTCGTGGTGCGGCTGTCCGATCGTGTCGCGCGCTTTCAGGCGACGGCTTTCGACCAGATCGACTTCATCAGCTATCGATCGGATCCGCTCACCAGGGTAACCTGCGGCGTGCGCCAGCCACCCGACCATGTGTATCTGACGTTCCGGGCGGGGGAGCTCGACGGGGCTGCGATCGCGCTCGAATTCCTCGCGAAGCAGTGACGGCGGTAAACGGCTGACCCGCGGCAGGTTGATTGCGGTTCAGCCGGAGTGTTATGATCGATGGCTCTGGGGCGAGCGGGAATAACTCAGTGGTAGAGTGCGACCTTGCCAAGGTCGAAGTCGCGGGTTCGAATCCCGTTTCCCGCTCCATTTTTGATCGTCGGGGCCCCTGCACCCCGGCTCGCTCACTGCGCTACGCTCGCTCTTTCGCAGCGCGCTCCGCTTCGTTCGCTCGGGCGACGGGAATCTGCAGAGGGCGACTGAGGATTCGCTTCAACGTGCTGGATCGATCGCTGTGATGAATCCGTTCTTCCCGCCACGCTGTTGTAGCCGCACATAGTCCGCGGCCGGAACCTTCCTCGTCCCATTGATTCCGACCGGCGCCGTCGCCAAGTGGTAAGGCAGAGGTCTGCAAAACCTCCATCCCCGGTTCAAATCCGGGCGGCGCCTCCAATTTCAACTGGTTCATTCCGAGTACATGGGTGACATTTCATTCCGGAGACATAGGTAACACTTTGGCTCCGAATGGATTCTCGATCGGCTCGAGCCGACACGTTTCGTCATCAAAGTATCCCAAGTCGTAGTCCATGAAGCTGACCAGC
>DATJFE010000092.1:0-40732 GCA_035495955.1 Vicinamibacterales bacterium | reverse complement strand
TGGATCGGCACGACGCCGAGGGGTTCGGGAGCTGCTCGAACGAGGGCGAGTGCGAAGCCGTGTGCCCGAAAGGGATCTCGATCGCCAACATCGCCCGAATGAATCGCGAGTACTTGAAGGCCACGCTCGTTCGCGGCCGCTGACCGCACATGCCCGCGCCGTCAGCGGCGCCCGTTCACGTCCACCAGCGTCGAGAGCGGCAAACCGTCGCCGAGGCCGGGTCTGAAGCGACCCGGCCTGCGGCGCCGTTTCCTGCTAGACCTTGATCACGTCCGTCAGCTCCTTGACCGCCGCCGCGGACTTCTTCAGCGCAGCGTCCTCCTCGGGCGTCAGCTTGATTTGAATGATCTGCTCGACGCCGCGCGCGCCCAGCTTCACGGGCACGCCGACGAAGAGGTCGCGGATTCCGTACTCGCCCTGGAGGAAGACCGAGCAGGGGACGATCTTCTTCTTGTCCTTCAGGATGATCTCGACCATCTCCGCCGCGGCCGAGCCCGGCGCGTACCACGCGCTCGTGCCGACGAGCTTGGTGATCTCGGCGCCGCCGTCCGCGGTTCTCTTCCCGATCGCCGCAATCGTGTCCGCCGACAGGCCCGGATAGTCGGGCAGCGGAATGCCCGCGATCGTGGAATACCGCGGCAGCGGGACCATCGTGTCGCCGTGGCCCCCGAGGACGAACGCGTGGATGTTCTCGACCGACACGCCCGTCTCCATCGCGATGAACGTCCGCATGCGCGCGGAATCGAGCACGCCGGCCATGCCGATGACGCGCTCGCGCGGAAACCTGCTCAGCCGATAGACCGCCTGGCACATCGCGTCCAGCGGATTCGCCACGGGGACGATGATGCACTTCGGAGAGTACTTGATTACCTGCTCGGTGACCGACTGCATGATCTTGTAGTTGATCTGCAGCAGATCGTCGCGGCTCATCCCGGGCTTGCGCGGCACGCCGGACGTGATGACGACGACATCGGAATCGGCGGTCTCCTTCCACCCTGCCTCGTCCGCGCCGGCGCCGATGATGCGCGAATCCGACTGCTCGATCGGGCACGCCTCGTACATGTCGAGCGCGACCCCCTTCGCCTTCTGATCGGCGATGTCGATGATGACGACGTCGGCCAGTTCCTTGTCGGCGATCGCGCGCGCGACAGTGGCCCCGACGTTGCCGGCGCCTCCCACTACCGTGACTTTTCGATTCATGTGACTCCTGGAGAGAACCTCCGCCCAAAGGCGGAGGCTACATGTTTGCGATGATCCGGTCCGCGAACCCAGAGCACGTCACTTCGGTGGCGCCGTCCATCAGCCGCGCGAAATCATAGGTGACCGTCTTGGCCGAGATCGCCGCGTCCATGCCCTTGACCACCAGGTCTGCGGCCTCGCCCCACCCCATGTGCCGCAGCATCATTTCGCCCGACAAAATGACAGAGCCGGGATTCACCTTGTCCTGGTTGGCGTACTTGGGAGCGGTCCCATGGGTGGCCTCGAAGATCGCGTGCCCCGTGACGTAGTTGATGTTGCCGCCGGGTGCGATGCCGATGCCGCCCACCTGGGCGGCCAGGGCGTCGGACAGATAATCGCCGTTCAGGTTCAGCGTCGCGATCACGTCGAATTCGTCCGGGCGGGTCAACACCTGCTGCAGCGTAATGTCCGCGATCGCATCCTTGATCAGGAGCCCGGCGCCGCGCTTCCCGTCCGGAATCCTGCACCATGGCCCGCCGTCGATCTCCGTCGCGCCGAAGGACTGCTTCGCGATCTGGTATCCCCAGTCGCGGAACGCGCCTTCGGTGAACTTCATGATGTTTCCCTTGTGGACGAGCGTCACGCTCTTGCGCTGGTTCTGAATCGCGTAGGAGATCGCGCTGTGAATCAGCCGCTCGGAACCGAGATAGCTGACCTGCTTCAGACCCAGTCCGACCTGCACGCCAACGTCCCGGTGCGGCGCGCCGATCTCCTCCAGCGCCCTCTGCCACGCCGTCGCGGCCTGCGCGGTGCCAAATCGGATCTTCGTGAATTCCTTCGGGAACTCCCGCGCGAAAAAGTCGAGCAGCTTCTGGGCTTCGGGCGTGCCCGCCGCGTACTCGATGCCGGCGTAGATGTCTTCCGTGTTCTCACGGAAGATCACCATGTCGATTTTCTCCGGGCGCTTCACCGGTGACGGCACGCCTCGATACCAGCGGACCGGACGCAGGCAGACGTACAAGTCGAGAAGCTGCCGGAGCGCCACGTTCAGGGACCGGATGCCGCCGCCGACGGGCGTGGTCAGCGGTCCCTTGATGCCGACGTAGTACTCGCGGAAGGCTTCGACTGTGTCGTCCGGAAGCCAGGTGTTGAACAACTGCGAGCTTTTCTCGCCCGCGTAGACTTCCATCCACGCAATCTTTCGTGTGCCGCTGTACGCCTTGGCGACGGCGGCGTCGAGTACGCGTACGCTCGCGCGCCAGATATCGGGACCGGTCCCGTCACCTTCGATAAAAGGAATGATCGGATCGTCGGGCACGACGAGGCGTCCGTTCTTTTTCGTTATGGCGGTTCCCGCGGCTGGCGTTCGAAGGATTGAAAAATTCGGCATTAGGTCACGTCCCCGTTTCTGCGTCACCGGATCTTCACAGAAACTGTGGAAAAGTTTGTGGAAAACCCCGGCCCAATCATTGTTTGCGCCGCATCAAATCGGGAGTTTCATGCGGTTTGCACCACGATGGTGCGCGGGAGATCGACAAACGCGCCATTATAATCTGCGCGTGCACATCGTCATCGCCGACTCCCTTCCTGCCTCTGCCGCCGACGCGTTGAAATCGTCCGGCTGGTCCGTCGATGCCAGGTCGGGTCGCAAGCCCGACGAGTTGGCGCGCGATCTGACCGATGCCGATGCCCTGATCGTGCGCAGCGCCACGCAAGTGACGGCGGACCTCCTCGCGTCGGCGCCGCGGCTGCGCGTCGTGGCGCGCGCGGGCACCGGCGTGGACAACGTCGACGTGCCCGCGGCGACGGCCCGCGGCATTCTCGTCATGAACGCCGCCGGCGCCAACAGCATCAGCGTGGCCGAGCACGCGCTCGCCTTGATGCTCTCGCTCGCGCGAGCCGTGCCGTTGGCCGATGCGGCGATGAAGCGGGGCGTGTGGGAGAAGAAAAAGCTGACCGGCGTCGAGCTGCGCGGCAAAGTGCTCGGCGTCATCGGGTTCGGCCGGATCGGACGCGAGGTGGCGTCACGCGCGCGCGCCTTCGGCATGGATGTTGTGGCGTACGACCCGTTCATTCCGGCACGCACGGCGGATGCAGCCGGCGTGCCGCTCATCGATCTGGATCAATTGCTGGCACGCGCGGACTTCATCACGCTCCACGTGCCCGCGCTGCCGGAAACACGGCACCTGATCAACGCCGCCACGATCGCGAAGATGCGGAAGGGTGTGCGGATTGTGAACACGGCGCGAGGTGAGCTCATCGATGAGAAGGCCCTCGCGGAGGCCATCGAATCGGGACACGTCGCCGGCGCCGGACTCGATGTGTTCGAAACCGAGCCACCGGCGGATTCACGCCTGACGTCGCTGCCCCAGGTCGTCGCCACGCCGCACATCGCCGCGTCGACGACCGAGGCGCAAGAGCTCGTCGGCACCGAGATCGCGATCAACGTCCGTGATTACCTGCAGGAAGGGATCGTGAGGAACGCGGTGAATTTTCCCGCGGTGCCGACCGAGGACGTCCCGAAACTGCGTCCCTATCTGGCGCTGGCGGAGCGACTGGGGGCGCTGGTCTCGCAGTTGCTTCCCGAGCGCGCGGCGGCGATCAGCATCCGGTACTACGGCCCCCTGATGTCAGCCTACCAGAACGTCGTCGGCAGCGCGGTGCTGGCTGGCGCGCTGTCGCGCGCGTCCGAAAGCGTCACGCCGGTCAACGCGCGCGCCCTGGCCGAGCAGCGCGGACTGGAGCTGCTGGAATCGCGGAGCACGCGCCCGCGGGATTACGTGCACGTCGTCTCGGTCAAAATCCGCGGCGCGAATACCGAACGCTGGGTGGAGGGCACCGTCGTCGAGCCGGCGCACCCGCGCCTGAGCGGCCTCGACGGCGTGCCTGTCGAGGCGCCCCTCTCGGGCACGCTGATCGTCATGGCCAACGAAGATCGGCCCGGCGTCGTCGGCGGCGTCGGCACAGCGCTGGGCCGCGCGGGCGTCAACATCGCCAGCTTTGCGCTCGGCAGAAACGAGGCGGGCGCGGTCGGCGTGATCGGCATCGACGAGGGCGGCGGGCTCGAGGCCGCCGTTACCGAGATCAAGAAGCTGCCAGGCGTAAAAGAGGCGTCGGTCGTCAGGCTCGACTGACTCCCAACTCCCAAGGAGAATTGGTGAATTGGTGAGTTGGTGAATTGAATTCGCGAGTTCACGAATCCACGAATTCATTCACGAATTGTCTTTGGGAGTTGGACTGACGCGCCTTATCGAAGCGCTAATCGCCTGAAGCCGTGCGTCGTGACGTCCTCGAGCTCCACTGCGTCAGCGCCGATTTTCGTCACCTTGTAGCGCCCCAGCATCAGCTGGCCTTCCGTGACGATCAGGATGTCGTCACCCTGGCCGATCCCTCGACTGAGCTCGGGATCGCCCTGGGCCTGTCGAAGGGCGATCACGGCCGTTCGGCGCGGACCGGCCGGCGAGGGGTCTTCCGCGATGCCCATCAGGATCAGCGGAGGCGGCGGTGGCGGCACGGGCGCGGAGGGCTCCTCGACCACAGTCGCGCGGACCGTTCCGGCCTCCGGGCGCGAGGGTCGCGGCGCGGCCACGAAGGCGAAAGGATTGCGGGGATTTGCGTCGGGGACCGGCGCCTGCGACATGCGGACGTGAAGACGCGCGGCCTGCGAACGTACTTCGGCGGCGATCGCATCCGACCCGGCCGGAGCGGCGGCACGCCGCTCGCGCGGCTCGCGCGCGCGTCCGGGCTCCTGCGACGGCATGTTCGCGGCCGCGAGGCACGCGACGAGGATCGCGCCCAAGGTTCCGTAGCCCGCCGTCCTGCGTGTAATCATCGACGCACCGAGGCTGTTCCGGTGCATCTCATGTTACCACCAACTCTTTGCCATGGTAAGATTTGCCGTGCCCCCTGTTTCTGACACCGGGCCTTCCCTTTTCCAGGTTCCCGTCTCCGCAGTCGCCATCATCCCCGCGCGATATCAGTCGACGCGGCTTCCGGGCAAGGCTCTCGAGGACATCGCCGGCCGACCGATGATCGAGCACGTGTATCGTCGGGCCGCGGCCGCGGCATCCGTCTCGCGCGTCATCGTCGCGACCGACGACCGCCGCATCCTCGATGCGGTCGAGCGGTTCGGCGGCGAGGCGCGGCTCACGTCCGTCTCACACCAGAGCGGAACCGACCGTCTCGCGGAAGTCGCCGCTTCGCTCGACTGCGATTTGATCGTGAACGTGCAGGGGGACGAGCCGCTCCTCATGCCCGAGACGATCGACGCCGCAGTCGCGCCGTTCACGGCCGATCCATCGTCTGCGGTCGCGGGCCGCATGGAGATGAGCACGCTGCGAAGAAGAATCACGGACGCCTCGGAGCTGCACGACCCGAACGTGACCAAGATCGTCGTCGACGCGGACGGCTTCGCGATGTACTTCTCGCGGGCGCCGATTCCGTTCACGCGCGCCGGTCAGCCCCCGGTTACCGCATGGGCGCATGTGGGGCTGTATGTCTACCGCCGCGCCACGCTGCTGCGGCTCGCGGCGCTCCCGCAGACGGCCATGGAACAGGCCGAAGCCCTCGAGCAGTTGCGGGCGCTCGAGCACGGTATCCGGATCAAGGCCGTCGCCACGGCCAGCCAGACGATCGGCGTCGATACGCGCGAGGACCTCGAACGCGTGCGCGCCCTCATGGCGCACGCCATAACCACCTGAGAAACCAACACGAAGATGCAATCCAACTCGCGGCCCGTCAAGTACATCCTGGTCACCGGCGGCGTGGTGTCCTCCCTCGGCAAGGGCCTCGCGGCGGCATCCATCGGGGCGCTGCTCGAAGGACACGGCTACAAGGTCGCGCTCCAGAAGTTCGACCCGTACATCAACGTCGATCCGGGCACCATGAGTCCGTACCAGCACGGCGAGGTCTACGTGACCGACGATGGCGCCGAGACGGACCTGGACCTCGGCCACTACGAGCGCTTCACCAGCCAGGTCACGACGCGGAACAACAACTGGACGACAGGCAAGATTTATCTGTCCGTCATCCAGAAGGAGCGGCGCGGCGATTATCTCGGACGCACCGTCCAGGTCATTCCGCACATCACCAACGAGATCAAGGACAGCATCCGCGCCGTCGCGCAGGGCGTCGACATCGTCCTGGTCGAGATCGGCGGAACGGTCGGCGACATCGAGAGCCTCCCCTTTGTCGAGGCGATCCGCCAGCTCCGGCAGGACGTCGGGCGCGACAACACGCTCTATATTCATCTCACGCTGGTGCCGTTCATCGGAGCCGCCGGCGAGCTGAAGACGAAGCCGACCCAGCACAGCGTGCGCGATCTGCGCGCGATCGGGATCCAGCCCGACATTCTGCTCTGCCGCACCGATCGGTTCCTCGACCAGGACATCAAACGGAAGATCGCCCTCTTCTGCGACGTCGACGAAGAGGCGGTGATCACCGCGAAGGACGTGTCGAGCATTTACGAGGTGCCGATCGTGCTCGCGGCCGAAGGCCTGGACCGGATCGTCCTCCAGCGCCTGCAGCTCCCGCAGACCGAGGCGCGCATGGACGCCTGGGTCGATCTGGCGGATCGCATCAGGAATCCCGCGGACGAGATCACGATCCACGTCGTGGGCAAGTACGTCGGCTACGAGGACTCGTACAAGAGTCTGAACGAAGCGCTCTATCACGGCGGATTCAAGCACCGCCTCAAGGTCAACATCCGGTGGGTGGAAGCCGAGGCGCTCGAGCAGCCGGGCGGCGAGCAGCTCCTCGACGGCGCCGATGGCATCCTCGTTCCCGGCGGCTTCGGCGATCGCGGCACTCGCGGCATGATGCGCGCGGCGGAGATCTCCCGCGAGCGCGGCATCCCGTACTTCGGCATCTGCTACGGTTTCCAGTGGGCGGCCGTCGAGTACGCGCGGCACGT
This sequence comes from Vicinamibacterales bacterium, assembly GCA_035495955.1. Taxonomy (GTDB): domain Bacteria; phylum Acidobacteriota; class Vicinamibacteria; order Vicinamibacterales; family 2-12-FULL-66-21; genus JAICSD01. Next base: position 33,642 of record DATJFE010000092.1, on the reverse strand, counting down.
GTGCGGACTCGCCGAGGCCGATTCGACGGAGTGCTCGCCCGACACGAAGACCAACGTCATCTACAAGCTGCGCGACCTGCTCGGCGTCGACGATCTGGGCGGGACGATGCGGCTGGGATCGTATGCGTGCCAGTTGAAGCCCGGCTCGAAATCGCATGCCCTGTACGGAAGCGACGTCATCCACGAGCGCCATCGCCACCGCTACGAGTTCAACTGCCTCTATGAAAAGGCGCTGACCGAGCGCGGCCTGGAGATCGTCGGTCGGTCGCTCGACGGCAAGTTCGTGGAGATCATCGAGCTGCCCTCGCATCCGTGGTACGTCGCCGTCCAGTTCCATCCCGAGTTCAAATCGAAGCCCCTGAAGCCGCATCCGCTGTTCGGCGGATTTGTCGAGGCGAGCTATCGCCACAAGCTGGCGCAGCGGCACCCGGCAGCGGCGTCCGTGGTAGGGTAAGCGCGTGCTTCCCGCGCAGAAGATCGACGTCGGCGGCGTCAGCATTGGCGGCGGTTCGCTCGTGCTCATCGCCGGACCCTGCGTGATCGAAAGCGAGGCCCACGCCGTCGAGACGGCGCTCGCGCTGCGCGACATCACGCGGCGTGCCTCGGTTTCCTTCATCTTCAAGGCGTCGTACGACAAGGCCAACCGGACGTCGGGCGCGTCCTTTCGCGGCCCTGGCCTGAAGGAGGGTGTCCGCATCCTGGCGCGCGTGCGCGAGGCCGCGGGCGTGCCGATCCTGACCGACATTCATGAACCCTCCCACGCGGCCATCGCGGCGGACGTCGCCGACGTCCTTCAGATACCCGCGTTCCTGTCACGCCAGACGGATCTGATCGAGGCCGCCGCGCGGACGGGACGCGCGGTCAATTTGAAGAAGGGCCAGTTCCTCGCGCCGCTCGACATGCGGCACGCGATCGAAAAGGTCACCGCGGCGGGCAACCGCAGGGTGTTCGTCACCGAGCGCGGCTTCAGCTTCGGGTACAACAATCTCGTCGTCGACATGCGCGTCTTCCCGATCCTGCGGTCGCTCGGCTATCCCGTCGTCTACGACGTCACGCACAGCCTTCAATTGCCCGGCGGCGGCGACGGCGTCACGGCGGGACAGGCGGAGTTCATCGAGCCGATGGCGTCGGCCGGCGTCGCGGCCGGGGTGGACGGCGTGTTCATGGAAGTCCACCAGGACCCCGCGCGGGCGAAAAGCGACGCCCAGAACGCCCTTGCGCTGGATCGGCTTCCCGCGCTGCTCGACAAGCTCGTGCAGATCCACCAGATCGCCAATCGCGCCGCGGTGACGCGATGAGCAAGGTCAAGAACGCGACGGAAACCACGCTGCACCTCGCGAAGAAGGTCCTCCGCATCGAGGCGGCCGCCATTCTTGGTCTCGTCGAGCGGCTGAACGGCGACTTCGAGCGCGCGGTCGACCTGCTCTATGAGTGCAAGGGTCGCGTCATCGTGACCGGCATGGGCAAGTCGGGGATCATCTGCCGCAAGATCGCGGCGACGTTCTCGAGCACGGGCACGTCCGCATTTTTTCTGCACCCTGCCGAGGCGATCCATGGCGATCTCGGCGCGATTCGGGAGGACGACGTGGTCGTCGCGCTGTCCCACAGCGGCGAGACCGAGGAATTGATACGGCTGCTCGAATCGCTGCGCCGCATCGGCGCCCGGCTCATCGCCATCACCGGATCGCCGCGCTCGACGCTGGCGCGCGCCGCGGACGTGACGCTCGACTGCGGGATCGCGGAAGAGGCCTGCCCCATGAACCTCGTTCCTACCGCGAGCACGACGGCGTCGCTCGCGCTCGGCGACGCCCTTGCGATGACGCTTCTCGTGCGGAAGGGATTCCGCGAGGAGCAGTTCGCGTCGCTCCATCCAGGCGGCAAGCTCGGACGCCGCCTCATGACGGTCGAGCACGTCATGCATTCCGGGGACGCCGCGCCGACGGTCCGCCAGTCGGCGGTGATGCCGGATGTGATCCACGAGATGTCGAGCAAACGACTCGGCATGACCTGCGTCGTCGGGAACGATGAGAGTCTCGCCGGGGTTTTCACCGACGGCGACTTGCGCCGCCTGATGATGACCCGGCCGCCCAACGCCGTGCTCGCGCTGACCGCCGAAGAAGCCATGACCCCGAACCCGCTGACGATCGGGCGCACCATGCTCGCCGTGGAGGCGCTCCGCATCATGGAAGCCCACAAAATCACGTCCGTCGTCGTCGTCGACGCCGATCGACGGGTCGAAGGCGTCGTGCATCTGCATGACCTGTGGCGCACGCAGATGATTTAGGCCGCGGCCGCGGATTACACGAGACGCGTGGCAGGCGGACGAATCCCTCATGACGCAGATCAAGCTGCTCCTCTTCGACGTCGACGGGGTCCTCACCGACGGAACCATCCTCGTGCACGGCGACGGCAGCGAGTCGAAGCAGTTCAGCATCCGGGACGGGTCGGCGATCGTCTGGGCGCAGCGCGCCGGCCTGCGGGTCGGCCTGCTCTCGGCCAGGTCGGCGGCGGCGACGGCGGTCCGCGGCGCGCAACTGGGCATTACGACGATCGTGCAGGGAGCTGCTGACAAGCTCTCCGGATACGAGCAGATTCTGAGCCACGCCGGGCTGGGCGACCATGAGGTCGGCTATATGGGCGACGACCTTCAGGATCTTCCCGTGCTTCGGCGGGCGGGATTCTCCGCGGCGCCGGCCGATGCCGCTCCCGAGGTCCGCCGCGCCGTTCAGTGGGTCAGCGCGAGCGGAGGCGGCCGGGGCGCGGTTCGCGAGTGCATCGAGCACGTGCTCCGCGCGCAAGGGAAATGGCAGGCGGCGGTCGGCGGCTTTCTCGAACCTGACGCATGAACACCTCGACGGCTCTGCTCCTCGGGCTCGTGGCCCTGCTCGCCGGCCTTGCGGTCGGCAAAGCGTGGGAGCGCTACAAACTGCAGGACGGCGTGTGGATCGACCGGCGGCGCGCGCGCGAATCGCCGCACTACATGCTGGGACTGAACTTCCTCGTCGCCAACCAGATCGATCAGGCGATCGACGAGCTGTCGCAGGCGGCCGAGGCCGCGGGGGATCCGCTCGAGATCCACCTGATTCTCGGCAATCTGTACCGGGAGAAGGGCCAGGTCGGCCGGGCGATCCAGGAGCATCAGGACCTGCTGCAGCGTCCCAAGCTGCGCAAGCTGGAACACGCGAACGTGCTGCTCTGTCTCGGCCTGGATTACCGCAGCGGCGGATTCGTCGATCGGGCGATCGAAGCCTTCAAGGAAGTGCTGAAGCTCGATCCCGACAATCGCTACGCGCTGTCGAATCTCGAGAAGCTGTATGAAGACCAGCACCAATGGACCGACGCGTACGGCGCCCGCCAGAAGCTGGCGACGCTGTCGACCACGCCCGACGGCGGACCCGATTCGCCCCGCCACAATGAAGTGCTCGCCTTCCTCGAAAACGAGTTCGCGCAGGCCGCGCTCAAGAGCGGCGACTTACGCGACGCCGCGCGCCGGTTCGAGGCCGCGATCGAACGCGACCCGCGAAACGCGCCCGCCCATTTGAGCCTCGGCGACGTCCGCGCCCGCGCGGGGCGCACGTCAGACGCGATTGCCGTCTGGGAGCGGCTGATCGAGGCCTCGCCCGACCGGGCATACCTGTCGTTTCCGCGCCTCGAGGCGGCGTATGCCGAGGTCGGCGCGCCGGAGCGCTTTCCCGCCCTGTGCGCGAAGCTGATTGCCGCGAACCCCCAGGACTGGCGGGCGCGGCTGGCGCTGGCGCGCCACACTGCGTCGCGCGGAGAGCCGTTGAAGGCGCTCGAGCTGCTCTTCGAGGCCCTCGTCCACAATCCGCACTCCCTTGCCCTGCACCAGGCCATCTGGCAGACGCTGTCGGAGCTCCGTCTGCCGCCGCAACTCGTCGGGCGCTACGTCGATCTGACGCGCGACGCCATCTTCTACCTCGACCCGCACATCTGCATCCGGTGCCGGTACCGCAGCACCGAACTTCTCTGGCAGTGTCCGCACTGCCATGAATGGAATACCTTCGTCGAGGAGCGAATCGCGCCGGCGAAGGAAAACGCCGAAGCCTGATTCACCCGTCGACGCTGAGACTCTCGTAAATAGCTCTGATCTGCGCGTCGGTATCGGAAAAACTCCTGTCGGTCCAGATCACGCGATTCGCGCGCTTGACCTTCTCGTCGATCGGCCACTGCGCGGAGAGGCGATCGAGCGCCTCGGACTGCGACAGGCCGTCGCGTGCCATCACGCGCCGCATCTGCTCTTCCCGATCGCAGGCGGCGACGATGATCTCGTCGAAGTCGTGCTGATGGCCCGTCTCGAACAACAGGGGGATGTCCGCGATCGCCAGCGCAACGCCTGACGGCTGATTGGCGAACCAGTCGCGGATGCGTCGATAGACTTCCGGATGCACGATCGCCTCGAGCGATGCCCGCGCCTTCGAGTCGGCGAATACGATCCGGCCGAGCGCCGTCCGATCAAGCGTGCCGTCGGTTCGAAGGACGGCCGTGCCGAACCGCACGGCGACGGCAGCGAGCCCAGCGGTTCCCGGCGCAACCGCCTCACGGGCCAGGACGTCCGCGTCGATCGTCGGGACGCCCTGCGCGGCGAAGCGCTGGAGGCAATAAGACTTGCCCGTCGCAATCCCGCCTGTCAGCGCTACGCGCAGCATCGTTGGCAGTTAACAGTAAACGGTCAACAGTAAACGGTCACGGTTAATGGTTCGCCGTGAACGCTCGTCTTTCCGCGGCGGCGACCGTGTTCTTGAGCAGCATCGCAATCGTAAGAGGACCGACTCCGCCTGGAACCGGCGTCAGCGCGCCCGCGACTTCCGCGGCCGACGGGTGCACGTCGCCGACGACCACCGACCCCCGCTTCGCGAGCGTCTCGAGGCGCGGCGACGCCGGCCCATAAATCCTTTCCACCAGCGCCCGATCGCCGACCGGCGTCGTCCCCACGTCGATGACGGTCGCCCCCGGTCGAATGAACTCGCGCGTGACGAAACCCGGGCGCCCCATGGCGGCGACCAGGATGTCGGCCTGTGCCGCGACGGCGGGCAGATCCGGCGTTTTCGAGTGACAGATCGTCACCGTGGCGTCTCGCTGCAGCAGCAGCATCGCCATCGGCTTTCCCACGATCTCGCTCCGGCCGATGACGACGGCGTGGCGTCCCCCGATCGTGAGGCCCGATCGATCGAGGAGCTCGATGACGCCCGCGGGCGTGCACGGCTTCAGGTGCGCGCGGCCCTGGACGAGCTTTCCGACGTTGGTCGGGTGAAAGCCGTCGACGTCCTTGTCGGGATCGATCGCGTCGAACACGCGCTGCGAGGCCGCCTTCCCCATCGCGTCCGGCAGCGGCGCCTGCACGAGGATGCCGTCGTGGCGGCTACTGGAGTTGAGGCGCTCCACCAGCTCCAGCAGCTCGTCGAGCGAGGCTGCCGCGGGCAGCCGCTGCAGGTCCACCCAGAGGCCGGCGTCGCTTCCCGCTTTCACCTTGTTGCGGACGTAGACCTCGGATGCTGGATTATTGCCGACGAGAACGATCCCCAGTCCCGGCGGACGTCCCGCGCGCGCGGTGAACGCCTCGACCAGCGGGATCGCCCCGGCCCGAATCTCGGCGGCGATCGCGGTCCCATCCAGCAGTCGTGCGCTCAATCCGTTGCTCCTTGCTTCAGCCGACCACCGTCCGACGCGGCGTGCTCGAGCTCGCGCAGGCTCGCCGTCCGGCCGAGGACGACCAGATCGTCGCCGCCGCGCATCGAGGCCTCCGGCGGCGGATTGAAGTCCATCTTGCCGTCGGCGCGCCGGATGCCGACGACGACGACCCCGTACTTTTGCCGCAGACCCGCGTCGATCAGCGTCCGGCCGACGAGCGGCGATCCGTCCGCGAGGTGGACCTGCTCCAGCGTCAGATCGAGATTCTCGGAAGACGTGGCGAGCTGCACGAAATCGACGACCGCGGGCCTGAGCGCCGTCTGCGCGAGCTGCAGACCGCCGATGTGATACGGCGAGATGACGCGGTCCGCCCCCGCCCGCTGCAGCTTCGCCCGGGCGTCCTCGGTCTCGGCGCGGCCGACGATGAAAAGATCCGGCTTCAGCAGCCGCGCGCTGAGGACGGCGTAGACGTTCTCGGCGTCGGTGCTCACCGCGGCAACCAGGCCCCGCGCGCGATCGATCCGCACCCGCTTGAGGACGTCCTCCTGCGAGGCGTCCGCCTCGACGGCGAGGAATCCCTGCTCCATCGCCAGGTGCATCCGCTCCGCGCTCCGTTCGATGACGACGAACGGGACCTGCTGGCGCGAGAACTCGCGGGCGATGATCTCCCCCATCCGGCCGAACCCGCAGAGAATGAAATGGTCGTCGAGATTATCGAGCATGCGCGCGAGCCGTCGCCCCTCCCAGCGGGCGACGAGATCGCCGCCGGCGAGGAGCGACATGAACAGCGTGAACGCGTAAAAAAACGAGCCCACGCCGGTGAGAATGATGGCGACCGTGAACGCGCGCCCCGCCGGCGAGAGCGGATGCACCTCGCCGTAGCCGACGGTCGTGATGGTGATGACCGTCATGTAAAAGGCGTCCGACAGGCTCCATCCTTCGATGAGGACGTAGCCCGCGGTGCCCGCCACGATGACGGCGGCGATGAGCAGCGCCACGAGGCGCCATCCCGCCCACCACGGAAGTGCCCGCGTCAGCGCCGGGCGGCTCCGCGCGCGCCATGGCGCAGCACGCTGTGCGAGTAGCCGTAGGCGAAATACAGCGCGATCCCGATTGCCATCCAGATGATCAGCCGCAGCCACGTCGCCCCGGGCAGGCTGGCCATGAGCGCCAGCGCCACCGCGGCCGACAGAATCGGAACGAGCGGCACCATGGGCGTCCGGAAGGGACGATGGAGATCGGGCCGCTTCCTGCGCAGCACGATGATGCCGAGCGACACGATCACGAACGCGAGCAGCGTGCCGATGCTCACCAGCTCCCCGAGAATCCCGATCGGCGTGAAGCCGGACGCGATCGAGACGACGACGCCGGTGATGATCGTCGTGATGTACGGCGTGCGGAAGCGCGGGTGGATCCTCGACGCCCACGGCGGCAGGAGTCCATCGTTGCCCATCGACATGAAGATGCGCGGCTGCCCGAGCATCATGACGACCATGACCGAGCTGAGGCCCGCGATGGCGCCCAGCTTCACGAGGTACGGCATCACGCGCATCAGGCTGCCCAGCGCGCCGGCGCCGGCCTCCGCCCGCGCCGCGTCGATCGCCACCGCCATCGGCGCCGCGACCCCAAGCTGCGTGTACGGGACGAGGCCGACCATGACGCCAGACACGAGGATGTAGAGGATCGTGCAGATGACGAGCGAGCCGAGAATCCCGATCGGCATGTCGCGCTGCGGATTCCGGGCCTCCTGCGCCGCCGTCGAGACGGCGTCGAATCCGATGTAGGCGAAGAAGATGACACCCGCCCCGCGCATGATGCCGCTCCACCCGTATTGCCCGAACGCGCCGCCGTTCGGCGGAATGAACGGATGCCAGTTGGCGGTGTGGATGAACATCGACCCCGCGGCAATGACCAGGAGCACGACCGCGACCTTGACGATGACGATGGCGGAATTCACCGAGGCCGATTCCTGGATGCCAATCACGAGGAGGATCGTCACCAGTACGGTGATGATCACCGCCGGCAGGTTGAACACCGCCGTCGTGATCGTCCCGTCGGCCAGCGCCACCTGCGTGCCGGGGGCGGCGCTGAGGGCTGCAGGAAACTGCATTCCCAGATCGTGAAGGAAGCTCACGACGTAGCCGGACCAGCCGACGGCCACGGTCGCCGCGCCCAGCGCATACTCCAGGATCAGGTCCCAGCCGATGACCCAGGCGACGAACTCACCCAGCGTCGCGTACCCATACGTGTACGCCGATCCGGCGATCGGCACGGTCGACGCGAACTCGGCGTAGCACAGGCCCGCCAGCGCGCTGGCGATTCCCGCGAGCACCATCGAGAGAACGATGGCCGGGCCCGCGTACTGCGCCGCCGCCTGGCCGGTGAGCACGAAGATGCCCGTGCCGATGATCGCCCCGATGCCCAGCGACACCAGGTTCACGGGGCCGAGCACCCGCTTCAGGCCGTGGCCGGTGTCGGCGGCTTCGGCTTTCAGCTGGTCGACCGGCTTTGTCGCAAGAATCGACATGAACAGTCCTTCCTCCGAATGGCTGGCGCGAAAGTCGCGGCATTATACAAGATAGGCGCGGACACGCTCTTCCGGGTTTCCCGCGAGCAGATCCGAGATCACCGCGACCGACGCCGCGCCCGCGGCGAGCACTTCCGGCATCCGCGCAAGCGTGATCCCGCCGATCGCGACCACGGGATGGCCGGTTCCGGCCGCAACGCGAACCAACTCGAGGCCCCGCGCGGAGTACCCCGTCTGCTTGGTGTCCGTCCCGTAGATCGGACCGACCGCGATGTAGGTCGCGTCGGTCCGAAAGGCGTCTTCTATCTGTTGTTCATCGTGCGTGGACAGGCCGACGATGGCGTCGGGACCGAGGACGCTCCGGACGTCCTCGACCGACAGATCGTCTTGTCCGACATGGACGCCGTCGGCGCCGGAGAGCCGCGCGATGTCCGGGCGATCGTTGATGACGAGCCTCGCGCCGGCCGCGCGGACGCGCGCCATCGCCGCGTCGGCCAGCGCGACGCGATCACCAGTCGATGGGGACTTGTCCCGGAGCTGAAGAAAGCGCGCGCCCCCCGCCAGGAACGCGTCGAGCACCGCGAGCGGATCGAGGCCCCGGCCGCGGCACAGATCGACGTCAACGATCGGGTACAGCCGGGGGAGGCGGAGTGGCATGTGCCACGATGATTATGCCCGCGCCTCGGGGGACCAACATCGGCGAGGGGGTGACGCTCCATCCATAGAAGTTCCGGCCGTGCCAGGTGACCGAGCGTCCGATCAGGATACCGAGACCGGAACCGAACGCGACGTCGCTCGCGAAGTGCACGTTGTCGTGCAGCCGCGACATCGCGACGTACGAGGCGATGAGATACGTCGGGATCCCGGCCTTGTAACCGAGATGCTGCTGAAGAACCGTCGCCGCGGCGAACGTCAGCGTGGCGTGGCCCGACGGAAACGAGTATCCCGACCCCGTGGTCGTTTGACCCGACAGCGGAACAGGCCGATCGCGGCGCACGGAGACCTTCACCGCTTCCACAATGCCTTCCGAGAGCAGGGCTGCCTCGATTTCGTCCATCCCCAGGTGCTGCACCCATCCCTTGTGCTCGACGCGGCCGAAGATATAGGTTGCCGCCGCCGCCGGGAGAATCGTGTAGCCCTGTCCGAGGATCGACCCCGGCTTGAACACCACGTTCGCCGATTTGCTCGTCGCGAGACGGCGATTGATCTTGCCGTCTTCGGGATGGATCAGCAGCGCCACCGCACCCCCGCCCGCGAGCCAGTAGAGACTGTTCCGGCGCGGCATGTGCTTCACATCGTCGCCAAGGTTATAGAAGAGCGCCTTCGCGAAACCGCGTGTCGGTTTCTTGCCGGCCTCTCCGACGGCCGCCGGCGGCTTCTGTTCGGGCGGCGTCTTCTGGGGATCCTGCTGGGCCGTCTGCTCCTGCGGCGGTTCCTGAGCGTATGAGGGAGTGGCGGAGAGCATGACCAAGAGAACGAACGCGGCGGCAGAGCTTCGCATGAGCTACCTCTCCGACGGCTGATGCGAGATGCGTGCCCTACGCCGTCTCAGCCAGACTCGATCCGCTTGCCGGCTTCTTTTCGACGATGTACCGCTCCATGAAAGCGGTGCCGAGGCGGCCGGCGACAAAGTCCGGCTCGGCGAGGATCTTGAGGTGCAGCGGGATGGATGTCTTGATGCCGTCGATGACGGTCATCTCGAGCGTGCGGCGCATCCGCGCGATCGCCTCCTGGCGGTCGCGGCCGTGGACGATGATCTTGGCGATCATCGAGTCGTAGTAGGGCGACACGATGCACTCCGAGTGCGCGAACGTGTCCACCCGGACGCCCGGTCCGCCCGGCACGCTGAACGCATGGATGACGCCCGGCGACGGCGCGAACGTCTCCGGATCCTCGGCGTTGATCCGGCACTCGATCGAGTGGCCCGTGAAGGTGACGTCGCCCTGCTTGAAGGAGAGGCGCTCGCCCGCGGCGATCCGAATCTGCTCCTTCACGATGTCGATGCCGGTGATGAACTCCGTCACCGGATGCTCGACCTGGACGCGCGTATTGACCTCGAGGAAGTAGAAGTTCTGCTTGTCGTCCAGCAGGAACTCGAAGGTGCCGGCGTTCGTGTACTGGACCGCGCGGGCGGCGTCGACGACCGCGCTTCCGAGCTTCCGGCGCATCTTCTCGGTGACGGCGACGGAGGGGGCTTCCTCGAGCAGCTTCTGATGGCGCCGCTGAATCGAGCATTCGCGCTCGCCCAGGTGCACGACCGCGCCGTGATGATCGCCGAGGATCTGGAACTCGATGTGCCGCGGGTTCTCGACGTACTTCTCGATGTAGACGTCGCCGACGCCGAAGGCGGCTTCCGCTTCGCGCTGCGCCGTCTTGAGCGCCTTCGACAGCTCGCCGACCGCGCGGATCACGCGCATGCCGCGCCCGCCGCCGCCCGCCACGGCCTTGATGATCACGGGGAGCCCGAGATCCTTCGCGACCTTCTGGGCCTTTTCCTCGCTGTCGATCGGTCCGTCGCTGCCGGGCAGGATCGGAATGCCCGCTTTCTTCATCGCGCGGCGCGCGCGCGCCTTGTCACCGAGCAGCCGGATGACGTTGGGCGAAGGTCCGATGAACTTGATGTGGCACGCCTCGCACACCTCCGCGAGGTACGCGCTCTCGGAGAGAAAGCCGTACCCCGGATGGATCGCGTCGGCGCCCGTGATCTCGGCGGCGCTGATGATCGCCGGCACGCTCAGGTAGCTCTCGGCGCTGCGCGGCGGACCGATGCACACGTCCTCGTCGGCGAAGCGGACGTGGAGCGAATTCTCGTCGGCCTCGGAATAGACCGCGACGGTGCGGATGCCCAGCTCGCGGCACGCGCAGATGATCCGCAGCGCGATTTCCCCGCGGTTCGCGATCAGGATCTTCTTGAACATGTCAGGCCGTCTTGATCGCGAAGAGCCGCTCGCCGTATTGCACCGGCTTGCCGTTCTCCACGTACGCGCTCACGACTTCGCCGTCGTACTCGGAGGTGATCTCGTTCATCAGCTTCATCGCCTCGATGATGCACAGCACCTGGTCCTTCTTGACGCGCTGGCCGATCTCGACAAACGACGGCGCGCCCGGCTCCGGGGCGCGATAGAACGTGCCGACGATCGGCGACTTCACGACGGCCAGCTCGAGCGACTCGGGCTCGGCCTCGGCGTCCGCCCGTCCGGCCGCGTCGGCCGGCGCGTGCGCCGGCAGCGAGGGGGGCGCCGCTGTCTGGGGCGGCGGCATCGAAACCATCGGCATCCCTTGCATCGGGGGGGCGTGAAAAGTCGGCGGCGCGCCAGCCTTGCGGACACGCACTTTCAGCCCTTCGCGCTCCATCTCGAATTCCGCGAGATCGTGCTGCCGGACGAGCTCGAGAATCCGTTCGATATCAGAAAAGTCCATTTGTGGATCGCCGGGGCCCCCTGCACCCCGGCCGGCTCGCTTCATTCCCCGGCCGGGACAGGCCGCTCCATTCCGCTCGCGTCGCGCGCGCCGTGGGACGGGCACTCGCTCTCGCTCGTTCGCTCTCTCATCGTGTCAGAACTTCGCACCCCTCCGGCGTCACCAGGACGTCGTCTTCGATCCGGACGCCGCCGAGCCCCGGCACGTAGGCGCCGGGCTCGACTGTGAAGACCATGCCGGCCTCGACCACCTGGTCGGGGATCCGGGGCGTCGCACGGGTGATTCTGGGCTCCTCATGGACCTCGAGGCCCAACCCGTGTCCGGTGCCATGCCCGAATGCCTCGCCCAATCCGTGGTGCACCAGAACGGATCGAGCCGCGGCGTCGATGATGCTCGACGGCACGCCTGGCCGGATTGCCCGAATCGCTGCCTGCTGAGCCTCACGGACTGCCGCATAGACGCGCGCCAGACTCTTTGAAACCGGCTCCAGCTGAACCGTTCGCGTAAGATCCACGCAGTATCCGTCGTAGACCCCCCCGAAGTCCAGCACGGTGGGGTCTCCGGGCTGGAGAATCCGGTCGCCGGGACGCGCATGCGGCAGGGCGCTGTTGGGCCCGGACGCCACGATGGTCTCGAACGCCGGCCGGCTGAAGCCGCGCGCCCGAATCTCGGCATCGATATCGGCTGCAATGGCCCGCTCCGTACGGCCCGGCCGCACCACGGACGGGACCTCGGCCGCAATCGCCGACAGCCGTCGCCCGGCTTCCCGCAGGATCGCGATTTCGACGGGGTCCTTCACGACGCGGGCGCGTTCCACGAGACGCTCGATCGGCACCAGCGCGGGAGGCGATTCCATCGGCCCGACCGGCAGCGTGGCGCGGGCCGCCAGCCCCGCCGACAGGGCGTTGAAGCGGCTCACCGGAAGGTAGGCCCCTTCGACGCCGATTCGCATCGTGCGCTCGCGGCGAAGCAGATCGACGAGCGCCTCGTCGTAGGACCGCTCGAATGTCGCCACCGTGACCAGCCCGTCCAGTGACGCCGCGAGCTCGGTCGCGGCCGTGACATAGCGGAAATCGACGACGAGCAGGCATGTCCGGGGCCAGACGATTCCCGCGCCGGCGGTGCCGGAAAAACCTGTCACGTATTGGAGATTCGGAAGGTGCGTGATCACGAGGGCGTCGAGCCCGGCTCCGCGCACGTGTTCGCGTACGCGCGCAAGTCGCGCGGCGACCGTGTCTGGAGGGAGTTTCACGCGTGCCGCGCGAGCTGAATCGCCGTCAGGAAATGCTCGAGACGCGCGAGGGTCGCCGTCACCGCGGGATCGGGCAGATCCGACGGCCCAAGATCCACGTCCGGCGCGTCGACGACTGCGTAATCGGCGAACAGCTCCTCGGGTTCGATCGGGTCCGTGATCGGTTCCGGGACTGTGAGCGCGACGGGTTCCGGCGCCACCGCGACGGGCTCCGGTACCGGAGGCACGACAGGTTCCGGCGGGAGTGCGACAGGTTCCGGCGCCAGCACGACAGGCTCCGGTATCACCGGCGCGACAGGCTCCGCCGGTTCCGGCGGCGGCGGCGCGGGCGGCGCCGGCGGCCGGGCCGGCATCGACTCGACGATCTTCGCGAGCGCCGGATCCATCTCGGTCGAGTGGCCGAGCCGCTCGTGGATCTGGGCGAGGCCGCGAATCGCGGCGAGATTTTCCGGCGCCGATCGCAGAACGGTTTCGAGCTCTTCGCGCGCGCCTTCGAAGTCCCCCGCTTCGATCAGCGCGCGCCCGAGCGTCACCCGGGCGGAGAGATAGGCCGGATGCCGCACGAGACCCGCGCGGCAGGTTTCGATCGCTTCGTCATAGCGTCCGAGACGCCGAAATTCCTCCGCGAGCGCCGCAAACGCAATCGACGCCGGATCCGCCTGGACCCGGCGCCGCAATTCCTCTATACGAGGATTCTCCGCCATTCGTCAGCTCTGGGAGCGCCCTCTACGGCACGACGGTCACCGGCTTGGTCACGACCCCGGTCCTGCCCTGATCGTCGGTGACGGTCAGGCGGACGTTAAACGTGCCCGCCGCGCCGTACGCATGCGTCACCGTCTTGCCGGTTCCCGTGGATCCATCGTCGAAGACCCAATTGTAGCTGACAATCGTGCGGCCGGTGGCCGGCTGCGACGTCGATGCGTCGAACGTGATGTTGTTCCCCACGTGCGGCGCCGACGGACTGAACGAGAAGTCGGCCGTCGGGTTCCCGGTCGCGACCGTGATCGACGACGTGGCCGTGGCGATGTGCCCCTGGTCATCGGTGACCGCGAGGATCACCGTGTAAGTGCCCGCCGTCGCGTACACGTGGCTCGTGCTCTGGCCGGATCCTGTCGTCCCGTCGCCGAAGGTCCAGTCGTAGGCCACGATCCGGCGTCCGTTGGAGGCGAGCGTCGTCGTGCTCGTGAAGAACACCTGCTGCCCCGCGTTCGGCGACGTCGGTGAAACCGTGATGTTCGGGGCGCCGATTGTCACCGTGCCCACGGTGACGGTCTGCGACGACGAGTTCGTGCGGCCGATGCTGTCCGTCACGGTCAGCGTCACGACAAAGCTGCCGCCCGAGTTGTAGGTGTGCTGCGCGGTAACGCCGGAGGCGGTGGCGCCATCTCCGAAGTTCCATTGATACGTGACGATGGAGGCGCCGGTGGCCGCGCTTCCGGAGGCGTCGAACAGCACCACCTGATGATCGCTGGGTGTCGCCGGCGTGAACGTGAACTTCGCCGTCAGACCCGTGGACGGCGGAACGACGACCCCCGGCGGCACGACGTTGATGCTGACCTGCCGCGACGTCGCGTTGGCATAGTCGGTGCCGAGCGGCGTCACCCGGATCACGACGAGAGTCGCGGGGGCCGGTCCGGCGGGCGCGGGCGGCGCCGTATACACGAGGGACGCGTGCCCGGCCGAGTCGGTCACGACGGAGCGCTGCGAGAGCGTCCCGAAGTCGGTGATCACGCCGTTGCCGGTGGAGGGATCGATCACCGCGATCTCCGCACGCAGGGCCAGGTTTCGGATGGGCTGGGCGTTGTTGTCACGCGCCGTGATCGAGACGAGCGACTGCGAGGCGCCGTCTTGCGCGACCTGATCGGGGCTGACGGTGATCGTGATCGACGTGCTCAGCTCCGATGGACCTGTCAGGCCCGGCGTCTCCGTCTTCTTCATCGTACAGGCCGACGCCAGCAGCGCGATGCCGATCGTGCCAGCCGCCAGACGATACCGTGCGTGCGTTCGTGACATATGGTTATCCTGCCCAGTCGGAGAAGTTCACTTCGATGTCGCCCGTCACGCTGACCTCGCGCCCGTTCTGATCGTGGCCGTAGAAAGTGACGTGGGCGATGGTCGAGATCGTGTTCGCGCCGCCGCCGAAGGCAAGCGCGGCGAGCGGCGCCTCCATCTTGGCCTGCACGCGGACGAGCGTGAACCCGACCGAGCCGCCGCCGTTCATCGTCAGCGTCACGGCGCCGTCGAACGCATACGGCACGTCCACGCCTTGCTGGTTGCGGCCGTCCGAACGGACGTACTCCACGTGGTACTGCGTGAGCGTGATGGCGTTTGCCGGACTGGGAGTCGACGCCACGGGATCCTTCAGCACGACCGCGAATGTGGCCTGTCCGCGATCGCCGGCGATTGACGTCGTCGGCGGCGTCGTCGAGTTGTTGACGTTGAGGACGTCAGACTGGAGCGTCGACCCGAAGGCGCCGCTGGTGCCGGCGGCGCCCTGGAGCTGCGTGAGCTCGAGATAGACCGGCGACTGGCCGGTCCGGATCATCTTGCTGCACGACGCGAGAGCGATCAGCGCAGCCGCCAGCGCGACGGCGGTCGCAAGTCTGACGCGTCCGCCCCATACCGCCTTCCGGCGTGCAGCGTCTGGCATTCGGCTGCCGTTGGGCATTCGGCATTCGGCATTCGACATTCGACTACCCTCTCAAGATCCTCGGCGTGATGAAGATAAGCAGCTCGCGGCTCGAATCGTTCAAGGTGTTCCGTTGGAACAGCCACTTCAGCAGCGGCACCCGATGCAGCACGGGCGTTCGGTCGTTAGTGGACTGCTCCTGGCTCGTAAAGATCCCGCCGATGACCGTTGTCGCGCCGTCGTTGACCTGCACGGTTGTCAGCGCCCGCTGCGTATTGATCGGCGGAATACCGTTCACTTCGTTCGCGAAGTCCGGGGTCGCGTTCTCGATCGAGATGTTCATGATGACCGTGTTCGACGCGGTGATCTGCGGCGTCACCTGCAGTTTCAGCGTGGCGTCCTTGAACGACACGGCGACCGTGTTGTTCGCGACGGTCTGGATCGGAATCTGGACGCCCTGCGCCACCTCCGCGGTCTGATTGTTCTGGGTCGTCAGGCGCGGCGTCGACAGGACGCGGCCCTTGCCCGTGTTCTCGAGCGCCGTGAGGGCGACGTCGAGGTTGAAAGCGCCGTTGATCGATCCGAGCGCCAGTCCGATCGCGGACGACGCGGCAGCGGCCGGGAAATTGACCGCGGTCGCCGCGTTGTTCGCGGCATTGGTGCCGCGTGGATCGACCGGCCCTTGCGTTCCGCTGACGCGCCCGCCAATCGATCCGTTGTTCGGGAAGGCGAGGCCGGTCGTGTTGCCAATCTCCGAGTTCGCGCGGCCGTTGAAGCCCCACTGGATGCCGACGGCGCGCGCGAAGTCGCGGTTGGTCTGCACCACGCGGGCTTCCACTTCCACCTGGGGCTGAGGCTTGTCGAGCGTGGAGATGAGCGCCTGGGCGGTCTGCAGGCGGTCCGGCAGATCCATCAGGATCAGCGTGTTGGTCCGCATGTCGGTCTGGATCTGGCCCCGCAGCGACAGCGCCGAGGTTTTCAGCAGCGGAGCGAGCGCATCCGCCTTTGCATAGCTGAGCGGGAAGGTGCGGACCTGGAGCTCGCCGGCCAGCGCCTTCGCCTCGTTCAGCTTCTGCGTCTGCGACTGTTCGTCCGCCAGGACCGTGAGCGGCGCGATCCGCAGGATGTTGCCCTCGACCGAGTATCCGAGCTTGTTGGAGCGCAGAATCTGCTCGAGCGCCTGGTCCCACGGCACGTCGTTCAGCAGCACGTTGACGCGCCCCTGCACCTGCGGGTCGATGATCATGTTCAGACCGCTGAACTGCGAGAACACGCGAAGGACGGCGCGCAGGTCGGCGTCCTCGAAGTCGAAGTTGATCGGCGCGCCCACGTATTGACGCGGACCGGAGCCGGGTACTTCCGCGCTGAACGTCGGATTGGGCTGCGCCGGCGGCGTCTGCGACGGCGGCTGCGCGGGCGGCGTCGGCGGCTGCTGCGGCGTCGGAGGCTGCGCCGGGTGCTTCGCGCTCGACGATGTCGACGCTTTGGGCGCGGACGCCTTGGGCGCTGGTGTTGGCGTTGGCGCGGGCGCGGGCGCTGATGCCGGCGCCTGGACGGCCGCTCCGTTCAGCGCCGTGATGGGATCCCGCGGCGCCAGCGCCGCGCCGTTGGCGAGCGCCTGCGCGAGCGTGATGGTGTCGTCCTGATCCTTGTCCGCCGCGCTGTCGGACGCCGTCGGCGGCGCGATGAGGATCGCCCCGCCGGCCTTCCTGCCCTCGAACACGACCGCGAGATCCCGGCCGTCGGGCCCCGTGCGCTCGACGTGGTACGCCGCAGAAGGCGCTATTTCCATGACGACGCGCGTGACGAGCGGATCGCGGCTGTTCAAAGCGACGCGGACCTGTTTGACGAAAATGCTGTCGACGCCCGTGCGCGCGGCCGCGCTCGACGCGACGTTCGGAAAGTCGAGGACCAGGCGCCGCGGCTGATCGTCGGACTCCGAGAGCGACGCGGGCGACAGGCGGCCGTTGCCGGTCAGCGTGACCGTCGTGGACGTCCGGGTATTCGACGCCAGCACCTTCTCGAGCCGGGTCGCCGGCGTGATGGACGGGTCTTCCGGTACGATCGGCGTACGGGTGGCGGCGGGCGTGCCGTCGAGACGCGCGACTTCCGCCGCGGAGACGCCAGCGAGCTCCGGGGCCAGCTCCAGCCGGATCACGTTGCGCGCGCTGCGGACCGTGTAAGTCGAGGGGGATGCGAGCGCGACGCGCACGCGCGCGAGAGACTTGCCGTCGATGGCCGTCGCCTGCTCGAGCGTCACGCCCGCCAGCGGCCCCTTGCGCGACACCTGGTTGTCGGCGTCCGCCACGGTCACGTTCCGCAGATCGACGAGGACGGTGAGCGCGTCAGGCCGGCTCACGGAGTACGCGACGGGCTCGGTGGACTCGATCAGGACGGCCGCGGTCCTTCCGCTCGCCTGGGCCGAAACCCCGACCAGCCGGACGTTCTCGGCGGAGGCGGCCGCGAGCCGCAGACTTCCGCCGACCGCCGCCGCGATCGCGCAGCCGGCCAGGAGCCGGTGCGCCGCGCGCGCCTTCATAAACAGAGTCATCTTTGTCTCCGCGCCGTTCACCGCGCCTCCGGCCGAATGGTTTTGCGGACCTCGCGCTGCTTCACCAGCGAGAGCGGGTCGTTGACGTCCTGCGAGAACACGACGGCGTCCTGACTGATCGCCTTGACCTTGCCATCCATCACCTTGTCGCCGGCCCGGACGATGTAGGTCCGGGAATCGGGGGCCTGGAGGAGCGCGATGAAGTCCCCCTTCGTCGACTTCAGCACGCCCTTCAGCGTCACCTCGTTGATCAGGAGTCCGGGCAGTCCCGACGGTCGCGCGCCGGTGCCGCCTGGAAGATCTCCTCCGCGTCCAAGCAGGCTCACGAACGGATCCCGGCGCCCCTGCGGGTCGTACGAGTAGCCGGGACCCTGCGCCGGCTTCTGATCGCCGGCCGCCTCCGCGCCCTGCGGGCGCTGCGGCGAGGCAGGCCCCGCAGCCGGCGCCGACTGCGGGTCCAGCGCGTCGGAATTCTTCTTCTGCGCCGCCTCGGTCTGCGCCTTCGCGTCTTTCGCCGCCGCGATCGCCGGACCGGGATTCGGCACCTGTGCCACGGCGACGAGGGGATGACTCAGGACCGCCGCGAGAACAACTCCCAACTTCCAGCTCCGGGCGTTGAGCATGACCATCACCGTGCGGGCGGTGCGCCGCGCCCTCCGCGTCCGCCTTCCTGCAGCACGAACGTCGTCGCGGTGCAGTCCGCCGTGATGGTGGAGTTGGGCTCCTGCCGCGGCCTGGCGGTAATGGAGATGTCGCCGATGTTGATGATTCGCGGAAACTTGCTCACGCGATCGAAGAACAGGCCGAGGTTGTGATACGAGCCTTCGGCCGTGATGTGGTACGGCACCTCGAGGTACAGCGGCTGCTGACGCTGCCCGACCGGCGTGAAGCGCAGCAGCACGAGATTGGACTGCGTCGCCAGGCCCTGCAGCCGGCGGAGGATATCGGCGACGTCCTTCTGTTCGGGCAGCACGTTCCGGAGGCTTTCGAGACGATGCTCGAGATCGGTGACCTGGCTCTGGAACTCGTTCAGCCGGCGCGCCGTCGCAATCCCCTTGTTGACGTCTGCCCTCAGCGCCGTGAGGTGCGTCTGCTTCAGCGCGAGCTCCTTCTGCACGTCGATGACGTAGAAGTTGTAGAAGCCGTAGACCGCGGCGGCACACACCACGACGAAGGCGCCGATCTGGCCGTACCACGGCAGCTTGCTGAGGGAAATGTCCATTACTTCCCGGGGGGCTTCGCCCCGCCGGACCCCCCTACACGCTCGCTCGCTGCGCTCGCTCGCTCCATGAATTCACCAACTCACCAATTCGCCAATTCGCCAATTCACCAATTCGCCAACTCACCTGGCGGGCGGCGCGCCGCGCGCGGCGGGCGGCGGAGGCGGCGCCGCTTCCGGGTTCTGTGACGTCGCCCGGATCACGAACCGCACGAGGTCGCCCTGGCCGGTGTGATCGACCTGGCTGTCGATGATCTCGACCGGCTTCTTGAACCAACTGCTCGTCTCGAGATTCGCGACGAGGTCCGACAGCGCCGACAACGAGGTGGTGCGGCCGTCCAGCGTGAAATCGGCGCCGCGCTGGCTGAGCGCGACGAGCCAGAGGCGGTCCGGAATCGCCTTGCTGAGCTCATCGAGGACGTGGACCGGCGCGGACTGTCCGCGCCGGAGCTGCTCGATGAGCGTGACACGCTGCTGCAGCGTGGCCTTGCGCGTCTCGAACTTCTGGACCTGCGCGAGAACGGACCGGAGCTGCTGCGCCTCGGTCTCCGCGCGCGCGATCTCTTCGTCGAGCCGCGTCGCGGTGGTGCGCAGCGACCAGAACCACCAGCCGACGGCGACGAGCGTCACGACGAGGATCAGCGCCGCGCCGATGGTGACGCGCTGCGCGCTCGTGACGCCGGCGCGCGCCTTCTTCGCGGGACCGCGCTCGACGGCGAGCAGGTTGATGCGAATCATCGGTCGCCCACCCGGCGCAGCGCCAGGCCGACCGCGACCGCGACAGTCGGCGCGATCTCGGCGGCGGACTCGGTCTTGAACTTCTTTCCGTCGAACGCGATCTTGCGGAAGGGATCGAACGGCTCCACGGGCGCCTCGAAGCGCTCGGCCAGCATCTCGGTGAAGCCTTCCGCCCGCGACGCGCCGCCGCTCAGCATGATGCGGTCGATCTTGTCGGACGAGGCGGTCGCCTTGAAGAAGTCGAACGTCTTCTGGATCTCCAGCATGACGTTCTCGGTCACCGCGCGCAGTACCGGACGCGCCTCGTCGTACGTCGTGCCGTCGACGGGCTGTCCGCGCTTGAGTGCGTCGGCCGTCTCGAACGGCAGGTTCAGCTCGCGCTGCAGCGCCTCGGTATAGGCGTTGCCGCCGATCGAGATGTCGCGCGTGAAGACCGACTGATCGCCCTGCAGGATGTTGATGTTGGTCGCGCTCGCGCCGGCATTCAGGAGGACGATGACCGCGGCCGGCTCGATGCCGTAGTTCACCTCGTACGCGTTCTGCAGCGCAAACGCGTCGACATCGACGACGACCGCGGCCCGTCCCGCCTGCGCGATCACACCCGTGTAGTCCGCGATCTTCTCCTTCTTGGCAGCGACCAGCAGCACGTCCATCGTGTTCCTGCCGCTCGCCGTGTCTCCGCGATCGAGAATCTGGTAATCGAGGTTGACGTCCTGGATGTCGAAGGGGATGTACTGCTCGGCTTCCCAGTAAATCGATTCGGCGAGCTCGGCGTCGGACATGATCGGCAGCGAAATCTTCTTGACGATGACGGCATTGCCCGACAGCGACGCGGCGACGTCTTTCGTCTTGATGCTGCGCCCCTCGAAGAGACGGCGGATCGCGTCCGCGACCGCGGCGCCGTCGATGATCGCGCCGTCGACGATGCTGTCCGGCGGCAGCGGCTCGGTGCCGAAACCCGTGATCTTGTAGCTCTTGCCGGCCGGCTTGAGCTCCACCGCCTTCACGGCGCTCGACCCGATGTCCAGACCGACCAGGGCTTTCGCTCTGCGAAACACCGTTTACGCGTCCAATCTTGCGAATCCGCGAACTGTTATTGAAACAACCGTTTACGCCGACGCAACCGTGGTTGACGGGGTGAAACTGAACACACCCGGAAGTCATCCCGTGCAGCCGTGTCGGCAATAGGCGCGGGGCAAGGGAGGTGCCACAGTCCAGGTGCCATCAAATTCGGCAGAAGTGCGCAGAAGTGGGATCCGCCGTGAGGAAGCGACCAGACAAAAGCGTACGCGGCTGACGGAACTGTAATGCGCGTCGGGGCGCGTCCTCCTGTTCTTGACAGTGGCCCTAATTGCCGGTATCCTTTTGGTTTGCCGTCCTTTGACAGACGCTGACCACCTGCGCGCGCGCGTGTTTCGGTGGCCGGCCATAGCTTTAACAAAGGCCGAAAGGGATCCCATGCGTTCGTTTGTTCCCACTGCCGGGAGTGTGGCGCGGCAGTGGCACGTCATCGACGCCGAGGGCCAGGTCCTCGGACGTGTGGCGACGGAGGCCGCGCGCCTGCTGCAAGGCAAGCACAAGGCGGTCTACACCCCGCACATCGACACGGGCGATCACGTGGTGATCGTCAACGCGGCGAAGGTCCGGCTGACCGGCCGCAAGGAAGAACAGAAGCTGTACCGGTACCACTCCGGGTACGAAGGCGGCGTTCGCGAGGAGCGCGCGAAGGACGTGCGCGTGAAGCAGCCCGCCCGAATCGTGGAGGAAGCCGTGCGCGGCATGCTGCCCAAGACGAAAATGGGCGAGGCGATGTGGCGCAAATTGAAGGTGTACGCGGGGGCCGATCACCCGCATGCGTCGCAGCAGCCGAAAACGAAGAAGATCACCAGCAGGAGCGAGGTCGCATAAGTCGTGGCAGCAGCAATCCAGTATTACGGCACCGGGCGTCGCAAGACATCGACCGCCCGGGTTTTCCTGAGACCCGGCACCGGGACCCTGACGATCAATCACAAACCTATCGAGCAGGCCTTCCCCACCGAAGCGCTCCGCACCCAGATCAGACGGCCGCTGGCCGTCACCGAAACCGCCGACAAATTCGACGTGCTCGCGACGATCGCCGGCGGCGGCATCGCGGGCCAGGCGGGCGCGCTGCGGCTCGGCATCGCCCGCGCGCTGGTCGAATACAACATCGAGCTCCGGCCGCAGCTCAAGAAGGAAGGCTTCCTGACGCGCGACGCGCGCATCAAGGAGCGGAAGAAGTACGGACAGAAGGGCGCGCGCAAGCGCTTCCAGTTCAGCAAGCGATAGAGACGGCGATGTGCGTCCAGCTGCCGGCTTCCAGCGGCTGGAAGCCTGGTCACTGGAAGCCGGGAGCTTTTTTGATGGAGGAACTTTGAACGGGATCGCGTTGAAGGATCTGCTCGAGGCCGGCGTCCACTTCGGACACCAGACGAAGCGCTGGAACCCGAAGATGAAGCAATACATCTTCGGCGAGCGCAACGGGATCTACATCATCGACCTGGCCAAGACCGCGAAGCTCTATCGCGCCGCGGAAGAGTTCGTGCACAATCTGGCGGCCGATGGACGGACGATCCTCTTCGTCGGCACGAAACGCCAGGCCCAGGACGCGATCGCCGAAGAAGCGCAGCGCTCCGGGATGTACTTCGTGAACCAGCGGTGGCTCGGCGGCCTGCTCACCAACTTCACGACGATCCAGCGCAGCCTGGCCCGCCTCCGCGACCTGGAAGCCATGGAGACCGACGGCCGCTACGAGACGATCACGAAGAAGGAAATCGCGCAGGTCGAGAAGGAGAAGCGCAAGCTGCAGAAGAACCTGGAGGGCATCCGCAACATGACGCGCCTGCCCGACGCGGTCTTCGTCGTCGACACGCGCAAGGAGAAGATCGCCGTCGACGAGGCGCGCAAGCTCAAGATTCCGGTGATCGGCGTGGTCGACACCAACTGCGATCCCGATGAAGTCGATTTCGTGATTCCCGGCAACGACGACGCGCTGCGGGCCATTCGCCTCTTCGCGTCGAAGATCGCCGATGCGGTCCTCGCGGGCCGCGGCGTCCGCGAGTCCGCGCAGGCGGAGGAGACCCCGGAGGGCGACGATCGCGGGCGGCGCTCGCGCCCTACCCGTCCGGCGCCGCGTGAGCAGGTAGTTACGCCGGCGTCGGTGTAGAGCGGGCTCTAGGGATTAGGCTTTGGGCTTTTGCGACGCCGGCTGAAACTTGGCCGGCGTTTGTCATGTACGGGCTTTGGGCCTTGGGCTTTGGGCTTTTGGGCATTCGGATAGAGGGTGGACAATGGCAACTATGGCGATTAGCGCAGACCAGGTGAAGAAGCTCCGCGATCTGACGGGCGCGGGAATGATGGAGTGCAAGGCGGCGCTCACCGAGGCGAACGGCGACCTCGAGGCGGCGACGACGCTGCTGCGGAAGCGCGGTCTGGCGTCGGCGGCGAAGAAGGCCGGCCGCTCGACGTCGGAAGGGCTCATCGGCCACTACATCCACATGGGCGGCAAGATCGGCGTTCTCGTGGAGGTCAACTGCGAGTCCGATTTCGTCGCCCGGACCGACAAGTTCCAGGAGCTGGCCCGCGAGATCGCGATGCACGTCGCGGCGGCAAGCCCGCTGTACGTCCGCCGCGAGGACGTCCCCGCCGACGTCGTCGCCCGGGAACTGGACATCTACAAGGATCAGATCAAGGACAAGCCGGCCCAGGTGATCGACAAGATCGTCGAGGGCAAGATGAACAGCTTCTTTCAGCAGTTCTGCCTCATGGAGCAGGCCTCGATCCGCGATCCGAATACGACGATCGCGCAGCTCGTGCAGGACGCGATCCGTCTGCTGGGCGAGAACATCACGATCTCGCGTTTTGTGCGCATGAAAGTGGGCGAACAGGCGAGCAGCTGAGAGTTGTGAATTGGAAAGGTGGGGAATTGGTGAGTTGAGTTACCAGTTCACCAATTCACCAAACCACCAACTCCCCAACTATAATCGTTCGTCCATGCCTCGCTACGGCCGCGTTCTGCTGAAGCTCTCCGGGGAAGCCCTGATGGGCGAAGAGTCGTTCGGGATCGACCCGGCCGTGACGACGCAGATTGCGAAGGACATCGCCGAGATCCAGGGGCTCGGGGTGCAGGTGGCGGTCGTCATCGGGGGCGGCAACCTGTTCCGCGGACTGGCGGCCAGCGCGAAGGGGATGGATCGCGCGACGGCCGACTACATGGGCATGCTCGCGACGGTGATCAACGGCCTCGCCCTCCAGGACGCGCTCGAGAACGTGGGCATCACGACCCGCGTGCTGACCGCCATCGAAATGCGCGCCGTCGCCGAGCCGTTCATCCGGCGCCGGGCGGTCCGGCATCTCGAAAAAGGGCGCGTCGTCGTCTTCGCCGCCGGCACCGGCAATCCCTACTTCACCACCGACACGGCCGCCGCGCTCCGCGCGATGGAAATGAAGGCGGAGGTCATCCTCAAGGGAACGAAGGTCGACGGCATCTACACGGCCGATCCGATGCTCCATCCCGCGGCGACGCGGTTCGACGAAATCTCCTACCTCAAGGTCCTCGAGCAGGGGCTGAAGGTGATGGACGCCACGGCCATCTCGCTCTGCATGGACAACAAGCTCCCGATCATCGTGTTCAACCTGCGCACGGCGGGCAACCTGCGCCGCGTCATCATGGGCGAAGCCGTCGGCACAACCGTCAAGGCCGAATGAGGATGCTATGGACGTCAGCGATCTGAAAGGCTTGTTCGTGGAAGTCAAGAAGCGGATGGACGTGCACATCGATCACGTCCGGCGCGAGCTCGCGGGCGTGCGGACCGGCCGCGCGTCGGTGAACATCCTCGACGCGGTACACGTGGAGGCCTACGGATCGGCGATGCCGCTGAACCAGGTCGCGTCGCTCTCGATCCCGGAGCCGACGATGATCCTCGCGCAGCCGTTCGATCCATCGCTCATGGGCGCCGTCGAAAAGGCGATCCGGAGCGCGAACCTCGGGCTGAATCCGGCGAACGACGGAAAAGTCGTCCGCATCCCGATCCCGCCCCTCACGGAGGAGCGCCGGAAGGATCTCTCGAAGCTCGTGCACAAGTTCGCGGAAGAGGGCCGCAACGGCATCCGCCAGGTCCGCCGCGACGCGAACGACAAGCTGAAAAAACTGCTCAAGGACCACAAGATCTCGGAAGACGACGAGCGCCGGGGCCTCGACGACGTGCAGAAGATCACCGATCAGCACATCGCGATGATCGACGAGATTCAGAAGAAGAAGGATGCGGAGCTGCTCCCAAAATAGCCGTTCCGCACTGCCGATTGGCGATTGCCGATTGGCGATTGCATCGGCGATTGCCGATTGGCGATCGACGCTCTGCCGATTGGCGATTGTATCGGCGATTGCCGATTGGCGATCAACGTTCTGTCGATTGGCGATTGCATCGGCGATTGCCGATTGGCGATCGACGCTCTGTCGATTGGCGATTGCATCGGCGATTGGCGATCAACGTTCTGTCGATTGGCGATTGCATCGGCGATTGCCGATTGGCGATCGACGTTCTGTCGATTGGCGATTGCATCGGCGATCGGCGATTGGCGATCGACGTTCTGTCGATTGGCGATTGCATCGGCGATCAGCGGTTGCCAATTGAATCGACGATCGTCGGTCCGTCGATCGGCAATCAACAATCGCCGGTCCAATCGCCAATCGGCAATCGCCAATCGCCAATGACGTTTTTCACCCACCTCGAGTGCAGCGTCCCGTGCGGAGCGGGGCCGTACGATCCCCGCCGGGAACAGCATCTGTGTACGTGCGGGATGCCGCTGCTGGCGCGCTACGACCTGAAGGCGGCGCGCGGCTGGAAGAAAGAGTCGCTCGCCGGGCGTGAGGCGACGATGTGGCGGTATCGCGAGCTGATGCCGCTCTTCGACGGCGAGCAGCCGCTGACGCTCGGCGAAGGCTGGACGCCGCTGATCCACGCGAAGCGTCTCGGCGCCGGCCTCGGTCTCGACGGCCTTTTCGTGAAGGACGAATCGCTCAATCCCACCAACTCGTTCAAGGCGCGGGGACTCGCGGCGGCCGTGACGAAGGCCTCGCTTCTGGGCGCCAAGACGCTGTCCGTGCCATCCGCCGGCAACGCGGCGAATGCGCTGGCGGCGTATGCGGCGGCGGCGGGCCTCGCCGCGAAGGTCTTCATGCCGAAAGACGTGAAGGTTCCCTTCATCCGCGAATGCGAGCTGTACGGCGCGGACGTCACGCTCGTCGACGGCCTGATTACGGATGCCGGACGCGTCGCCGCCGAAACCGGCAAGCCCCGTGGGTGGTACGACGTGTCGACCTTGAAGGAGCCGTATCGCATCGAGGGCAAGAAGACGATGGCCTACGAGCTCGGCGAACAGCTCGAGTGGCGGTTTCCCGACTGGATCATCTATCCGACTGGCGGTGGCACCGGAATGGTCGGTATGTGGAAAGCCTTCGAGGAAATGGAGGCGATCGGCTGGAAGGAGCCGGGACGCCGGCCGAAGATGGTGTCGGTGCAGGCGGAGGGGTGCGCGCCGATCGTCCGGGCGTTCGATGAAGGCCGCGAGCGCTCGGAGCTGTTCCCCAACGCCGCGACCGTGGCCGACGGGCTGCGCGTGCCGAAAGCGATCGGCGACTTCCTCGTGCTGCGCGCCGTGCGGGAGAGCGGCGGGACCGCCGTGGCGGTCTCCGACGCCGACATGGTCCGCGACATGCGCGAGCTGGGATCGACCGAAGGCATCAGTGCGGCTCCGGAAGGGGGGGCGGCGTTGAGCGCGCTCAAGGTTCTGCTGAAGCGCGGCGACGTGAAGCCGACCGATACGATCGTTCTGTTCAATACGGGCGGGGCGTTGAAGTACCTGGACGTGCTCGAGAAGCGATAACTCCCAACTTCCAACCCCCCAACCTCCAACCTCCGACTTCGAGCGCCTCATTCGTTCATGACGAACGCCCAGAGCGTATCCCCGGCGCCGACGACCACGTATTGCTGGCCGTCGAGCGTGTACGTGATCGGACCGTTGCTCACGCCCGAGCGCAGCCCGGCGTGCCACAGCGGCTCGCCGGTGGTCGCATCGAGCGCCACGAAGTTGCCGCTGGATCCATCGCCCGAGAACACGAGGTTGCCGGCGGTGCTCAGCAGCCCGGACATGCCGCCGCCTTCCCATTTGTGCGACCAGCGCACCTTTCCGGTCTTGTAGTCGATCGCCTGCAACATATTCTGGGACCAGCCGCCGCGATCGGTGCCGCCCCAGCCCTGCGGGTTGTCGCCGGCATCATAGATGTACCAGACGCTGTAGGCCTGCGCCGCGCTCACATAGAACAGGCCGGTCTGCGGACTGAATGTCGGCGGCGGCCAGTTGGTCGCGCCACCCTGGTTGGGCGTGACGAGCGCGCCCGCGATCTGCGGTTCCTTCTCGGGATTCGGTATCGGCTGCCCCTTCTCGTCGAAGCCGTTCGACCAGTTCGTGTATACGTAGTCCGAGGAGACGATCGCTTTGCCGTCGGTGCGATCGAGCACGAAGAACTTGCCGTTGCGCGAGGCTTGCCCGAGCAGCTTTCGCGGTTGGCCGTTGATCTCGCCGTCGAACAGCACGGCAACCTGCGTCGCGTCCCAGTCGTGCGTATCGTGCGGCGATGACTGGAAGTACCACCGCATCTTCCCATCGTCCGGGTTCAGCGCGACGATCGACGCGGTGAAGAGATTGGCGCCCGGACGGTTCTTGTAGGCGACAACGGGCTGCGGATTCCCGGTCGTGACGTAGAGCAGGTTGAGCGCCGGATCGTACGTCGGCGGCTGCCAGGTCATGCCCCCGCCATGCTTCGCCATGTCCTCGTTTGGCCACGATTCGAAGCCAGGATCGCCTTTTTTCTGCGGGACGACGTACCAGCGCCACTGGAGCGCGCCGGTGCTCGGGTCGTGCGATTCCACGTAGCCGGGGATATCGAGATCGTCGCCGCTGACCCCGACGATCAGGTGGGTGCCCCCGTTGTTCGCAATGATGAGCGGCGCATTGGACACGTAGTAATAGAGATCGAGATCGCAGATGGTCTGGCGCCAGCGCTCCTTGCCGTCCTTGATGGAAAGGGAATGGAGCGTGCAGTCGGGCGTTGCCACGTACAGCGAGTCGCCGGCGACCGCGACGCCGCGGTTGCCGATATGGTTGCCGCCTTTGCCATCCCACTCGAAATGCCACACCTCGCGTCCGGTCCTGGCGTCGATCGCCCACACATGATCGGGAATCGACACATAGGCAATGCCGTCGACCACGAGCGGCGTGCTCTTGATCGTGCCCGGCGACGACAGGCGATAGCTCCACGCGAGGCTCAAATGCTTCACGTTTTGGGCGTTGATCTTGGTCAGCGCGCTGAAGCGCTGGCCGGAGTAGTCGCCGTGGTAGGTGGGCCAGCCTTCGCTGCCGGTCGCATGGGCCTGAGCCGCGAGCGCCAGAAGAACAAGAACGACACTGATCATTTCAGGCCCTCGAGATAGGCCACCACGTCGTGAATCTGCTTGTCGGTAATCCGCGAGAGCAACGCCGTGTGCGCGGCAAGCGGATCGTCCTCGACGACTTTGGTGCCGGGCGTTCGGCGGATGCTGCGATAATTCCCGGACGCGTCGCGGAAGCTGACGTTGAAGTCGTCGATCCGATCGAGCGCTCCCGTCAGGGTCTCGCCCGACTCGGTCGTCACCGTCACCGTGACGGGCTTCGTCGCGGCGCCCCGCCCGCGGCCGCGGCCGCCGGAGGGCTGCGGAAAGAGAAAACGTTGCTGCAGGTTCACCGGTTCGAGTCGTCTGCCGATGCCGGCGAGATCCCCCGTCGGCGAATGGCACTGGGTACAACCGCCTTCACCCTGGAAGTACCGCGCACCTGCGCTGGAATCGCCGACAAGGACGTTCCCCGGCTTGAACATCGGCGCGCCGCGCAGCGTGTCTTCGATGCGCTCGCGCAGGAAATGCGCGAGCAGCAGCACCTCCCGATTGCTGAGCGCTTCGAACGGCGATCCGCTCCCGGCCGGCTTCCCCGCCCGCGGATGCGAGGCGCGCAAATACGGTCCCAGCTTGTCTCCATAACGATCGTGCAGCACCACGAGCGAACGCACGAGATTCGGTCCCTGCGCCGTTCCGCGTCCGTCGGGTCCGTGACACGCCAGACAGCTCGCGGTGTACAGGGGTTTCGCGGCCGCCGCTGCCTTCGGATCGACGATCGGCTTGTCGTCCGGACCGGAGCCTCCGCGCACGGTGCTCGCCTTCAAGACGTGATTCTCCGAGAGATAGTCGACCACGGCGGCGAGCTCCGCGCGTGTGCCGCGGGCCCCTCGTCCGACCATGTTCTCGACGACCCCTTCCCACTGCTCGCGCGTGCGGCTGACGCCGATGACGAACTCGAACGGATGGCACTGACTGCAGAGCCTTCGGGCGATTGCCTCGCGGGAGTCGCTGCCGGCAGGCCGTGCGGCGGTGACGCGCGCGGGCGGGCGCTGTGTCGGCGGCCGCTGCGCCTCGACGGATGCCGTAAGCGCGACGATCAGCGCTGCCGCTGCGGCGGCAACAGGCGAGCCCGGCCCAAATCGAAACATTGGTTTAGCGATTATACTGGCCCCGCAACGAGGAGGACGCATGGAAGGCTTCACACGACGCCAGGCGCTCGGCGCCGGTTTCACGCTTGCGGCGGCCGCCTCGCTCTCGCCGGCCGCTGCCGCGCAGGCGCCGGCGCGAGTGGTGACGCGCGGGCGCTTGAAGCAGTCGGTGTCGCGCTGGTGCTACTCGAAGATCCCCATGCCGGAGTTCTGCAAGGCCGTGTCCGACATGGGACTCACCGCGATTGACCTGCTCGAAGAAGCCGAGTGGGCGATCGTCCGCGACCACGATCTGCTCTGCTCGATGGCGTACGCCGGCGGCGGATCGATCCGCGACGGCCTCAACGTCAAGGCCAACCACGACGCGATCGTCCGAAACTTCGAGGAGAAGATTCCAAAGGCCGCGCAGCAGAAGATTCCGAATGTCATCACGTTCTTCGGCAACAAGCGCGGCATGAGCGACGCCGAAGCGAGCGCCAATTGCATCGAGGGTCTGAATCGCGTGAAGAAGGTGGCCGAGGATTCGGGCGTGACGATCTGCGTGGAGCTGCTGAACAGCAAGGTGAATCACAAGGACTACCAGGGGGATCACACCGCGTTTGGCGTCGAAATCATGAAGGCGGTCAACTCCCCGCGCGTGAAGCTGCTGTACGACATCTACCACATGCAGATCATGGAGGGCGACCTGATCCGCACGATCCGCGACAACCGCGACTACATCGCCCACTACCATACGGGAGGCGTGCCCGATCGGCACGAGCTGGATCAGACGCAGGAAGTGAACTGGCGGGCCGTCTGCGCCGCCATCGCCGATCTCAATTTCCAGGGCTACGTGGCCCATGAGTTCGTGCCGACCCGGGATCCGCTGACGTCGCTCCGCGAGGCCGTTGCCTTGTGCGACGTCTAGACCTTAGTCTCCCATGGAAATCCCCATCGCCCGCGCCGCCCGAATGACGTCGAAGTCGGGCGGCACCGTTCGCGCGCGCCCGACGATCTTCTCGAGCGGCACGGCGACGATGTCGGGTGGATGGAACGCCACCATGTGATCGAACGTGCCCTCCATCAGCAGCTCGACCGCGCGCGCCCCGAAGCGCGTGGCCAGCACGCGATCGAAGCTGGTCGGCGCGCCGCCCCGCTGTAGATGTCCGAGCACGACGCTGCGCGTCTCCTTGCCGGTCAGCACTTCGATCTCGCTGGCGACCTTCGACGACACCCCGCCGAGCCGCTCGACGAACTCTCCATGCGCGGCTTTCAGCAGCGTGGCGCTGCCTCCGACAGGGCGTGCGCCCTCGGCGACAACGACAATGCTGAAGCGGGCGCCGACGTGGTCGCGATCCCGGATCCGGCGCGCGACCTTCGCGAGATCGAACGGGATCTCGGGGATGAGGATGACGTCGGCGCCGCCGGCGACCCCGGAGTACAGGGCGATCCAGCCGGCATACCTCCCCATCACCTCGACAACGATGACGCGATGATGCGCTTCGGCCGTCGTGTGCAGGCGATCGATCGCCTCGGTGGCGAAGCTGACCGCAGTGTCGAATCCGAAGGTGTTCGTCGTTTCGACGATGTCGTTGTCGATGGTCTTCGGCACGCCGACGAGCGGCACACCCATCTTGGAGAACTGGTGCGCGATCGCCAGCGTCCCGTCCCCGCCGATGACCACGAGCGCGTCGAGCTTCAACTGATGGAACATCTCGACGCAACGCGCGGAATAGTCCTTCGTGCCGCCGGAGGTCTCAATCGGGTACGCGAACGGGTTGCCGCGGTTCGTGGTGCCCAGGATCGTGCCGCCGATCCGCAGAATCCCGGCCACGTCGCGCGGGACCAGCCGCCGCCAGCGATCTCCTTCGATCAGACCGTCGAAGCTGTCCTCGAGACCGATGACTTCCGAGTTGCAGTTCGCGGCGGTCTTCACCACGGCGCGGATGACTGCGTTGAGTCCGGGGGCGTCGCCCCCGCCCGTGAGCACGCCGATCCGCCGGACGCCCGAACGATTCTCCATCTGGGGAGTATATGGAAACGGGGTTGGGGGTGGAGGTCGGAGGCTGGGGTCGGAGGCCGGAGGTCAGGCGTCAGGCGTCCGGCGTCGAGTTTGGATATCGGACGTCGGATATCGGTTATCGAATATCGGATATTGGATGTCAGAGCGATCGCTCAAAGCTCGAAGGGACCGATGCTCCCAGAGAAATCGACTCGAAGGGCAATCACGATCTCGTAGACATCCTGCCTGTGTCGAATGGCGACGTCTGGCTCGGACATATGCGGCCAGACGTCGCCCGTCAACGCGGCCTACCGACGGAGACGGAACCGACGAACGCCGGCTCCGAGAAGGCCCGTTCCGATGAGCACCAGACTCGCGGGCTCGGGAACTGTTGCTTCTACGTCCGAAGCGGCAGAGGCGGTGATATTCGTGTTGTTGAACGTAAAAGGCGTGCCCTCGGCTACCAAGGTCGCGCCTGGGGGAGCTACCAGAGAACCGCCGGGCTCGAGGTCGGACACGAAGCTCCCGGTCAGAGTGGCCACACCTCCGGGGCCTCCACCCGTGTAGCTGAAGGTCAGGATGTCGCTGACGCCACCTCCGGGCTCGATAAAGGCGATCGTGCCGCTGGTCGGCGCAACGAGCGCTCCGCCGGTCAGGAACTGACCTGTGAACGTGTGGGTGATCGGACCGGACGCGACGGTGCCTTCCGAAACCGTGGCTGATGCAGTCCCCAAGCTGGGCGCCAGGATCGTCGTGCCGTCAAGGATGAACCCGAACCCTGCGTCAAATTGGCCGACATTGAAGATGATGGACCCTTCAACGGTCGCATCATTGATGGTGAGGCTCGCGGCCGTTGCGGGCCGCGAAACCAGAAGCGCAAGCCCGGCGATGGCGACACACGACGACGGCAATCGCTTCATCTTGACCTCTCTTGTGTTTTCGAGGGTGGCGGCCCGGCTCGGCCGCTGTTTACGGACGTTCCGTCGGCTGAGGGCCGACAGCATCAATCGTCGGAATGTGGGCGTCGCGTCTCTCCGGAAGCCAGCATCTTGGCCGGCACGTGCGGCCGCTGCAGCATGCAATATCGGTGCGAATTGCGAGCAGTTCTAAGTCCTGACAATTCATGGAATTTTCGAGAGAACACTCCGAAAATGTCGCGTGCCGGGAGACTTTTGTCGGCAGCCACCCCGCTGCGATCTCGCGGCATGACGCGGTCGGTGTCATCTGCAACGCGTGGCGCATTCATCAATGCTGAATGCGTCCCACATACGCCAGTGCCGAAGCAGTGCGTGATGGTTGTCGGAGGAAGTATTAAGTCGTTGGATTTGACTGGTGGACGGCAGGAGGCTCGAACTCCCGACCTCCGCGTTGCGAACGCGGCGCTCTCCCAACTGAGCTAGCCGCCCACTTCGGTGTGCAGACCGAACGCCGATTATACCATCCGCATTGAGCACACTATTCGTCGACCCCCGCGGCGCCCGACTCCGCCACGACATCGGCGAGCTTCCCGCGCCGCTTCAGCATCGTCTCCACCAGGCCGCGCAGCGCCTGCGCCGCAACCGCGTTCGCGAGCGTGAGCCGCTGAAGATCGTCGAGATCCGCGTCTGGAATCTCCGCGCGCGGGTCCAAGGCCTCGACGCGGGCCGCCAGGTCCGAAAGATTGTGCGCTGCCGAGCGGGCTCCCCGCATCGACGCTTTCAAGGCCTCGATCTCCGTCGCGTCGGCCATGGCACGTCACTTTATCTCAGTTACTGCTTCTGAACATTCGCTGACGATTCTGTGATCGACAGGTGAGTTTTCCGCACTCGGTTTGCCCCCAAATCACCGCGAATCCGGATGTTAGCGGCGGCGAGCAAAATTGGCACGGTTGGAGCGCGGGTTGCAAACTTGTCCGGTCCGTGCAAATGTCCGCGACAGCTCTCGACTCCGAGGCCTCTCTGTCGTCGTCGGGCTATGAAGATGGCCTTGGCCGCCGTGTGCTCGCCTTCGATCGCGAGTCGGGGACCATGCTGGAGCGGCTGGTCCTCCGCCCGGAGCTCGGAGCGTTCGAGCACGCCCTGCGGGAGCGATTGACGATT
>DATJFE010000091.1:0-17526 GCA_035495955.1 Vicinamibacterales bacterium | reverse complement strand
CCGCTCGGCCCCGATGCCGCTGTGCGGGGCCGATGGTTGTACGGCGTCTATTGCACTCCCTGTCACGGCATCAGCGGAACAGGGGACGGGCCCGTGCCGGGGCACTTCTCCCTCGGGACGAAGGCGCCGCCGGCCGATCTCACCAGTGACAAGGTGCAACAGCATTCCGACGGGTGGATATACGGAACGATTGTCAATGGCACCGCGCTGATGGCCCCGTACCGCTACGAGCTGTCGCCGCGCGATCGTTGGGCGATCGTGACGTTCGTCCGTCAGATGCGGTCGGGCGGCCGATGACAATCGCGCGCGAGACACGTACGCGCTGGGGCGCCGCGGCGGCCGCGCTCCTCTTGTCGGCGTCGGCGCTCGATCTCGTGTGGCGGATGGACGCCGCGACGGCGTGGCGCGTTTTTCTGGCGAACCTTCTGTTCTGGTCCGGCCTTGGCACCGGCGCGGCGGCGCTCGTGGCGCTGTTCGACATGACAGGCGCACAATGGCCTGGCCCGATTCGGGCGATAGCCGAGCGCATCGCACGGGTGTGCGCGCTCTCGTATCCCCTCTATCTGTTGCTTCCGGCCGGAATGTCTTCGCTCTTCGGTCGAGGCGCCGGTGTTTGGCAGGTCGCAATCCGCGACTGCGCGTCACTGGCGGCGTACCACGCGATCTTCCTTCTGTTTTCCAGACGCCGGCGGTCATGGGCTGCCGCGGCCGTGCTGCTCGGCTTCGTGACCGTGATGAGTGTCGTGTCGATCGATACGGTCATGCGGTTCGAGCCTGACTGGACCAGCACGTTGTTTCCGGCCTACTTCGCCGCTACCGCGATGTACTCCGCTCTTGCCGCGGTAGCCATGGCGGCAGCCATCACCGGCCGCGCGGCTGACCTGCTTGCCCCGGCACGGGCGCGCGATCTCGCCAAACTCCTGTTCGGATTCTCGCTGCTATGGGCGTACCTCTTGTGGTCGCAATATCTCGTCATCTGGTACGGCAATCTGCCGGACGAGTTCGCGTTCCTGACCGAGCGCGTACGGGGAGGGTGGCGATATGTCGCGACAGCCGTCGTTGTGTGTGGCTTCGCCGCGCCCGCAGGATTGCTTCTATTGCGCCGCACCGGATCGACGGTCGCAATCGCGGGCCCGATCTCGGCGATCGGGATTTGGCTCGAGCGTCTTCTCCTGGTGGCCCCACCTCATCCCTGGCGCGTGCGCGACTTCGGGCTCGAGATGGTTTTGACGATGACCCTTGTCGCCTGCCTGGCCTGGTCTGTCGCTTGCACCGATTACCCGGATGTGAGGGGCCATGGAGATCACGTTGACCCGAGAGGACGCGGAAGTGCTGCGCAATTTCCTTCGGCAGAAGATCGTCGAGATGGACACGGAGATCAACCGCACGGACAGCCTCGCGTTCAAATCCGGTCTTAGGGAGATCGACACCGCGCTGGAACGAGTGTTGAGCGAGCTGTCTGCCGCGCTCGACATACCTCGTCCGACAAGCCCGGCAGTTCGGCGATGACGGCCGGCGGCGCCAGCCCAGCATCGATCGTCGAAGCCAGCGCCAGACTAGTACGCCTGCCGGTGGAACCTGCGCGAGGCGATGCCATTCAGAAGTTCGACGCCCTCGAACTGCCCATCGTGACGATAGCCGACGCCTCGGGCCGAGAGGGCATCGGGTTCGGATACACGATTGGAACTGGCGGCAGCGCGATACTGGCGCTGCTCGAATCCGATCTGCTGCCCCAACTGACCGGATGCGACAGCCGGCGGATCGTGCAGATCGGGGAGCGGCTTCGAAAGAGCATCCACGCGCTGACACCCGGATGCATCGCCTCGACCGCGCTCGCGGCGATCGACGTCGCTCTGTGGGACCTCGCCGCCCGTCGCGCGAACGTGCCGCTCCACATGCTCCTCGGCGGCGCGCAGGAGCGAATCCGTCTCTATAACACTCATGTCGGGTGGCTCAATCGCGAGGTCGACGAGATGGTCGCGCTGTCGATGGAGGCGACGCGCCGCGACGGATTCACCGCGCTCAAACTGAAGGTCGGCAAGAGCGATCCGGAAGAAGATCGCGAGCGCGTCGCCAAGGTGCGCGAAGCCGTCGGCCGCACGACGACACTCATGGTCGACGCGAACCAGTCGTGGACGATCGATCAGGCGATCCCGCGAATCCGGCTGCTGGAGCCGTACGACTTGTACTGGGTCGAAGAACCCCTCGAGGCCACGGATCTCGGCGGATTCGAGCGCCTCGGACAGCACATCACGGCTGCGCGCGCGGGAGGGGAGAGCCTGTACAGCGTTGCGGCATTTCATGACGCCGTCCGCCGCCAGGCGCTCGACATCCTGCAGCCGGACGTTGCACGGGTCGGCGGGATCACCAACGCGCTGACCGTCTGTCGGCTCGCCGCCGCCGCGAATCTTCCCGTCGCCCCACATGTCTCGCCCGAGCTGAGCATCACGATTGCGGCGGCGGTCCCGAACAGCGTGTTCGTGGAGTACATCCCCCAGATGGAGCCGGTGCTCAAACGCCCGCTCTTGCGGCGGGAGGGGTACGGGATCCCGTTCGAGACGCCCGGACATGGCATCGAGTTCGATCCCGATGCGCTTGACCGGTTCACAGTGAGAGCGGTCGGCGCGTCCGACCGGTCGCAGCCGGCGATGGCCGGCGCGCTCACGGCAAGGGGTGAGGCGTGCCAATGAACGCCCGACGCCACCGGCGTCCAGGCGTCGCCGTCGATCGTCCGCCAACGGTGGATGCATCGGCCGACGCCGATCTCTCCAGCGACCTGCGCCGCGCCGTCCGAGGTGAAGTTCGATTCGATCGAGGCAGCCGCGCGCTCTATGCGACCGATGGGTCCAACTATCGCCAGGTACCGATCGGCGTCGTCGTGCCGATGGACGTCGACGATGTCGTGGCGACGGTGGAAGTCTGCCGGCGGCACGGTGCGCCGATCCTGTCGCGTGGAGGCGGCACGAGTCTCGCCGGCCAGTGCTGCAACGCCGCGGTCGTCATGGACATGTCGAAGCACGTCGATCGCGTACTCGAGATCGACGCGCGCCGGAAGATGGCGCGGGTCGAGCCCGGCGTCGTGCTCGATACGCTGCAGCGCGAGACCGCGGCGAGCGATCTGATCTTCGGTCCCGATCCGGCGACGCACACTCACTGCACGCTCGGCGGCATGCTGGGCAACAACTCGTGCGGCGTGCACGCGGTCATGTCGCAGTTCTACGGTCCGGGACCGCGGACGTCCGACAACACGCAGCGGTTGGAGGTCCTGACGTACGACGGCCTGAGGATGTGGGTCGGCGCGACTCCTGACGACGAGCTGCGCGCCATCGTCGCGGCCGGCGGACGCCGCGGGCAGATCTATGAAGCGCTGCGCGAGCTCCGCGACGCTTATGCGGGGGAAATCCGGCGCCGCTACCCGAAGATCCCGCGGCGGGTGTCTGGCTACAACCTCGACGAGCTGCTGCCGGAGCGCGGATTCAACGTCGCGCGCGCGCTCGTCGGGACGGAATCGACCTGCGTCACGATTCTGCAAGCCGAGCTCACGCTCATCGATCGTCCCCGTGCCCGCTCGCTGCTCGTGCTCGGTTATCCGGACGTCTATGCCGCCGGCGATCATGTCCCCGACGTGCTCGCCTTCGAGCCGATCGGCCTCGAAGGTCTGGACGACCGGCTCGTCGCCGACATGACGAAGGCGCACATTCATCCCGAGAACGTCTCGCTGCTGCCGGAAGGGCGGGGATGGTTAATCGTCGAATTCGGCGGCGATACGAAAGCCGAGAGCGACGGCAAGGCGAAGCACGTGATGGCTGCGCTCGAAGGCAAGCAGGGCACGCCCGCGATGAAGCTGTACGACGATCCGGCCGTCGAGGAGCGCCTCTGGAAGGTCCGGGAGGCGGGACTCGGCGCGACCGCCCACGTGCCGGACGCGCCGGTCACGTGGGAAGGATGGGAGGACTCGGCGGTGCCGCCGGATCGGGTGGGCGACTACCTTCGCGATCTTCGGCGGCTGTTCGACAAGTATCACTATGGCTGCGCGCTCTACGGTCATTTCGGCCAGGGCTGCATCCACACGCGAATTGATTTCGACCTTCAGTCCGCGCCGGGCATCGAGAAATACAAGGCGTTCATGGACGAGGCGACCTCGCTCGTCGTTTCCTATGGGGGCTCCTTCTCCGGCGAGCACGGCGACGGACAGTCCAAGGCGCAATTCCTGCCGAAGATGTTCGGCGAGGAGATCGTGCGGGCCTTCGGCGAGTTCAAGGCGATCTGGGATCCCGACGGCCGTATGAATCCCGGCAAGATTGTGGAGCCCTATCGCGTCGATCAGAACCTGCGGCTCGGCGCCGGCTACGATCCGCCCGAGCCCCGCACGAATTTCACCTTCCCGAACGATCACCGGAGCTTCGCCTTCACGACGATTCGCTGCGTCGGCGTGGGGGACTGCCGCCGCCATGAGGGCGGGACGATGTGTCCGAGCTACCGCGTCACGCGCGAGGAGGCCCATTCGACGCGCGGACGGGCGCGGCTGCTGTTCGAGATGCTGCAGGGCGATCCGATTCGCGGCGGCTGGAAGGACGAACACGTCAAGGACGCGCTGGATCTGTGCCTGGCGTGCAAAGGATGCAAGAGCGATTGTCCGGTGAACGTGGACATGGCGACGTACAAGGCTGAATTCATGTCGCATTACTACGAGGGGCGGCTGCGGCCGCGATCCGCCTATGCGATGGGCCTGATCCATCGGTGGGCACGGCTGGCGTCGCGCGTGCCGCGGCTGGTGAACGCCCTGACGCAGACCCCGGGCCTGTCGCATCTCGCGAAAGCCGCCGCCGGCATCGCGCAATCCCGGCGCGTGCCTCGCTTCGCCGACCGCACGTTCAGATCGTGGTTTCGGTCCCGCGGAGGCTCGCAGCCGAGCGGTGGACGTCAGCCGGTTCTGTTGTGGCCCGACACCTTCAACAACTACTTCCACCCGGATACGGCGATCGCCGCGACCCGGGTGCTCGAGGCCGCCGGCTGTGATGTGCGGGTGCCGGCCCGGACGTTGTGCTGCGGCCGGCCCTTGTACGACTATGGCTTTCTCGGGCAGGCCAAACGGCAGCTCCGGGAGATTCTCGACGAGCTGCGCGAGAGTGTCGCCGCGGGGATCCCCGTCGTCGTTCTCGAGCCGAGCTGCCTGGCGGTCTTTCGCGACGAGCTCGTCAATCTCTTCCCCGACGATTCGGGTGCGCAGCGGCTGTCGCGCCAGTCGTTCCTTCTCGCCGAGTTCCTGAAGAAGCATCGACCAGGTTACAAGCCGCCGCGAATCGGCCGGCGCGTTTTGGTTCACGGACATTGTCATCACAAGGCAGTCGCTGGCATGGACGACGAGCAGGCCCTGCTGAAAGAAATGACGGACGCGGCGGACGTGCTGGACTCAGGCTGCTGCGGGATGGCGGGCAGCTTCGGATTCGAGTCGGCGCATGCCGGGATTTCAAACCAGGTCGGCGAGCTCGTGCTGCTGCCCGCCGTCCGCAGGGCCGCCGCCGACACGCTGATCGTGGCCGACGGTTTCAGTTGCCGCGAACAGATCGCCCAGAACACGGGGCGCCGCGCCGTCCACACCGCTGACGTGCTGGAGGCGGCGCTCGCGGGCTGGCGGCGCCCGATCGCGACAGCGGCCGAGGATGGCATTCTGCCGCCGCGTCCGCGCCGGGAATTCCCTTCTGAAATCGCCGCCGCGGCGATGATCGGAGCCGGCGTCGCACTGGCGCTGTTCGGAATGCGGCGAGGAGCGCACGCGCCATGAAGGCGCGGCTGCTCAATCACCAGGACGGGCTGCGTACCTTTGTCGTCGTCTGCGAAACCGGCGACGAAGCCATGAAGGTGCTCGCGTCATTCGCGTCGGAGCAGCGGCTGGGCGGGAGCCATTTCGCCGCGATCGGCGCCTTTTCGCGCGCGGTGGTCGCGTACTTCGACTGGTCGACGAAGCGGTATCGCCACGTGCCCATCGGCGAGCAGGTCGAAGTCCTCTCGTTCTCCGGCGACATCACGATCGACAAGGGTGAGCCGAAGGTGCACGCGCACGTCGTCGTTGGCAAGGCGGACGCGACCGCTCATGGCGGCCACCTCATCGAGGGCCACGTACGTCCGACGCTCGAGATCGTGATCACGGAGATGCCGCAGCATCTGGTTCGACGTATGGATCCCGACTCGGGCATCGCGTTGATCGATCCCGAGTCGAGTTGACAGAAACCCGTCAGTTCTTCCGGCCGGTTGTCGCCCGCGTCTCTTCGCGGAGCGTGCGCAGGAACGCCTGAGCGGCGGCGGGCGCTTTGACGCTGTTCGCGAACAATACATCGCGGCTCGTCGTGGATGCACCGTAGGCACCCGCGTTCGCATCCTTGTCGGGCCGGAGCACACCGCCGGAGACGTCGATGCCCGCGAACGCGCCCTTCGCGCGGGAATAGGCCAGAATCTCGGCCGCCAACTTCGCGTCAGTGCTCGCCGCGCCCGCTCGTCCGACCGGCCCCGCCGCGACCGACGCATCCGCGCCGAGATTGATCTTGTCGCCGAGCAGCTTGTCCACGCCGGTGCGATTCATCATCAGCAGCACCAGATCGATCTGTTCGGCGCCGATCTGGAATCCGGCGCTGCCTTTCTCGAGCTCCAGGAAGATCGGCGCGCTCCATGTCTGGCCGGACCGGCAGCTCATCACGCCTTTGCCGAACTCGCCGCCAATCATGAATGCCGCCTTCTTCACGCCGGGGATCACGGCGACGCAGGCCGCACGGTTCCAGGTATCTTCCGGAATCCCTTTTTCCGGGATCGCCCGAAGCTCAGTTAGCACCGTCGCGGCCTCGTTGAGCCGCTTGGCTTCTGACGCGGAGATATCCGCGAACACGGCTGAGCCCCCGAGCACGACGCCGACGACTATCGCGGCCGCTTTCTTCGTCATATCAAACCACCTCTGGATTACTTCGTTTGTCCCCGGCGATGCAAGCTCCGGACCCAGTCCGACGACGCCGCGAGGCGTGTTCGGTCTCGACTGTTCCGCCGTTAACATTAAAAGGAAGACGCGGAAGCCCTACCTCTGCGATTCCGAAGGTATTGTCTCTGACTCAACTTGGAACAGGAGTGCATCTGTGAAGCGAATTGCATTGCTCGCCACGACCCTGGTGGTTCTGATGGCATCGCGCGACGCGGCGGCCCAGGGGTTCTTCGTCAGCCCGTTCGTCGGCACCACGCTCACGTCGCCCACGTCAACCGGGAGCAGCACCAAGCCGGGATACGGCGTTGCCTTCGGCGGTCTCGGCAAGTTCGTGGGTGGCGAAACCGAGATCGCGTACTACCCCGAGGTCATCGACAATTCCGCGAACGGGCTCGCGAAGAACCGCGTGCTTTCTTTTTCAGGCACCACGCTCATCGGCCCGACCATCGGCCGCGTCAGGCCGTACGCCGCGCTTGGCGCCGGCGATCTGCATCTCAACGTCACGGGACTGGCGAGCGCGCTCGTCCCGAATCCGACGAGTATTTCGAACGACTACTTCTCGTTCAACGTGGGCGGCGGCGTGATGGGGTTCGTCACGAAGCATGTGGGCCTGCGCGGCGACCTGCGGTATTTCCGCGCGTTTGGCATCAAGGTCGAGGATCTGCAGAACGCCGGCCTCTCGCTCGATCA
This sequence comes from Vicinamibacterales bacterium, assembly GCA_035495955.1. Classification (GTDB taxonomy): domain Bacteria; phylum Acidobacteriota; class Vicinamibacteria; order Vicinamibacterales; family 2-12-FULL-66-21; genus JAICSD01. Next base: position 9,869 of record DATJFE010000091.1, on the reverse strand, counting down.
TTTCAATTTCTGGCGAGCGACGTTCGGCATCGTTGGGAAGTTCTGAGCCGACGAAGTCGACGGCCCCGCGTAATCCGGCGGCTCAGCGGTGTCCGATTGACAAGACTATGATGAGCCGCTGAAGCATGAGCCGCACTCATCGGGCGTACGGCCCGCTCATCGCGTGTATTGCATCGGTCGCGTGGCTGCCGGGTGGGACTGTCGCGCGCGCGCAGGAACGCACCGCGCAGTCGATCGTCGATGGCGTTGTCAGTGCCGTCTGTCAGAAACGGATCGTCCTGTTGGGTGAGCTGCCGACCCATGGAGAGGCGCACGCCTTCGACGCGAAGTCGAAAATCGCGGATCGGCTGATTGCGCAGTGCGGCTTCACGGCGATTCTGTTCGAGGCCCCTATATACGATTTCATCGGATTGGCGCGGGCCGCGGAAACGCGCACCGCCACTCCGGAGCAGCTGGACAACGCCATCGGTCGATTCTGGTGGACGCGCGAGCTCACGCCGTGGCGCCGCGCGCTGTTCGAGGCCGCGACGCGGCAACGGGTCGTGGTGGGAGGGCTCGACGATCAAGTGAGCATCACCTCTCACTACGCCGAGGCGGCACTGCCACGGCTGATTGCCGCTGCATCCTCCGAGAGCGCCGCGACGGAGTGCCGGCAAACTGTCAGCCGTAACGTGGGCTGGACGTATGACGCCAAGAACCCGTTCGATGAACGAGAACAGCTGCGGCTGCAACAGTGCGCGCGCAACGCGGCGGATGCGGCCGCGGCAAACCGATCACTCGACGCGGCGGACCGCGTCATGCTGGAGAGCTTTGCCAGATATGCCGACCGCCAGCGCCTGGGCGTGACGTCGGGCCGTGACGAATCGATGTATCGAAACCTGGTGTGGTATCTCGAACGGCTGCCGGCCGACAGCCCGATCGTCATCTGGACGGCAACGGTGCATGCCGCGCGGCAACGCGGCTCTCTCTCGGAGGTGCCGTTGGGTGCGCGGGTGGTCGAGCGATGGGGCGATCGGGTCGGCACCGTCGGATTTACCGCTTATGCAGGTTACACCTCGAGGGCCGGGCGGCCCGCGAGCCCAATCTCTGACGCGCCGCCAGAATCGTTGGAAGCCACGGCGACGAGCGAATCAGCCTGGGCGCTGCTGGATTCCGGGAAGCTGCGAGCAATCGGCCGCGTCTCGTCCCGGCTGCTTGGCAAGTTCGTCTCCGAAACGTGGTCGGATTACTTTGACGTCGTCGTCGTGATCCGGCAGGAGGTCGCGCCTACGTTTGATCCGTGGAAATGAGAGAGGATCGAGGTCGCCCCTTCATGCGGACGATTCTGTTCGTGGGGTCAGATTCGGGGTCAAACGTTGGCGCGTGGTTCGACGGAGCGCCGCAATCGATTGGATTATTAGGAATTTTGGAGCCGGCGCTCGGACTTGAACCGAGGACCTGCTGATTACGAATCAGCTGCTCTACCAACTGAGCTACGCCGGCGCAGGCGGAAGGATCATTCTAGCAGATCGGCCGCCTCCGCCTCCGCGGGCTACGTCGCCAGAGCCTGCGCGCGCGGCGGCGCCTGGGTAGGCTCGCCGAAGGCCTCCGGAACGTACTCCCGCTCGGCTGCCCTCAACTTCTTGTAGCGCCGGAACACCTCGCGTTCGCTCTCGAGGCCGACGACCGATCGCCACGACGAGCCGCGGAACGTGTGCGCAAGCATGCGCGGGGCGTTCCGAAGGACGAAGCGGGGATAGCGTCGCAGCGCCGACGGCAGATGGCGCACTTTCATCCACCGCTCCGCGCGCCAGCGCAGGAACTCGATCTCGTCCGCCTCGAGGTGCGCGGTCCGTACGACGGCGGTCGTGCCGTCGTATTCCTCGACACGATGGTTGACGATCAGGTCGCGGCGCACGAAATCCTCGGTCATCGGCGTCCCCGGATAGGGGGTCGGATGCTGGATGTAGGGCCAGTCGACGTATCGCTTCGCAAACGTCAGGTTGGCTTCGATCGACGCCCGCGTATCGTCGGGATTGCCGACGATGATGCCGCCGACGACGGACAGGCCCTCGCGGTGGAGCGCGTCGATCGCCTGCAGCGTCGCGTTGCCGACGCGGCGTCCATCCTCTCGCCGGGCATTCTTTGCCGAGGCGCGCAGGAAGGCGAGGTCTTCGTCGAGGACGTTTTCGATCCCGAGAAAGACGTACTTGAAGCCGGCCCGGCGCATCAGCGGCGCGAGCGTGGCGCCGTGCGCGGCGATCGACGAGGTCATCGCCTGCACGATGTAATGGACGTCGTCGAGGCCCGCGTCGATGATGGCGCGGCACAGCGCCTCGAAGCGCGCCACGTTCAGCGAGATGTTGTCGTCGACGATGAAGATCGCGCGGGCCCCTCTCGCCCGCGCGTCGGCGATGTCGGCGAGCACCCGCGTGAAGTCGAACGTGTGGAAGTTCCGGCCGCGCATCTCGATGATCGAGCAGAAGCTGCAGTCGTACGTGCAGCCGCGCGAGGTTTCGACGATGTCGATCGGGCGCCCCAGAAACGTGTAGCCGGAGAGGACGCGTGCGCCGCGATTTGGCAGAGCGAGCTCGCCCTCGGCCAGACGGCTGACCGGCCGCGCCGGCGTGTGCACGAAGGCGCCTCCTTCGGCGCGAAGCGAGAGTCCGGGGATCGACGCCAGGCTCGTGCCGCGCGAAAGCGCATCCAGCAGCGAACGAAAGGTCAGTTCGCCCTCGCCGCGGACGACGAAGTCGACGCCGGTCGACGGCGGTTCGTAGACCTCGGTCGCGAGGCTTGGATCGTACCCGCCCGCGACGACCGTCACCGACGGCTTCATCGCGCGAATCAGCCGAATCAGCCTCAGCGCCGTCCGCCGCTGGAACGTCATCACCGACAGGCCGACCAGATCCGGATCGATCTCGCGCACGAGCCGCTCGACCGTCGGCACGACCTGGGATTGGACGAGGATGAGATCGGCGACCGAGACGCGATGCTCCGGTCCGACGTTGCCAGCGAGCGACGCCAGCGCGCCGTTCGGCATCCGCATCGTCAGCGACGGCGTGTGCTCGAACGAATCCGGCATCGAAAGAAGCAGCGCTCTCATTGGACGTGGGGCGGCCGAAGCGCGCCCTTGTGCGCGATCACGTGCGAGTAGTCGGGCATGAAGACCTGGAGGCCTTTGCGCGGCGTGTTTCGCGAATAGCCCGCGACGAGCTGCGCTTCGTAGTGCGCGGGCGCGAAGTCGAATGGATCCCGCGGATTCGCGTCGATCAACTGCATATCGGCGTCGGTCATCGTCAGCTTGCCGAAGCGGATGCTGCCGCCGAAGAAATACAGATAGTTGCGCGCGGACGGCAGCGGCAGCGTGGCCGGGCGCGCGGGAGGCGTCACTGTCCCCACCATGCGCATCGTCAGCCGGTCCCCGGTCACGGCGACCTGCTGGAGCCGGCCTTCCGTCTTTGGCGGAGGAAGCAGGGCGGCCGTGTCGAGGAGCAGGTCGTCGCCGTCGGCGCGCATGCCGCTGCCGGGAGGCATCTTCATCAGATCGTCGAGCTTGAGGCCGAGCAGGTCGAGAAGTCCTTTGACGGGCACACCCACGGCGGAGAGTTTCGTGGCGTGCAGACGCAGCATGCCGTCGGGCGTCACCGACACGGCGGCGTTCATCGAGAACGGAACCGACGCGCCTTTCTGCAGCTTGCCCGCCGCATGGAGCGCGCCATTCTCGATCGTGAGGCGGACGTCGTGGATGGGCGCGGGATGCGCCGCGAGGGCCTGCCGGAGCAGGCTGGTCAGCGACGGTCCGTCCATCGCGAGATCCGCGTCACGCACGCGGAGCGTATAGGACCGGGGATCGTCGAAAACGGGCGGACGGCCGCGCAGGCGGCTCACGAACTCGCCGTCCAGGGAACGCACCTGCAGAACGGCGCCTTCGGTCACGTGCAGGAGAACGTTTCGCATCTCGACGCCGCAGCGGACGGGCGCCGGCCCCGAGCCCGATGCCACCGGCGCGAACACCAGGACGCCTACCGCGAATACCGCGATGGACACGATTCCCGATCGCATGATCTGCATGCGCCCGCATCGTCTCGGGAACCGGAGGAGAAGCCGAGAGCCGGGCGAGTCTCTCTCGCTGATTGTTGCTCAAGGCGCGTTCGGAGTCCACTGATCCACACGGATGTGCTGGCGGGCCCATTTCCAGGCCCGCATCGGTGTCAGGGACGCGCTTGGAGCGCCGCGCGCAGCGCCCCGGCGCGATAAAGCCGGAAGGTCCCGGCCGCGGCCTCGGGAACCGGCGGCGCGGCAACGAGCCGCGCGAGTCGCGGAAGATGGGTCGCGCGGATGGCCACGATCGCGTCGGCCGGCTCCACGCGCACGCGCTGAATCAGATCGGCGAGCGATACGGAACGGATCGACTCGCCCGTCAACTGGTCCCGCAGCGCCGGGGAGAGGTAAAAGACCACCGAGCCGAATCGTTCGTCGACGATCAAGATTCGAGGCGGCAGGACGGCGCTCGCGTTGAGGGCGCGCGCGAGGTCGCGGCCCGTCATCCACACCGCCGCCCGCGGCGTCACCACGCTCACGCCGACCATCGCGACAATCGACATCCAGACGATGCCATCGATCAGGCGATCCGGGACAGTGGAGCGGCGCATGCGCCACCCGGCGGCCACCACCAGCACGCCGGCGAGCGCCGCGAAAGGCCACAGCGAGGGAGACACGTCCCCGAACCGTGCCTGCAGCAGCAACAGGCCGGCAATCGGCAACGCTGCAAGCGAGAAAACGTGTAGCGCGAACCCCGTCGACGGCGTGAAGGCGCGGCTGATCTGCCCCCCGGCGAGGATCGCAAGCGCGGGAAACAGCGGCAGGGCATACGTGACGAGCTTCGATTCGCCGAGGCTCAGGAAGATGAGGCCGATGGCAAACCAGCCCCATACGGCGAGGCGCAGCGGATCGTCGACCATCCTTCGCGCGGCTTCCGCCAGATACCCCGTCCACGGCAGCGCGCCGCCGATCACGATCGGCAGGTAATACCACCATGGCCGTCCCGCGTGCCGCTGCGTCGCGGTCAGGTAGCCCTGCAGGTGTCGCTCGATGAAGTAGTAGTGCAGGTAACCGGGATGGGCGTGCTCCATCGCGACGTACCAGGGGGCTGCGACGAGCACGGCGAGCGCCACCGCGATTGAAAGCGCGATCGCGACCCGCGCGAGCGTGTCGCGCCTGGCCGCGACGAGGCAGACCGCGTAAATCCCAACGAACACGATCCCCACGAGCCCTTTCGTCAGCACCGACAGGCCGAGAGACCCGCCCGCGACCAGCGCAGGCAGCCACACACCGCCGCCGCGCCACACTTTCGTGAGCATCCACGCGGCGAGGCACATGAACGGGACCAGACCCACGTCATGAATGGCCATCTCGCTCACGGCGAGCGGCAGCGCCATCGTCGCGTAAGCGATCCCGGCGCAGAGACCTGTGGATTCGTCGAAGAGCGCGCGGCCCAAGAGCACGACGCCGATCGTGCCCAGCAGGCCGAAGAGGAGCGGGGGAAGACGGACGCCGGCTTCGTGCATCCCGAAGATGCGCAGCGACAGCGCCTCGGCCCAGAAGAAGAGAATCGGCTTGTCGAGAAACGGTTCGCCCAGAAACCGCGGAGTCACGTAGTCGCCGGTGCGAACCATCTCCTGCGCGATCGCGGCGTGCAGGCCTTCGTCTGGATCGAAGAGCGGAGCCGAGGCCGCGAGCGGCAGCAGCACGAGCGCGATCGCCAGTACAGCGACCATTCGCCTCGGATGGGACATGCCGTCCGGGATCGTATCAGCGCGCTTCGATCAGCGCCACGAGCGGGTAGTGATCGGATCCATACCGGCTCGCCGCCCGCGCAACCGTGGCGTGCCAGCCCGCAGGCAGACGAAACAGCACGTGATCGAGCCGCATCCGCCCGAACGTCGGCCGCCGATCGATCTGGTCCGCCTCCTGCAGTCCCTTCGCAAGATCGCGATACGCCGCGTCGTGGAATCCGAACCAGGTGTTGAAGTCGCCGCCGACGACGAGTACGTCCTCGTGGGGGAGCGCGCGGGCGAGCGCGCGCGCCTGGCGGTCGCGCCCGGGTTCCGAGAAGAGCCACGCATGGTGCATCACCATGTTCGTGAAATGCGTGGTCACCAGATCGACCGGCATGGACGCGCCTGCAGAAGTCCTCAGCGTGACTGTCGCCAGGATTGCGACGCGACGCTGGCGCTCGAGAGGCAGCTCAATCGCCGTCACGTCGGACAAGGGCAGCGTAGACAGGATGGCGTTCCCCCGGTCTTCGCGGGTCGCAGGAGCGCCGTTTCGCATCGACGGCACGTAGACGGCGTTGAGTTGGAGCCGCCTGGCCGCCGCGACGATCTCGTCCCGTCGATTCGCGGCTCGGCCGCCGGGCTGTGCGGAGGCCCACCGGGCGTCGCTTCCCGGCTGCGCCGGCACGTCGGTACCGTCTCGATACGCCTCCTGCAGCAGCAGGACGAACCCCGAGGGCCGCCGCCCGGCGGTAATGCGGTTCGATCGCAGATCGGCCACGAGCGCATCGATGTCCCCGGCGCCCACGTGAACGTTCCACGAGACCACCGCGAGGAGATCGGTGAACCGTTCCGGCGCCGGCGGGGCGTCGATACGGGCGGGCGGACCGACTGCCCGGCACCATCGATCGAGCGACGCCGTCTCGCGGGCAGGAGCGGTTCGGATCCAGCGCACGCCGGTCCCGCCGCGCGCAAGGCATGCCGGTGTGGCGACGGCAGACGCGCGCGGGCGGTTTCCCACACACGCCGTCGACGCCGCGAGGATCACGACGATCGCAAAGCGCATCCGTTTGTTGATTGGGGTCGAAGGGATCTCTGGCGGCGACTTCAGACGGCGGCGGAGGCGCCGCCGGCGAAAAGCCGTTCCGTGTCCTTGTTGAATAGGACCCAGAGGCCGTAGATGCCGACGATCGTGCCGAACGGAATGTGGATCAGGTTGATCACGGAGACGACGATGGCGAGGATGCGGGCCCAGGGGCGGAGCTTCAGCAGGCCGATGCCCGCGATCAGTCCCGGCACCGCGAGCGCGATGAGGAAGATGACCAGCATCGTCCCGGCGATGCCAATGATCGGCAATGCGATCGCGGCATCCTTTGCGTCCGCGTTGACGCCGACGATCCCGCTCGCGGCGCCGAAGGCCAGTCCCAGGAAGAGCGCGGCGAGCAGTCCGAACGCGCTCAACGCGATGTAGAGCACGCCGAGCACCTTCACGTGCGTGCTCATTCTTCGTCCTGTTCCTCGACGTCCTTGTGCGTGGCGATGTTGTCGATGTCGGGTTCGTCGGCCGGCGCGTCGAGCGAGCGCCAGTCTTCGTCCGCGTCGTAGAGGCTCGAGACCGGCCGCTGCTTGATCGGCCCCTTCGGCTTGTCTCGCTCCTTCATCGGCTTCCGTTTGTGTTTCGGAGGCGCGTCGGGACCGAAGTTGCGATTGCGGCTGCCGCCGCCTGCGTCGGAAGGACCGCCGGGGCGCGGACCGCCGAAGCCACCGGGACGGGGCGCGTAGCCGCTGGGCCCGCCGCCGGGCCTCGCAAAGCCGCCGCCCGGACCGCCCGGGCGCGGTCCGCCAAACCCGCCGGGGCGCGGACCGCCGGGTCCGCGTTCTTCACGCGGACGCGCTTCGCTCACCGCAAGACCGCGTCCCTTGAATGGCTGCTGATCGAATCGCTTGATCGCTTCTTCCGCGACCGCGCGATCGGCGTAATCCACGAACGCGAAGCCGCGCGGGCGGCCCGTCTCCCGGTCGACGGGAAGCACGACTGACGTAGGTGCGCCGACGCTCGACAGATGCTCGCGCAACTCTGCCTCCGTCGCCGAGTAAGGCAGGTTGCCGATAAACAGGCGGACTGACACAACTCCCTCTCGAAAAGGTCCCTCCGCGCGGGATGCGGACCCCGCCAGGGATGCCTGGCGGCCCTACAAAATAGCACGGTTTGGGCCTGCCGAGGTTGAACGGCCAGCACGGCCGCGCTACCATGGACTGTTCCGGTTCCGACGAAATTCTCCACCTTGATGGCAGCCACACAGACCCGGGGTCAAATCGTCGTTCGCGGCGCGCGCACCCACAACCTCAAGAACGTCGACGTGACGCTCCCCCCGCGCTCGCTCATCGTGATGACGGGCGTGAGCGGCTCGGGCAAGTCGTCGCTCGCCTTCGACACGATCTACGCCGAGGGGCAGCGCCGCTACGTCGAATCGTTGTCTGCGTACGCCCGGCAGTTCCTGGAGCGCATGGAGAAGCCGGACGTCGACAGCATCGAGGGGATCTGCCCGGCGATTGCCATCCGCCAGAAGAACAGCATCCGTAATCCGCGTTCGACCGTCGGGACGACGACCGAGATCCACGATTATCTGCGGCTCCTCTACGCGCGCGTCGGCCGCACCTACTGCCGGTCGTGCGGGAAGGAAGTGATCCGCGAGACGGCGGAGGTCGTCGCGAGCCGCCTCAGCGCGCTGCCGGAAGGCACACGGCTTCTCATCGGCTTCGACATGCCGATCGTCACGACGACACCGCTGGCGGCCGCCTCGGAGCCGGAGCCGGATGAGGAGGACGCCCACGGGGAAGGCGTCGAGCCGGAAGCCGCCGCCCCCCAGCCGGTGCTGCCGGACCTGGTGGATCCGGTCGCGGAGACGCTCGCCGCGCTGCGCCGCAAGGGTTTCGGCCGCTTGTACCTCGACGGCCGGACGGTGGCGATCGAAGAGGTCGACGCGGCGACGCTGAGGGATCGTTTGCAGCTCCAGGTCATCGTCGATCGCGTGAAGATCGATCCGGACGTGCGCGTGCGCCTGACGGACTCGATCGAGACCGCCTATGCGGAAGGCGGCGGCGCCGCGTTCGCCATCAACGCGGACGTTCCGCCTGAAACGGGGCTTCCACCTGAAGGCGGAAGTTACAGGTTTTCCGAGCGGTTCGAGTGCCGCGAGTGCAACCTGCAGTACGAGGTTCCGCAGCCGCGGCTCTTCTCCTTCAACAATCCGTTCGGCGCGTGCCCGCTCTGCCACGGCTTCGGCAACATCATCGAGCTCGACATGGATCTGGTCGTGCCCGACCCGTCGAAGTCGATCCAGCAGAACGCGATCGAGCCGTGGAGCAAGCCGCATTATCGCGCGCAGCTCGCGGAATTGAAGCGCGCCGCGAAGAAGCGCGTGCGTCTGGACGCGCCCTGGAGCGAGCTGACGGACGAGGAGAAGCGTTTCGTCATCGACGGCGACGGCGCGGGGTGGGAAGGCGTGAAGGGCTTCTTCCGCTGGCTCGAACGGAAGAAGTACAAGGTCCACGTCCGGGTCTTCCTGAGCCGCTATCGCGGGTACCTGACGTGCCCCGAGTGCGCGGGCGCGCGGCTGCGGCGGGAAGCGCGCGACGTGCGGGTGGGCGACCGCACGATCGACGCCGTGTGCGGACTGACGGTGCGCGACGCCCAGCAGTTCTTCCAGACGCTCGTCCTGTCCGAGAAGGACGCCACGGTCGCCGACAAGGTGCTGCGCGAGATTCTCAAGCGGCTCGGGTTCCTGCGCGACGTGGGCCTCGACTATCTGACGCTCGATCGCCTGTCGTCGACGCTGTCCGGCGGGGAGTCGCAGCGCATCAACCTCGCGACCTCGCTGGGGTCGGCGCTGGTCGGCACGCTGTACGTCCTCGACGAGCCGTCGATCGGCCTGCACCCGCGGGACAACGAGCGGCTGATCGCGATCCTGCGGCGGCTTCGCGATCAGGGCAACACCGTGCTCGTCGTCGAGCATGATGCCGACATGATTCGTGTGGCCGACACGATCGTCGACCTCGGGCTCGGCGCAGGGGAGCAGGGCGGCCGCGTCGTCTTTGCCGGCCCGATCGAGG
>DATJFE010000090.1:0-105868 GCA_035495955.1 Vicinamibacterales bacterium | reverse complement strand
GAACAGCATCGGGCTGCCCAAAGATGGTTGGAGGCCGAGCCGCCGCCTCTGATTCCGCGCCCGCTGCCCCTCATTTCCGCCCGGCCGGCGACCGCCCCGTCGCGCCGATTCGCCGACGGACAGAACATCGGCGACGACTTGCCCGCGCGCACGATCGTTCGTCGGGAATTGAAACGGCGCATCGGTTTCAGCGCACGCTGATCGCCCTATCACCTCTGTCAACCGACGTGTCATTTTGCGACACGAGAACGGTCTCGCCGCGGTCGATCCCAACTCTTTCACTTGAGGTTCGCACTTGGGTTAACGTCGTTCTACTCCCGGTAAGGCGCGTTCCGCGCCAAAGTGAGCCACCTAGACGAGGAGTGAGGACGGTGGCCGACACTCGGTCCCTGACAGGGAGCGGGGAGGCTGCGTCTGCGACGCCGTCTACGTGTTCGGGAGCGAGACGGGCGAGATCGTCTCGAAGGAGCGGCTCTGCTCGTGGTGGCGGCGCGTCTGCAAGGCCGCGAAGGTCGCCGACCTGCACCTCCACCATCTCCGCGCCGAGTTCGCGTCACAGCTCGCGGAATCGAAGGTCTCCGTGGAGCAGGTGCGCGACGCGCTCGGACACTCGAACATCAGCATGACGAACACGTATCTGCGCAGCCACAAGAAGGCGCTGACGCAGACGTACAAACAGCGCACGACGCACCGCGCGCGTCAGGCCATGAAGCGGGTCGTGTGACGTATGGCCCACGAATGGCCCACGGCGTTCGCGCATCGGTGACGCGACGACGTCTCTAAGTTGCCGCATGGATTAGTGCCGGAGGTGGGAATCGAACCCACACGGGCGGTAAAGCCCACGGGATTTTGAGTCCCGCGCGTCTGCCAGTTTCACCACTCCGGCGCAGGGTCAGTCTAGCATTTCGTGAATTGGTGAATTGGTGAATTGGGCAGAGCGCAATTCAATAACTCACCAATTCACCCTGTGAAGAAGTCAGGCGGCCGAAGTGCTTGGATTGCGCATACCTGATCGAACGGCGAAAAAACGCGAAAGAGTGAGCTTAACATCGGGGAATTACCAAATCCCCTCAGTTGTTTCTCAGAGCCACGGCCGGTCCGAGACGCGCTGCGCGGCGAGCGGGCAGGTATCCGGCCACGCAGGCCGCCAGGACCAGCGCTGCCACGGATGTGAGCAGCGTCAGCGGATCCTGTGGACCCACCCCGAACAGCGTCGATCGCAGAAGATTGGTCGCCGTCAGCGACATCGGTATCCCGACGCCGGCTCCGATCGCGACCAGTCTCAATGTCTCGCGGAGGACCAGCCAGCGGACCGACGAAGCCGTCGCCCCGAGCGCCATGCGGACGCCGATTTCGGCCGTGCGCCGCCCGACGCTGTACGCGATCACGCCGTAGATGCCGATCACCGTCAGCAGCAGGGCGATGCCGCCGAGGCTGCTCGACAGCGCCGCCATCGTCCGATCGCGTCCAAGCGCGAGCGATCGTCGATCCTCCAGGGTGGTGACGTCGTACACCGGCAGCCGCGGATTGAGTGCGCGAATCGCCGCGCGGAGGCTGTCGCTGGCACGGCGTGGGTCCTCCCGCGTCCGGACGTGCAGCACGACCGTCGAGGCCCACTCGTCCTGCATCAGCGGCTGATAGAGCATCGGCTGCGGCGCCCTCCGCAGCCGCACCGTCAGGGCATCGCGCACGACGCCGACGACTTCGTATTTCATCACCGAGGCCGCCCCCTGGTCGCCGACATGGAGGCCGACCGGACTCCTGCCGCCCGCGTACTCCCGAACCCACGCCTCGTTGACGACGATGACCTTGCGTGCGCCCGCCGTATCGGCGTCCGTGAACTCGCGTCCGAGCAGGACGGGAATCCCCGCGGTCGCGAAGAATCCCGGGCCCACGACGTTGAAGCCCGTGCCCTGGCTCCGTTCGGCCGGCTGTCCCTCGACCCAGATCGACTTGCCTGCGCTCCCCGACGAAAGCGCATAGTCCCAGCCGAGCGCCGCGGACACGACGCCAGGAACGCCGCGGGCGCGATTCACGAGATCCGCGTAGATGTGCGTCGATTCGGTGCGCTGCGTTTCCCGCGGGCTGAGCCCCACCCGCATCGTCAGCATCCGCTCGAGCGCGACGCCGGTGTCGATCGCGGCAAGCGCGCGGAAACTGCGGAGCGCGAGCCCCGCGCCGAGCAGGAGCACCAGCGCTATCGCGACCTGCGCCGCGACGAGACCTTTCGCGAGCGTCTGACGCCGGCCGCGCGCCCGCGGCCCGCCGGCTTGCAGCGAGGCGTTGATGTCGACGCGGCTCGCACGAAGCGCCGGACCGACGCCGAAGACGAGCACCGTAAACGCGGTGGCCGCGAGCGTGAACGCCAGCAGGTGGGAGTCGATCCGGAAACCGATCGCCTGATGGGGCAGGTCCTGCATGAGCAGATAGACGAGCGATCGGTGAACCAAGAACGCGATGCCGATGCCCGCGAGCGCGCCGAACGCAGCGAGGACCAGGCTTTCGGCCAGCACCTGCCGTACGAGACGCCACCGGCCGGCGCCGAGCGCGAGGCGTACGCCAAACTCGTGCGTCCGCGCGAGCGCGCGCGCCAGCAGCAGGTTGGCCACGTTGACGCACGCGATGAGCAGCACGCCGACGGAGAGCAGCAGCAGGATGCGCAGCGGCTGGAGATAGCCCTGGAGCGCAATACCGAGCCCCTTATCGCCGGGCTCGAAGACCGCGCGCAGCGTCAGGTACCATTGCCGCTCCGATTCGCGATAGCGCCCCAGTCGCGGCCGTATCGCTTCGATCGCGCGCTGCAACGCCGCCTGCGCCTCGGCCTCGGCCTGTGCGTCCGACACCGACGGACGGAGCCGGGCGGTCACCCACAGGTTGGTGAACGGCGACTTCGACGGCAAGGGGATCGAAACGTCCGGCGCGACGCCACGGTCCATCCCGAAGAACCCGGGAGGCGTGACGCCTACGATCGTGGCCGGGATCCCATTCAGCGACAGCGTGCGGCCGATGACCGAGGAGTCCGCGCCAAACCGGCGCGTCCAGAAGCGGTGACTGAGGATCGCGACGCGGTCTGCGGCATCCTCGTCGCCCTCGGCGATCGGCCGTCCGAGCACGATCGGTACACCGAGCGTGGAGTAGTAACGGCCCGAGACGTACTCGACGAGCACGCGATCGACGTCGCCGCCTGCGTCCAAATTCATCTCGGTCGTCATGGATGCGAACACACCCGAAAACGATCGCGGATCCTTCCGCAACTCCGTGAAGAACTCCGACGGCACGTTCGACATCGTCTCCCCCCGGCGCGAGACGACGAGGGCGGTGCGGAGCTGCTGGGGATCGCGAACCGGAAGCCGCTGAAGGAGGGCTTCGTCGAGCAGGCTGAAGATCGCGGTGTTCGCGCCGATGCCGAGGGCGAGCGTCAGCACCGAGACGATCGTGAACACCGGAGCGGTGACGAGGCAGCGCAGCGCGTACCGCATGCTCGTTAGACCTCCAGCGGGCCGACGCGGTTGGGCAGGTTCGCCGCCGGAAATCCGTCAACGCGGCGGCGAGTAGCGGGTTTCGTGCGAAATCCGCGCCGGAACGTTGTTTGCGCTGGCGCGGGCATGCGCGACCTCACGATCGGCATGGCCGGTGCCGGCGGCGACGGAGTTGTGTCCGCCGGAGAATCTCTGATCACCGCGGCGGCATCCGCCGGCTATCACGCAATCCTGACCAAGAGCTTCGGACCGCAAATCCGCGGCGGCGAATCGTCGTTCCGCTTGCGGATTTCCAGCGGGCCCGTTCACACCCCGGGCGGCATGCTCGACGTGGCCGTGGCGCTCAACTGGGACGACTTCGTCCGCTTCGGAGCGGAGCTGCCGGTTGCCGGCCACACGGTTTTCATCCACGACGCGCAGCACCCGCCCGCGCCGGGCGCGTGGCCCGGTGTCATGCCCGCGGAAATCGTCGCCGCGCCGATCGCCGCCATCGCGCGCGAGCTCGCCGGCCACGACGCCGCCAAGAACACCGTCGTCCTCGGCCTCATGGCGGAGTGGTTTGGATTCGTCCCCGACGCGCTGCTCGCGGGGCTGCGCAAGCGATTCGCCAAGAAAAGCGCCGAGGTACTCGAGCGGAACGAGCGCGCCTTCGAGGCAGGCCGTCAGTACGCGATCGAACACCCGCTCGCTCGGGCTCGACGGCTCGATCGCGCCCGGCCGCCCGGAGCGCCGACGGCGATGCTGCTGGCGGACGGCAATGAGATGTGCGCGGCGGGCGCCATCTTCGCCGGCTGCACGTTCTTCGGCGGGTACCCCATCACCCCGTCGACGGAGATCATGCAGTTGCTCGGGCGCGAGCTGTGGAAACACGGCGGCGTCGTCCTGCAGGCGGAAGACGAGATCGCCGGCGCGGGCGCCGCGGTCGGCGCCTCGTTCGCGGGGCACAAGGCGATGACCGCGACGTCGGGGCCCGGCATGTCGCTCAAGACCGAGATGCTGGGGCTCGCCAGCATCGCCGAACTCCCCCTCGTCTGCGTCAACGTCCAGCGCGGCGGTCCATCGACGGGAATGCCGACCAAGAGCGAACAGTCGGACCTGTTTCAGGCCGTCTTCTCGGCGCACGGCGACGTCGTCCGCCCCGTGCTCGCGCCGACGAGCGTGGCCGACGTCTTCGAGACCACGGTCGAGGCGTTCAACATCGCGGAGCAGTATCAGACGCCCGTGATCGTGCTGTCGGACGGCGAGATTGGCCAGCGCAAGGAGATCGTGGATCCGATCGATACGGGGCGCCTGGCGATCGTCGATCGCAGGCGTCCATCGCCGCGGGAGCTGGAGAAGTACGTGCGCTACGCGCTCACGGAATCGGGGATCAGTCCAATCAGCGAGCCGGGGATGCCGGGTGGCAACTACCTGGCCGCTGGGATCGAACACAACGAGCAGGGCGCTCCGACCGCAAACGGCGCGATGCACGCGCGGATGAACGAGAAGCGGATCCGCAAGCTGGATCCGTTGGCGCGGTGGCGCGGCGCCGTGACGATCGCCGGCGATCCACACGCGCCCATCGGCTTGATCGCGTGGGGCAGCGTCGCGGGCGTCGCGCGTGAGGCGCTCGGCCTGGCGGAGCGACTGGGCGTCCACGCGAAGCTGCTGGCGCCGACGCTGCTGTACCCGGTCCCGCAGCAGGCGTACGACGATTTCTTCGCGTCGGTGCGGACCGGGCTCATCGTCGAGCAGTCGCACCAGGGACAGCTGTACCGGCTCCTGCGAATGTTCGTCACGCTGCCGGCGGGCGTCGCCTCCCTCGCGCGCAGCGGAGCCAATCCGTTCACGCCGACGGAGATCGCCGAGAGGCTTGCCGCACTCGCGCAGCAGCTTCAGCGCGCGCGCGTCCCGGAAGTCGAAGCGTCTATTGATTGAGACCCGAGACCCGAGATCCGAGGTCCGAGGTCCGAGGTTGGGAGTTGGAGGTTGGGAGTCATCCCATGTATCAAGCGAAAGATTTCAAATCGGACCTCACGCCGATCTGGTGTCCCGGCTGCGGCGACTATGGGGTCGTGCAGGCGATTTATCGAGCGCTCGCAAACCTCGGGCGGGCACCGCACGATGTCGCGTTCGTTTCCGGCATTGGCTGCTCGAGCCGAATTCCGGGTTACACGACGGCGTACGGCTTCAACACCGTTCACGGCCGCGCGCTGCCGATCGCGCAGGGCATCAAGCTCTCGCGTCCGGATCTGCTGGTGCTCGCGGCTGGCGGCGATGGCGACGGCTTTTCGATCGGCGGCGGACACGTGCCGCACTGCATTCGGAGGAATCCCGACATCACCTATGTGGTGATGGACAACCATATCTACGGCCTCACCAAGGGGCAGTTGTCTCCAACTTCGCCGCGCGGGCTGGCAACGGCGTCCTCCGTGTACGGCAGCCTGGAAGATCCGGTGAATCCGCTCCTCTACGTGCTTGCGTACGGCGCACGCTTCGTCGCTCAGGGCACGCCGGCCGACATGCCGGGCCTCGCGGCAGTGATTGAAGAGGGCATTCGCTTTCCGGGCTTCGCCTTCATCAACGTGCAGTCGCCATGTGTGACGTACGGCCAGCCAGACGCGCAACTGAGACAGCACAAGGCCGAGATGAGGCCTCTGGCGTCCTCGAGCCACGATCCATCGAATCGACTGTCGGCGATGGCGCTGGCGCAGGAGTACGGCAAGGTCCTCCATACCGGCGTGCTCTATCGCGATCCCGATCCGGGCCCGACCTTCGAACAGGCCGTCGCGCGACGGCAGGCCGTGCTGAGGACCTCGCGCGCGGCACGAGACCGCGTGCTCGATCTGTTCGCACTCGGATGAATTTGGAAATTTGGAAATCGGGTAATCTGATAGCAACTACGAGATTCCCAATTCCAAATTCCCCGATTACCTGATTGTTCTCGGCTCTTCGTCACCGTAACTTCCGGCTTCTCTGGATCGGCCTGCTGATCTCGTTCTCCGGCAGCCTGATGCAGTCGGCCGCGATTCTCTGGCACGTGTCGCTGCTCGTTCCCGACAACCGCCGCGCGCTCGCGCTGGGCATGGTCGGCCTCGTGCGCGTGGTGCCGGTCGTCGGCTTCTCGCTGCTGAGCGGCGTCGCGGCGGACGTCTACGACCGGCGCAAGCTGATGCTCTTCACGCAGACGCTGATGGCCGCCTTTGCCGCTGCGCTCGCGATTCTGACGTGGCGCGGACTCGACGCGGTCTGGCCGATCTACGCTCTTGCGGCGGCGGGCGCGGCCGCGGGGGCCTTCGACATGCCGGCGCGTCAGGCGCTGACGCCCAATCTCGTCCCCCGCGAGCACCTCGCCAACGCGCTCACCCTCAACACGATCATGTTCCAGGTCGCGGCCGTGGCGGGCCCCGCCGCCGGCGGCCTGATCATCGCCCGACTCGGCGTCGCGTGGACGTACGCGTTCAACGCGGTCTCGTTTCTCGTCGTGATCGCCGCGTTGGGGATGATGTCGGGGGTCGGGGGTCGGGTGTCGGGGGTCGGGGGTCGGGTGTCGGGGGTCGGAGGTTCGATGTCCGAGGTCCAGACGCCCACATTCACGCTGCACTCGGCGATGGAAGGGCTGCGGTTCGTCTTCCGCGCGCCGCTCATCCGATCGACGATGCTGATGGATTTCTTCGCCACGTTTTTCTCGTCGGCGACGGCGCTGCTGCCGATTTACGCGCAGGACATCCTGGGCATCGGCGCGAAGGGGTACGGCTGGCTCTACGCGGCGCCCGCGGCCGGAGCGATCGTCACGAGCGCGATCATGGTTCGCGCCGTCGACGCGATCGAGCGGCGCGGGACCGTACTCGCGGTCGCGGTCATGGGATACGGTCTCGCGACCGTGGGGTTCGGCGTGTCGCGCAACTTCTGGCTGTCGTGGCTCTGCCTCGCGGCGACGGGCGCGACCGACACCGTCAGCATGGTCTTCCGCAATCTCATCCGGCAGCTCGAAACGCCGGATCACCTCCGCGGACGCATGGTCGGCGTGAACATGGTCTTCTTCATGGGCGGCCCGCAGCTCGGCGAGCTCGAAGCGGGCCTCGTCGCCAACTGGCTCGGCGCCGTCTTCTCGGTCGTCAGCGGCGGCATCGGCTGCATGATCGCGACGGCCTGGATCGTCGGGAGAACGCCGGCGCTCCGCGCCTACGGTCGCGAATCGTCAGCCGTGTCAACCGTCAACGGTAAACGGTAAACCGTTGACGGTATAATCATCCAGCGTGCCCACGCTGAATGTCATCGTTCTCTACGACCGCTGGGAGGACGAGGGAGACGAGTCCGCCGCGGCCGACAAGGCGCCGCTCACGCGCACCCTCGACAAGAAGGAAGTCGAAGACGAAGTCGTCGAGGCGCTCGGCAAGCTCGGACACGAGGCCACGCTGCACTGCCTCGACGGATCCGTCAAGAGTCTGCACGCGCTCGCGCGGATGGACTGCGATCTCGTCTTCAATCTCGCCGAGTCCTTCGCGGGCAACGACACCGCCGACGCCGCCATCGCCGCGTACCTGGAGCTGATTGGCAAGCGCTTCACGGGCGCGGGGTCGCACGGGCTGATCTACGCCCAGGACAAGGCGGTGGCGAAGAAGATCCTCGAGTTCCACGGGCTTCATACGCCGGTCTTCGCGCGGTTGTATCGCGGCCGTCTCGATTTTTCCCACGACCTCGAGTTCCCGGTCATCGTGAAGCCAGCTCGCGAGGACGGCTCGATCGGGATCGAGTTCAACGCCGTGGTCAACTCCATCCGGGAGCTGATGGAGCGGATCGACTGGCTGCACGCCAATTTCGACTCTCCGGTGCTCATCGAGGAATACGTGGAAGGCCGCGAGATGTACGTCGGGGTGATCGGCAACGGCACCCCATCCGCGCTCCCGGTCGTCGAGCTCGATCTCTCGAAGCTGCCGGAGGGCACGCCGCGCATCGCCGGCGCGGAGGTCAAATGGGGGAAGGGCACGCGCGCCTACCGCGATACGAAATCCGCGATCGCCGAAGGGCTGCCCGACGAGACCGTCGCATCGCTCCAGCAGACGGCGCTGGCGGTGTTCCAGGCGCTCGACCTGCGCGACTACGCGCGCATCGATATGCGGCTCCGGCCCGACGGCCGCGTGGCGGTCATCGAGGCCAACCCGAACCCCTGGCTCGCCTCCAAAGCGGAGTTTGCGATGGCGGCCCGCAAGAGCGGACGGACGTATTCACAGCTCATCGGCGAGATCGCCGAGCTGGCGCTCGCGCGCTACGGCGCGTGACGCCAAACGCAGGAACCCCTTACGTCGAGCAAACTTAGCGCCTTTCCGCGCGGTCGGGCAGCCACCCGATGCTCCCCCCGGGTTCTCGCGACCCGGGGCAGAAACGTGCAAAAAACCCCGATTTTCCGCCAGTTTTCGTTGCCGGAGGCCCATCGTTGCGGTATACTGAATGGACTGCTCACCGGGCTTCTTCCTTACCGACACTCACCTTCAGCTGTGGGGGACGCGTGACATTCCAGATTGGTGACAAGGTCATATACCCAAATCATGGGCTCGGCGTCGTTCAAGGTATCGAAACGAAAACGATTCTCGGCACGACCTGCGGTTTTTATCATCTTCGAATGGTGGCGAACGAAACGACCGTGCTGGTTCCCGTCGACAACGTCGACGGCGTAGGCCTTCGGCGCGCGATCGGCGACGAGGAGATCGACCGTCTCTTCTCCCTGCTCGGCGACGGCAAGATCGACAATCACCAGAACTGGAAGGGCCGCTTCAAGGACAATTCGGACCGGATGCGGACCGGCTCGATCTACGACGTGGTGGAAGTCCTGAAGAGCCTGACGTTCCTCGCCAGGTCGAAGAACCTCTCGTTCCGCGAGAAGCGGATGCTCGATCGCGCGAAGTTCCTGGTGATCTCGGAGATCTCGGAAGTCGCGCGCGAGAAGACCGAGCTGGTCGAGCAGAAAGTCGATCACGCGCTGGAGCGCTGCTTCAACACGAAGACGCGATCCATCGCGCGCGCCAAGGCGGCCAAGGCCGTGCCGACGAGCCGCGTGACTGTGAAGCGGACGGCGAGGGCTTCATAACCGCACCCAACGCGGCAGCCCGCAGTCTCGATGCAGGGCCGGAGCGATATCATCGCTCCGGCCTTTTTTGTTGACGCGCCCTTCGGCATGCCGGATCTGATCGCGGTCCTCCGCTCGTTCGCCACGTATATCGGGGTGTCGCTCTATGTCATCCTGCTCGGGCCGCCCGTCCTGCTCATCTCGCTGGCGAGCCGTGACGCGCGGCTCCTGTATCGCGTCGGCGTCGGCGGCGTGCGCCTCGGGCTGCGGCTCAGCGGCATCCGGATCCACGTCCGCAACGGGGAACGCATCCTGTACGACCGCGCGGCCGTCTATGCGATCAACCACGCGAGCAACATCGAGCCGCCGGTCATCTTCAGCGTGCTGAGCGGGCTCTTTCCGAGGCTGCGGATTCTCTACAAGGCGGAGCTGCGGCGGCTGCCAATCCTGGTGCGCGCGTTCGACGTCGCGGGATTCATCCCGCTCGAGCGCGCCAATCGCGATCAGAGCCTTCCGGCGATCGATCGCGCGGCCGACGCGCTGCGGGACGGCAACTCGTTCCTGCTCTTCCCTGAGGGCACGCGCAGCAGGACCGGCGAGCTGCTGCCGTTCAAGAAGGGAGGCTTCATCATGGCGATCAAGGCGCAGGCCCCCGTGATTCCCGTGGGGATCAGCGGCGCGCGCGGGGCAATGCGCAAGGGCAGCCCGATCATCCGCCCCGTACGTGTTGTCGTCGCCTTCGGATCGCCCGTGGAAACGGCCGGCATGACGCTGGCCGATCGCGACGACCTCGTCGCGCGCGTCAGAGACAGCGTCGCCGATCTCCTCGAACAGAACGACAGGCTATGATGGACATCCTCGCGTCGCTCGGCCGGACGATGGGGTTCTCGTTTGCGGCGGGGATCAACCTTTACGCCACCGTCGCGATCCTCGGCCTGGCGAGCCGATACGGGTGGGTCGCGCTGCCGCCGCAATACCAGGTGTTCGACAACAACTGGATTATCGGCGCGGCGCTCGTGCTCTACGTCCTCGAGTTCTTCGCGGACAAGATTCCCTGGCTCGACTCGGCGTGGGACGCGGTGCATACCGTGATCCGGCCCGTCGGCGGCGCGCTCATCGCCGTCGCGACGCTCGGCCACGCCTCGCCCGCGACGCAGACCATGATCGCGCTGCTGGGTGCCGCGCTCGCGGCGAGCTCGCACTTCAGCAAAGCCGGGACCCGCGTAATGGCCAACGCGAGCCCCGAGCCGTTCTCGAACTGGATGCTCAGCCTCGGCGAAGACGCCTTCGTCGTCGGCCTCGGCCTGCTGGCGCTGAAATACCCGCTGGCCGCCGCCTTCGTCGTCATCGTCGCCATCGCGCTGATCGTCGCCTTCGCGAGCTGGATCGTGAGAGCGCTGAGGCGGCGCTTCGGTCGAGAGAGCTCGCGGAGACGTACACCACAGAGCCACAGAGGACGCGGAGACGCACGGAGGTAACTGCTCTAGATTCGTACTGCGAATTCTCTTCAGGTCGCTGTTTCTGCGAACGATCCCCCCAACTCATTGTCTAGAGCGAGTGGTACGCCTTGCATATGGCGATCGCCGTGTCTGTCGATCCACGGATCAACGCGCTCACGTGGAAGATCATCAAGTGCGCGATGAGCGTCCACAGCGCGCTCGGTCCCGGACTGCTGGAGTCCGCGTATCTCGCGTGCATGGTGGTGGAATTGCGGCACGCTGGATTGAGGGTCGATGTCGCGGTGAAGGTTCCTCTGCTGTACCGAGAGCTGACACTGGACTGCGGATACACGCTGGACCTCTTGGTCGAGAACATCGTCATTCTCGAGTTGAAGGCCATGGCCGCGTTGCTTCCCGTGCACGCTGCGCAGCTGCTGACCTACTTGAAGCTCACTGGCAAACCGATCGGTCTCTTAATCAATTTCAATGTCCCGATGCTGAAGGATGGAATCGTAAGGAGGATCAACACGCGCAGGTAAAGCAACGGTCGCGCGCCGGCCTGCGGCCGGCGTGGGGAAGAGAACACGTACGCGTACATGAGTCGCCGTGGCGCATCTCGAGCGACTCATGTACGCGTACGTGTTCTCCTCCCACACCGCGCGAAGCGCGGTGCGCGACCGTTCGGTCACGCGACTAGAAACACTCTGTGCGTCTTTGAGTGCTCTGTGGCTCTGTGGTGTACGTCGTGGTGTGGTCGTCCCCGCGTCCGTCAGCCGCCGGTGGTGAAGGTGAACGACCACGGCGCGAGCGGCTGGTTGTCGCCGGCGGCGGTGATCCCCTCGAGAAGATCGACTTTCACGACTCTGAACCGGTCGAGCGGCGCCGACAGCTTGATCTCCAGCGCTCGCGTGCCTTCGATGTAGCGCGACGTCACGGCCGGCGGGCTCGCCGGAGCGCCGGCCGGCCCGCCGACGTACGAGATCCTGACGCGATCGCGGAACGACTTCGGATCCATGTCGCGCGAGAACTGGATGCGGATGGGACCGCCGCGCTCGGCGTCGGTCTCGTCCGACGTCGGCGCGCTGAAGACGACCTTGGGCGGCGGCTCGGGCGGAGGAGGCGGGACCGCCACGTCGATGGGCGTTTCGCTGGGCGCGGTCGCCCCGGCGAGCGACGTCGCCTCGATCCAGGGCAGCGGCCCGTCGCGGCGCAGCGTGCCCGCGACCTGCAGCCATCGGCCGGTATCCATGCGCGCGTTCACGTCGAGATCGAAGCCTTTGCCGCGGGGACGCACGCCGCTGACCCAGATGGCCGCGTCGGCTGACTGGAGCACGAAGTCCCAGCGTCCTTTGGTCCCGGCGCCCTGCGGCAGATCCGCGAAGAGATTGGCGCCGCGGAAGCGCCCGGTGACGGTGACGCCCTTGCCGACATACTGATCCGGCGCCAGCGCCAGGGCACGGATGGTCGGCTCGGCCGGCAAAGGCGAGTCGACGGCCGTCGCGCCGAGGATGACGAAGATCTGATCGCGTCCGGGCCACTGGCCGTTCGACGCCGCGTCGAGGATCGGCTGGAAGTCGACGTGCGAGAAGCGCTGATCGGTCCGGTCCAGCCGCCCGATATCCCAGAACTCGCCGCGAATCTCGCTGGATGCCGTCGCGCCGGCCGCGTCGCGCCAGAACACGAACACCGGTTTGACGGTCCTCGCGAGACGCGTCAATCGGCCGGACGCCTCGACCTCGCGGCGGACCACGATCTGCTTGCCGTGAAAGAACACCGGCGCGGCGACGAGCGCTTCGGCCGTCGTCGCCACGCGCATCGCCGCGGGCTGCGCAGGCGCCCGCTCGCTCAGGATGGGCGCGAGGCCGATCGCGATGGCCAGCGCGTACGTTCTTCCTGTTCCCAGCGTCATCTCGCTCGATCCTGGACCACTACGCAAGCTTTTTCTGGGCGGCGCGCGCCAGGATGACGCCGAGCGCCGCAAACAACAGTCCGCCGGCGACCATCCCGAGCGTCCCTTCGTGCAGCGCGGGGATCAACCCCACCGTTGCGGTGTCGTCGGCCGCCTCGATGATGTGCCTGCCGAACAGCACGGCGTACAGGATTCCGGCGAGCGAGCCGCCCGCGATGAGGCCCGAGCTGAAGAGCGTGCCCGAGCCCACCTCCGATTCCTCCGCATGCCCGGTCCTGCGTTCGACGAAGGCGCGGACCAGGCCGCCCGCGAAGATCGGCGCTGTGGTCGCAATCGGCAGATACGAGCCCACCGCGAACGACAGCGAATGGATTCCGCACAGCTCGAGCGTGATCGCGATGAACACCCCGACGAGCACGAGTCCCCAGGGAAGGTTGCGGCTCAGCAGCCCCTTGATGATCGTCGACATCAACGTCGCCTGCGGCGCGGGCAGCGCCTGCGATCCGATCACCATCACCTTGTGCAGGTAGAGCGTCGTCAGGCCGATGACGAGGGCCGACGTGACGACGCCGATCAGCAGCCCGATCTGCTGATAGATGGGCGTGGCGCCGACGAGGTATCCGGTTTTGAGATCCTGCGACGTGCCGCCGGCCTGTGCCGCGGCGATGCAGATGACCGCCCCGACGCATAGCGCGACCGGCGCGTAGGCGTCGCCCGTCCAGCCCAGCGCGACGAAAATCGTGCACGTCAGGATCAACGTGGCAATCGTCATTCCGGAAATCGGATTCGACGACGACCCGATGAGGCCCGTAATGCGCGATGAAACCGTCACGAAGAAGAATCCGAAGACGACGATGAGCGCCGCCGCGAGGAAGTTGCCCTGCGTCGGCATCTTGGGCGCCACCGCCAGGAAGACCGCGAGCGCCAGCGAACCGAGCAGCACGACCATTGCGGGAATGTCGCGCTCGGTCCGGATCTGCTTCGGCGCGCCCGCGCGGCCGCCGCCGAAATCCTTCACGCTGTCGCGGAACGACGACACGATGGTCGGGATCGTGCGGGCGAGGGTGATGAGGCCGGCGGCGAGCACGGCGCCCGCGCCCGTGTACCGGATGTAGGCGCTCCACAACTGCCGCGCCGACATCTCGTCGATGCGCAGCCCCGACGCCGGCACCGGCGGGAACGGCACGGTCATGTGACTGCCGAGAATGCTCAGCAGCGGGAGCAGGACCAGCCACGACAGCACGCCGCCCGCGAACATGACGCCGGCGATTCGCGGGCCGATGACGTAGCCGACGCCCATGTACTCCGGCGAAATGTCGACGTTCATCGTGGCGTTCGGAAAAAAGCTCGTCCGCGCCATCGAGTAGCCGACGTCGGTCCGGAAGATCTGGACGATCCACGACAGCGATTTCCACGCGGCGCCGATGCCGAGTCCGCTGAACACCGTCTTGGCGAGCGCGCCGCCGCGCTCGCCCGCGACGAGCACGTCCGCGCACGCCGCGCCTTCGGGATACGGCAGCACGCCGTGCTCCTTCACGATGAGTGCGCGGCGCAGCGGGACCATCATCAGGACCCCGAGGATCCCGCCGGCGAACGCAAGCATGAGGATCTGGAAATAACTGAAGAACGCGGGCCCGTCGGGCGCGAGAAAGATCAGCGCGGGGATGGTGAAGACGACGCCGCCCGCGATCGACTCTCCGGCCGATCCGATCGTCTGCACGATGTTGTTTTCGAGAATCGTGGATCCGCCGACCCGCTTCAGGACCGAAATCGCCAGCACGGCGATCGGAATCGACGCACTGACAGTCAGTCCCGCGCGAAGGCCGAGATACACCGTCGAGGCCCCGAAAATCAGGCCGAACAGCACCCCGAGCACGACGGCCTTCGCGGTGAACTCCGCCGGAGACTGCGTAGCCGGAACGTAGGGCTTGAAGGTCGCGCGCGCTTTCGGCGCCGTGGTGGTTTGTGCCATACGCGGATATTACCCCGTGAGCCATAAGCCATGCGCCATAAGCCATGAGCCATAATCTGCCCTGTGGCGGGAAGGGGTCCCAGGGTCCAGGCCGAGCCCGTATCGGAGCTGACCACGAACCGGTTGTCCGTGTACCTGCGGTGCCTGAACGTGCTCGATGCCGCCGACGTGCGGACGATTTCATCCCAGGCCCTGGCGGAGCAGTTTCACCTGAACGCCGCGCAGATCCGGAAGGACCTGGCCTATTTCGGGGAGTTCGGCGTTCGCGGGATCGGCTACTACGTGAAGGAACTGCGTCGCCACCTCCGCCAGATCCTTGGGCTCGACCGGGGCGTCCGCGTCGCGATCATGGGCGCCGGGAATCTCGGCCTCGCGCTCGCCGACTATCCGGGGTTTCGAGACGATGGATTCGAGATCGTGGCGTTGTTCGACACCCTGAAGGACAAGATTGGCCGGCGCTCGCGAGGCGGCGTGTTGATCTACGACATCCGTGACTTCAGGAAGATCGTCAGGCGCGAGGGTGTCGGGATCGCCGTGATTGCGGTGCCCGCTGCCGCCGCGCAGGGGGCCGTGAACACGATTGCCGCCGCCGGCGTGAAGGCGATCCTCAATTTCTCGCCCGGGACCTTCAAGGCGCCCCGCGGCGTCAAGCTGAAGAGCATGGATTTGACGGTCTCGCTCGAGAGCCTGTCGTTCTTCCTGGTCCAGGGTGAGAGTGGTGAGTGATGAGTAGAGGCAGAAAGACGGAAGGCGGAAGACGGAAGGCGGAAGGCGCACTCTCGCACGTGGACCGCGCGGGGCGCGTCCGGATGGTCGATGTGAGCGACAAGACGTCCACGGCGCGCGAGGCGGTCGCGCGCGGGCACATCCGGATGTCGGCGGACGCGCTGGCGCAGATACGCTCGGGACGACTGAAGAAAGGCGATCCGCTCGAGACGGCCCGCCTCGCCGGCATCATGGCCGCGAAGCAGACCGCGTCGCTGATTCCGCTGTGCCATCCCCTCCCGCTCTCGCATGCCGCCGTGGAGCTGACGCCGGTCGAAGACGGCTACGACATCGAGGCGACGGTCCGCACGACGGCGGCGACGGGCGTCGAGATGGAGGCGCTGACGGCCGTGGCGGTTGCCGCGCTGACGATCTACGACATGGTGAAGGCGATCGACAAGCGCATGGTCATCGGCGACGTCCGCCTGATGAAGAAGAGCGGGGGCAGGTCCGGCGACTGGACGCGATGAAGATTCTCGTGGCGATCTACAGTTCGTTCGCGTGCTGGTGCATCCCTGAAGTGGAGGTCGACTGGCTGAGGCGCGAGTTTCCAGAGCATGTCTTCGCCCGCGCCGACGCCGATGCGGAGGTGCTGTCGTGCATCCCCGACGCCGACGTCGTCTTCGGCGCCACCGTCCGGCCCGATCAGCTCGCGGCCGCGCGCCGGCTGCGCTGGATTCACAGCCCCGCCGCGGGCATCGGCAACATGCTCTTTCCGGAGATGGTGGCGTCACCCATTCTGATGACCAATTCGCGCGGCAACAGCGCCGCGACGATCGCGGAGCACGTCATCGCCGTGACGCTGGCGCTGCTGCGCGATCTTCCGCTGGCCTACCGCCGGCAGATCGAGCGCGCGTGGGCACAGGATGAGTTCAACGCCGGAGCGCGGATCAGGATGCTGCGCGACTGCCGTGTCCTCGTCATCGGATTCGGATCGATCGGCGGGGAGACGGGACGGCTCGCGGCCGCGCTCGGCGCCCGCGTCGTCGGAATCCGCCGCTCGGCGCCGGAGCACGACGCGGACGTCGCACAGCCTCCGTCGCCCGAGCGTGCCGAGGCGCCCATCACGACCGTGCCTCCGGCCCATCTTCATGCCGAGCTGCGCGTGGCCGACGTGGTCGTCATCTCTGCTCCCCAGACGGCGAAGACTCTCCACATGATCGGCGCGTCGGAGCTGGCGCTGATGAAGGAGGGCGCGGTGCTGGTCAACGTGAGCCGCGGCAAGCTGATCGATGAGGCCGCGCTCGTTCGGGCGCTTCAGACCGGCCGACTGCGCGGCGCCGCACTGGATGTTTTCGAGCACGAGCCGCTCCCCGCCGACAGTCCCCTGTGGTCGCGCCGGGACGTGCTGATCACCCCGCACGTATCGGGGTTCCAGGCGCACCATTGGCCCGACGCCGCGAAGCTGTTCGCCGACAATCTGCGCCGGTTCGTGGCGGGGGAGCCCCTGGTGAACGTCGTCGACAAGCAGGCCGGCTATTGAGCGCCGAGACTTCCGTGATGGAATCGATCGGCGAACCTCCGCCTCAGCTCGCAACGCTGGCGGATCTTCCGTTTCACGTGGCGGGGCGGCATCCCAAGCCGCTGCTGATCGGCCAGTGCCGCCAGGGATCCATCGCCGGACAGTCGACGCGCGAATGGTTCGACGGTGTGCGCGATCTGGCGCTCGGCCTCGCGTCGATCGGCGTGCGACCCGGCGAGCGGGTGGCGATCATGTCGGAGAGCCGGCCGGACTGGCTTCTCGCGGACTTCGCGATCCTCACCCTGGGGGCCGTCACGGTGCCGATCTATTCGACGCTCACGGCCGCGCAGGCCCGCTACATCGCGGCGGACTCCGGCGTCCGCGTGGCGTTCGTCTCGACGAAGAGTCAGCTCGACAAGCTCCAGTCGGTCCGCCACGAACTGCCGGCGCTCGAAACAATCGTCGTCTTCGACCCGCTCGACAGTGCGTCGGCATCGGTAATGCCGATCGCGGCCGTCGCGGAGCGCGGCCATGCACAACTGATGACCGAATGGGGAGCCGCGCGGCGCTTTCGCGACCGGGCGCGCGAGATTCGCCCCGAGCAGCTCGCGACAATCATCTACACGTCCGGGACGACAGGCGAGCCGAAGGGCGTGATGCTTTCGCATCGCAACCTGATCTCGAATCTCATCGCCGGACACGCCACGGTGCCGGTGGACGAGAGCGACGTCTCGCTCTCGTTCCTCCCGCTGAGCCATTCGTTCGAGCGGCTCGTGTCGTACGTCTACCTGGCGCACGGTGTCACAGTCATCTTCGCCGAATCGATGGACACGATCGGCCGCGACATGGCGCTGGTGCGGCCTACCGTGATGACGGGCGTCCCGCGGGTGTATGAAAAGTTTCAGGCGCGGATCTTCGAGCGCGGAGCGGCATTGCCGCAGCCGCGCCGGGCGCTGTTCGACTGGGGCGTGAAGGTCGCAATGGCGAGGGGCCGCGCCGAGGCGGCCGGCGGCCGCGTGGCGGGCGTCCTGGCTCTGGAGGTGAGGATCGCGGAGCGGCTCGTATTCTCGAAGATCCGCGACAACGTCGGCGGGCGGCTGCGCCGTCTCGTCTCGGGAAGCGCGCCGCTGTCGGTCGACGTCGCGCGATTCTTCCACGGCATCGGACTGCCGATTACGGAAGGCTACGGCCTCACCGAGACGTCGCCGATCCTGACCGCGAATCCGCCGGGTGCCGCGAAGCTGGGAACTGTCGGCAAGGCGATCCCTGGCGTGGAAGTGCGCATCGCCGAAGACGGCGAGATTCTCGCCCGCGGCCCGAATGTGATGATGGGCTACCACAACCAGCCGAGCGAGACGGAAACCGCCCTGCGCGGCGGCTGGTTCCATACGGGCGACGTCGGGACGCTGGATCCGCAGGGCTATCTCACGATCACCGACCGCAAGAAGGACCTGATCGTCACCTCGGGCGGCAAGAAGATCGCGCCGCAGCCGATCGAAGCCATTCTCGCGCGCAGTCCTCTCGTCGCGGAGGCCGTCGTGCTCGGCGACCGCCGCCGGTTCGCCTCCGCGCTGATCGTCCCGCATTTCGCGTCGCTCGAGCGCCGATTGAAGGATCTCGGCCGGCCGCCGGCGTCGCGAGACGAGTTGGTCCGCCGTGACGACGTGATCGGGCTCTATCAGGAGATCATCGATGCGCTCAACCGCGATCTGTCGCAGTTCGAGCGCATCAAGAAGATCCGGCTGCTGCCACGCGAGTTCACCATCGAATCCGGCGAGCTGACCCCGACGATGAAGGTGAGGCGGAAGGCCGTCGAGCAGAATTGGGGCCGCGAAATCGAGGAGATCTATGCGGAGTGACCGGATGCCTGATTTCGATTTAGTATTGTCGTTATATGAAATATCTGCAAGTCGCGCTCGCGGCCGTGCTCCTCGCGACCGCCTGCCCTCGCGGCGAGAGCCGGATCCCGGCGTCATCAACGCCGCCGCTGCCGGCGTTCTTCACCAACGGCGACGTCCGGCTCGCGTTCACGCTCGATCTGCCGTCGGGCGCCGGCCCGTTTCCGGCCGTCGTGCTCGGCCACGGTTCCGGACGGACGACGCGCGAGTTTCTGCGGTTCCAGGCCGCGCAGTGGACCGCGCTCGGCTTCGCGGTGCTGCGCTTCGACAAGCGCGGGGTCGGGGAATCCGGGGGCCAGTACGTCAACGTTGGAACCGCCGATAGTCCCACCGTCTTTCCGCGCCTGGCCAGCGACGTCGCCGCGGGCGTCCGCTTCCTGCGGACGCGGCCCGAAATCGATCCGACGCGCATCGGATTGTCGGGATGGAGTCAGGCCGGATGGATTCTGCCGATCGCCTCGCGCGAGCTTGGCGGCGCCGTGAGGTTCCTGGTCATCATGTCGGGCCCGGTGTGCAGCGTCGGTCTCGAGATGTACTACAGCGGATTCGCCGAGGAGACGACGGTGCCGCTGTCCGACGTGTACCCGAGGATGGGAGCGTTCAAGGGACCGCCGGGTTTCGATCCAGTGCCGACCCTTCAGGCGATCGATACGCCGGCGCTGTGGCTGCTCGGCAAGCAGGACCGCAGCATCCCCGAACGTAACACGGTCGCGAATCTGGAGATCCTTGCGGCAGCGGGAAAGCCGTTCGAGTGGAAGGAGTACGACGGACTCGATCACCCGCTCTCCGCGGCCATCTGGCAGGACGTGGGCCGCTGGGTCGCGCGGTTCAAGTAGACGCGCGATCCGGCGCGGCCGCTCGCATACGCTGGACGCGCCATTCGAGTGTGACGCGGACGTGGCACGGGCGGCAGAGCAGCCGGTAGTTCTCCAGCCCGCACTCGCCGCCGCCGTCGGCGACCGGAATGATGTGATCGGCTTCCCACCGGGGGCGCGCCGCGCGCCAGCGCTTCCGCGCCGCGCGATCGGCGGCCGGCGGCCTGGCGCGGGCCCATTCCCGGTGCGCCTTCACCACGTTGAGTCCGCACAGGCGGCAGGTGCCCTTGTCGCGCTTCTTCACCTCCCGACGCACGTACCAAGGGCTGCTGCGGATTTTCCATTCGTGCACGCACGCGTCGCTGCAGAAGGTTCGGCGGGGCGCCGCAATCGCGCCGCGGCACCATCGGCACACGGGCGATCCCGTGTGATCCCGATCCGGCTTGCCCCATCGATCCGCCGTCACGACCCGCGCGCGCGTGGTGCTCACGCAGCCACTATCGGCACCAGAGCGACTTGTCCGCATATCCCCCGCCTGTTAGCATCCAGCGCGTGCGTACTCTGGCCACGGCCGCCGCGGCCGTCCTCCTGATTTCCCGCATTTTTTCGGGCGCCGGCGCGCAGGGACCGCCGGGACAGCCGCCCGGCGGCGGACGGAGCGGACAGAGCTATCCGGCGCAGCAGCGGCCGCTGGCGGATCCTGCCGTCATCGAGCGCGGCGGCACGCTGTACGGCATCAACTGCCGGCTGTGCCACGGCGCCGATCTGCGCGGCGGCGATCTCGGCGGGGTGAATCTGCTTCGATCGCAGCTCGTGCTGAACGATCTGGACGGCGAATTGATCTACCCGGTCGTCCACAACGGATTGAACAAGCCGGGCCTTCCGCCGATGCCGCCGCTGCCGATTGCCGAGAGCGACGTGAAAGCGGTTGCCGCGTATATCCACAGCGTGGCCGCGCGAATGGCCGGACAGGGCGGCCCGCCGCCGGGGCCGGACGTCGAGCTCGACATCCTCGTCGGCGACGCCGCGGCGGGGGAGAAGTTCTTCGCGGCGAATTGCGCCGCGTGCCATTCCGCGACCGGCGATCTGCGCGGCGTCGCGTCGCGCTATTCCAGCCCGGTTCAATTGCAGAACGCGTGGGTGGCCGGTCGCGGCGGGCGGGGCGGACGCGGTGGTACGGCGGCCGGCGAGTCGATGGACGCACCGCCGCCGCGCCCGCCGAAGCCGGTCATGGCCACGATCACGACCAGGGACGGCCAGCGATACGAAGGCAGACTCGATCGCATCGACGATTTCCTTGTCACGATCGTCGAGTCCGACGGCACGCGGAAGACGTTCCGCCGGAACGGCGGTGGGCCGGAGGTGCAGATTGCCGATCCGCTCGAGGGACACCGGAAGCTGCTGGTGAAGTACACCGACAAGGACCTCCACGACGTGACCGCGTATCTGGTGACGTTGAAATGACCCGATCGGCGTGCGTCCTGCTGACCGCATCGCTGGTCCTCGCGCCGGGCCTTGGCGCCCAGGATCGCGGCGGCCTCGATCCGGCCTCGATCGGCAAGCCGCTGGCCGACTCGTGGCTGACCTATTCCGGCGATTATTCAGGACGCCGCTACAGCGCCCTGACCGAGATCAATCAGTCCACCGTCAGGGGCCTCACGCTGGCGTGGGTCGCGAAGCTGACGGCCGGACTCCCGGGTGGCGGAGCCGGCGGCGGGCGTGGCGGCAGGGGCGGGGGCGCCGGAGGCCGCGGGCGCGGCGCCGGCGGCGAAGGCGTCATTGTCGGCGGCGAAGGCGCCGAGGAGTTCGCGTTCTCCGGCGCGCCGAGCGTGAAGGGATCGATCCTGAAGGTCGGCGACGTGCTCTATGTGACGGCGCCCGACAACGTCTGGGCGCTCTCGGCGCACGACGGCCGCGAGCTGTGGCGCTACTTCTGGAAGACGCGCGGCGGCACGCACATCGGCAACCGCGGCGCCGCGCTCTGGCACGAGTATCTTTTCTTCGAGACGCCCGACAACTATCTCGTGTCGCTCGACGCGCGCACGGGCAAGGAGCGCTGGCACGTCGAAATCGCCAGCTTCAACGAGCAGTACTTCTCGACTCCCGCTCCGGTCGTCATCGACAACCACGTCCTCGTCGGCACGGGAAACGACCTCGACATGCCGGGCTTCCTGCAGTCGTTCGATCCGGACAGCGGCAAGCTGCAGTGGAAGACCTACACCGTACCGATGAACCCGGGCGACCCCGGCCTCGACACGTGGCCGAGCCTCGAGGCCGCGCGGCACGGCGGCGCACAGACGTGGATTCCGGGCGCGTACGATCCCGAGACGCGGCTCTACATCATCGGCACCGGCAATCCGACGCCAGGCTATACGGGTCAAAGCCGCAAGGGCGACAATCTCTATACCTGCTCGATCGTCGCGTTCAACGTCGACACCGGCAAGGTTGCCTGGTACTACCAGACGTCTCCGCACGACACGCACGACTGGGACTCGGCGCAGACGCCCGTGCTGATCGACGGCGTCATCGGCGGCCAGCCGCGAAAACTGGTGTCGACCGCGTCGAGAAACGGCTACTTCTTCACGCTCGATCGCCTGACGGGGAAGCCGATCGTGTCGTCGAAGTACGGCATGACGACGAACTGGGCGAAGGGGATGAGAAAGAACATGGCGCCAGAGCCCGACCCGTCGAAGGAAGCGACCGTCGCCGGATCGCTCGTCTCACCGGTCGAAGGGGGGGTCACGAACTGGCCGCCGCCCGCCTTCTCGCCCGACACGGGGTTCTTCTACATCCACGAGCACAACGGCTTCAACCTGCTCTATCTGACGGAGACCGATCCGCGCGGATCGATGGGTCTGGCCGGGAAGGCCGTGGCGCCGGTCGGGTCGTGGCCGAGCGCGCTCCAGGCCATCGATTACCGAACGGGCAAGCCGGCATGGCGCCACGAGTTTCCGGGCGGCAGCGGCGGCGGCGGCGCGGGCGGGATTCTGGCCACGGCCGGCAAGCTCGTTTTCACCGGAGACGCGGGCGGCAATCTGGTTGCCTTCGACGCGGCGACCGGCACGCCGCTCTGGCATTCACACATCGGCTCGCTCTCGAACGCGCCGGAGACGTTCAGCGTCGACGGCCGCCAGCACATACTCGTCGCCGTCGGCGACACCCTCTACGCGTTCGCGCTGTATCAGTAGCACGCCCGGCCATGATTTCTTACAGGAGAGCACGAGGCGACGAGACCGCAGGAGCTCTTTCGCAGGAGGACACGAGAGCAGGAGCCCCTTTTGGCACGAGAAGACCCGACCTTCTCCTGAGCTCCAAGTCTCCTGCGTACGATCTCCTCGTAGAGAGAGGATCCGGATTGGTGCCTGGCGAAGGACGTCCGGCCGTGATTTCTTACAGGAGAGCACGAGGCGACGAGACCGCAGGAGATCTTTCGCAGGAGGACACGAGAGCAGGAGTTCCTTTTGGAACGAGAAGACCCGACCTTCTCCTTGAGCTCCCATTCTCCTGCGTACGATCTCTTCTCTAGAGAGATGGTTCCGGAGGGAACGCAAAGAGAGCCACGTACAACAGAGAGCCGCAGAGATCACAAAGACGGGCACAGCGTACGTCGACGGAGACGCGCGGTCGCGCCGCGACCGCTTCCAGTCACGTCCGTGTCGCCCGTGCTGCCCGTGGCAGGAATTGTCCGTGCTTGTCCGTGTGTTCCGTGGCCCGTGGCCCTGTGGTGATCTAATCCGTCGGCGGCGGCTCGATGTGGATGATCGCGTCGGCGATCTGCGGGAAACGCTCCATCAGCCGATCCTTGACGACGTGCGACAGCGAGTGCGCCGCGCTCAGCCGCGCGTCGGCCGGCAGCCATACGTGCAGGTCGAGGAACACATGATCCAGCGGTCCGCGGGTGCGGATGCGATGGCAGCCGAGCACTTCCGGCACGCTCATGACCACGCGGCGGATGTCGTCTTCGTCGATCACCACGCGGTCCGACAGGATACCCGACGTGTCGCGCGCGATTTCGTATGACGTGCGGCCGATGAGGATCGCGATGGCGACGCCCGCGAGCGGATCCATCTGGGGATAGCCGAGCGCGACGGCGGTCAGCGAGATCAGGACGCCGATCGTCGCGAACACGTCGCTGCGGGTATGCGCGGAATCGGCGAGCAGCAGCTCGCTCGTGAGGCGCCGGCCCGCGCGCGCCTCGTACCGAACGACCGCCACGTTGATCAGGAGCGTGGCGATCATGACCGCGAAGCTCACGGAGCCCACTTCCGGTGGAACGGACGACCCGAGCCGCTTCAGCGCGGACCGGCCGATCTCGATGACGGCCAGCAGCAGGAAGACGAAGATCCCGCCCGCCGCGAGCGTCTCGAACTTCCGATGGCCGTACGGATGATCCACGTCCGGCGGCTTGCGCGCGGCGCGCAGGCCGATCAGGCCCATCACGTTCGATCCGGAGTCCGCGAGCGAATGGAAGCCGTCCGAGAGAACGCTGACGGCGCCGGTGGCGTAGCCCAGGACCAGCTTTGCGACCGCGACGCCGAGATTGAGGACGAGAACGCGCGTGAGGACGCGCGAGACCGCTTCGTGGCGCGCGGCCGTCAGAATACCCTGGCGTGCCCGACCGGCCACCACCGCAGCTGCACTTTGCCGATGATGTACTTCTTCGGCACGAAGCCCCAGTGGCGGCTGTCGGAGCTGTTGTTGCGGTGGTCGCCCATCACGAAATAGTAGCCTTCGGGAATGACCTGGGGGCCCCAGTCGTCATGACTGCGGTATTCCGCCGGCACGAAGCTGTCGTCGATCGGGACGTCGTTGCGGAACACGCGCCCGTCGACGATGCGCACCTGGTCGCCTTCCTCGGCGATGACGCGCTTCACGAACGACTTTTCGGGCTTGTTCGGATAGTAGAGCATCACGATGTCGCCGACCTGCGGATCGTGCAGGCGGTACGCGAGCTTGTTCACGATCAGCCGATCCTGGTCCTGCAGCGTCGGCGCCATGCTCATGCCCTCGACGCGCGCCACCTGGAAGCCGAACGTGACGATGAGCGTCGCGTAGACGGCGGCCGAG
Source organism: Vicinamibacterales bacterium (assembly GCA_035495955.1). Taxonomy (GTDB): domain Bacteria; phylum Acidobacteriota; class Vicinamibacteria; order Vicinamibacterales; family 2-12-FULL-66-21; genus JAICSD01. The sequence continues at coordinate 81,016 of DATJFE010000090.1, read as the reverse complement.
GCGAGCGTCTTGAGCCAGGCGACCAGCTCTTCGCCGAGCCGATTCAGCCACACCGACGTGCCGTCGAGGGCGAGCCGCGCCTCGGGGGGCGCCGTCACCGCGGCGGCGGGATCGCCGGGGAGCAGCGGATCCGGGGCCGCGAGCGGCGGCTGCGCGTAGGCCTCGACCGGCGTTTCCTCGAACCGCGGATGCGGATCCTGGAAGCGTTCCGGTTCCGGCGTGCCGAATGGATTCTGATTATCGCTGTCGCTCATAGCTTCAAGTACTCACGCAGTCGACGGGTCTGGGATCGGCTGACCGGGATCTCGGTGCCCTTGGCGTCCTTCATCTTCAGGATGTAATTCCGGCTGAACCAGGGCACGATCTCCTTGATCTTGTTGATGTTCACCAGATGCGACCTGTGAACCCGCCAGAAGACCCCGGGGTCGAGCCGCGTCTGTAATTCATCCAGTGTCCGATAGTTGGACGTTCCAGACAAGCTGTTCGTTACAACACGGATTTGGTCGTCCTCCACGGAGGCATGGACCACCTCATCCGCGTGGACGAGCAAAAACCGCTCCTCGACCTTGATCGCGAGCTGTTCACGGCGCCCCTGGCGGTCCGCCAGCATCTGCACGAGGCGGTCGAGATCGGCCTCTTTCCTGCGGCCGAGGGGCTCGTCGGACCGGGGGGCGGCGCGTTCGGCCAGGACCCGCTTCCGGACGCGGTCCACCGCCGTCGACAGGCGATCGGGTTCGACCGGCTTCAGCAGGTAATCGACCGCGTTCACCTCGAACGCGTCGATCGCATACTGATCGAACGCCGTCACGAACACGACCTGCGAATCCAAGCCCGCTTCGAGGACGCGCCGCGCGACCTCGAACCCGGTGATTCCGGGCATCTGGACGTCCAGCATCACGAGATCGGGCTGGTGCGCCTCGATGACGCGCAGCGCCTCGACGCCGTTGCCCGCCTGCGCCACGACCTCCACGCCGCCAAGCTGCTGCAGGAGAAAGCAGAGCTCGTCCCGCGCGAGCTGTTCATCATCCACGACAATCGTCCGCAGATGCTCCGCCATCATGCCGTGAACCGCGCCGGCGCCGCCATCTCGGGGATGACGATGCGCGCGCACGTGCCTTCGCCGGGAACGCTGTCGAGCTGGAGCTGGTAGTTCGCGCCGTAGATGACGCGCAGGCGCTCGTTGACGTTGCGGAGGCCGATGCCCGTGCCCTTGACGCGGTCGGCGGCTCCCGAGGGGATGCCGATGCCGTTGTCGATCACGTCTACGATCGCGTGCCCGCCGTCGCGGAAGCTGCGAATCGTGATCCGCCCTTCGCCGAGCTTGTGCGAGAGCCCGTGCTTGATCGAATTCTCGACCAGCGGCTGCAGCATCATACTCGGGACGATCACGTCGAGCGTGTCGGGATCGATCTGCTTGTCGATCCGAAGCTGCGATCCGAAGCGGATGCTCTCGATGTCGAGGTACTCGTCCATCGCCTCGAGCTCCTCGCGCAGCGTGACGAAGTGCTCCTGGCTGCGGAGCAGCCGGCGCAGCAGCCCCGAGAGCTTGACGATCAGCATGCGCGCCGTCTCGGGCTGCGATCGGATCAGCGACGAGATCGACGTCAGCGTGTTGAAGAGGAAGTGCGGGTTGATCTGGCTCGCCAGCGCGTCGAGCCGCGATTCCATGAGCAGCTTCTCCTGTTCCTGGAGCCGGTGCTCGATGCGCGCGCTGTTCCAGATCTTGATCGGAATCGCGACCGAGAGCACGGTCGACATCAGCACCGCGAACCACATGCCTGGCGAATCCGCGGGAATCACGAACAGGCGCGTGGGCCACCGATAGCCGACGGCCTGGGCGATGATTTCGAGGCCGATCGGCGCCGCGAGCAGAATGACGACCCAGTCGATCTCGGATCGGCGGACCAGCCGCCACACGTGGCGATGGAGGCCGGTGAAAAACAGCGGCGAGAAGTGCCAGATGGCTTCCGTCGGACAGATCTCCCGGAGGCCGCCGCCCGCGAACCCGCACCCGATCGCGAAGGGCAGCGCGCCCAGTTCGGCCGGCGTCGCGAACATCGGCGGGATGCCGAGCATCACGCCCACGATCGCGCCCGCGTACGGCCCGGCCAGCAGTCCCGCGAGGAAGGCGCCCGACAGCGTCAGATCCGCGGCGTTGTTGGTGAGCAGCAGCCGCCAGATGACCCCGGCGGTCAGCGGCAGGCCGAGGCTGGCGGCGAACACGAGCCGTTCGGGCCAGTCCCGTTTCTCGGTCAGCAGGATCCGCCTGAACCACGGGAACCGGACGAGCATCGTCGACAGCACGGCCCCGACGGCGAGTTTCGCCATCAGGGTGAACACGAGGAACTGCTCGCTCGCGACGCGGGTCGGCATGCAGGGGTCGGTGACGGTTGAGAGTCAACGGTTAACGGGTAACTGTTAACTGTCGACTGTTAACAGTTTACGGCCTGGCGTGCGAAGTGTGAACTGTTAACTACGGAAGGGCGACCTGATATGATCGCTGGATGATTCGTCCGCTGATCATCGGGTTTGCGACCACGCTGAAGCACTTCTTCAAGCCGAAGGTCACCGTCAATTATCCAGACCAGAAGATTCCCGTGTTCCCGAAATACCGCGGGAAGCAGGTCCTGATGCGCGACGAGAACGGCCTCGAGAAATGCGTCGCGTGCGGGCTGTGCGCCGTGGCGTGCCCGGCCGACGCGATTTATCTCGAGGCGGCGGAAAACGACGGCTCCGTCCAGGCGGGCCCGCGCTACGCGAAGGTCTATCAGATCCACAAGACGCGCTGCATCTTCTGCGGCTACTGTGAAGAGGCCTGCCCCGTGTCGGCCATCTTCATGGGCAAGGACTACGAGCTCGCGGTCTACAGCAACAAGGACTTCATCTGGGACAAGGCCGACTTGCTCGTCCCTGCGGGGACGAGCAAGTAATTTGGACATTTGGAAATCTGGCAATTTGGGAATCTCACATCGCGCCGGCTACCGCCGGCGCGGTTGAGGGGCTCGCGGTCGCGAGCGTATGCCCGATTACCAAATTCCCAAATTTCCAAATCTCCGAGTGTTCTTCGGCGCCCTGGGGGACATCCACGGCGCTTTCGAGGCCGCGCGGGCGATCGTGGCTCGGCATCCCGAGATCCCGTTCTGGTTGTGCGTCGGCGATATCGCCGACGAGCTGGGGCGCTACGAATCGCTGGGAGCCCCCGTGTATTTCATCCACGGCAACAACGATAATCTCGACGCGATCGCGTCCGGAGATCTGCCCGCGGATCTGCATCACATAGACAACGGCCGCCTGTTTGACATCGCCTGGCAAGACGGCCCGGGCGTCCAGGTTGTCGGCCTCGGCGGAACTTTCGCGCCGACGTGGTACGACACACCGTCCGCCGATCTGCCGCATCCGAAGAAAGGTACCGCGAAGGCGACCGAGCTCGCGGACAAGCGGCGCCACTTCGTCCGACAGGAAGTCGAAGCATGCAAGGCGCTGAGCGGATTGGGCGTGGACATCCTCCTGACCCACGAGGCCGCGAAGCCGTTTCGTCCGTTTCCGGGCGGCCGGGGCCCCGATGCCGGCAAGGCGCAGATCAACGAGATCCTGCAGTCGATGCAGCCGCGGCTGCATCTGTTCGGGCATCATCACCGGTTTTCGGATCAGGTGCGCGACGGCGTCCGGTCCGTGGGCCTCGACCTCGCCCCGCGCTCGTACCTGCTGATCGAGGCGGTATCTTTCGATATCACCCTTAAGACGCTGTAAAATAGAAAGATCTCTCCATGCGGCCGCCCTTTCTCGAGGAGCTCGACAAGCGTGTTCTCGTCTGCGACGGCGCGATGGGAACGATGCTGTACGCGCGCGGGATCTTCCTGAACCGCTCGTTCGACGAGTTGAACCTGACGCAGCCGGATCTCGTCGCCGAAGTCCACCAGGCGTATACGCGCGCGGGCGCGGACGTCATCGAGACCAACACCTTCGGCGCCAATCGCGTCAAGCTCGGCGCGTTCGGGCTGGCGGAGCGCGTGCACGCGATCAACGTGCAGGGCGTCAGGATCGCGCGGCATGCGGCGCGCGATTTGGTCTACGTCGCCGGCGCGATCGGGCCGCTCGGCATCCGCGTCGAGCCGTGGGGCAAGACCGGCGTCGACGAGGCCGAGGAGTACTTCCGCGAGCAGGCCGCCGCGCTGCACGAAGGCGGCGTCGATCTCTTCGTCCTCGAGACGTTCCGCGACGTCAACGAGCTCGGCGCGGCGATCCGCGCCGTCCGCCGCGTCTGCGACCTGCCGATCGTCGCCCAGATGACGACCGAGGAGGACGGCAACAGCCTCGACGGCGTCGCGCCCGAGACCTTCGTGCCGCAGCTCGAAGCACGCGGCGCGGGCGTGATCGGCCTGAACTGCAGCGTCGGTCCCGCCGCCATGCTGGAAACGCTCGAGCGGATGGCGCGCGTCGCGCACGTGAAGCTGTCGGCGCAGCCCAACGCCGGCAAGCCCCGCGAGATCGAGGGACGCAACCTCTATCTGTGCTCGCCCGAGTACATGGCGTCGTACGCGCGCCGCTTCATCAGCGCCGGCGTGCGGCTCGTCGGCGGCTGCTGCGGGACGACGCCGGATCACGTGCGCGCGATCAAGATGGCCGTGCGGACGCTCGAGCCCGCCGCTCTGCGCAGGGACGGCAGGAGCGCCGCCGCGCCCGTCGCCGCCGCGCCCGCCATGCCGCCCGTCCCGCGCGAACAGAAGTCGCGGATGGCCAATACCCTGGCCCGTGGAGGCTTCATCGTCAGCGTCGAGCTGACGCCGCCGCGCGGATATCAGACCGACGCGCTCGTCGAGCAGGCGCGCCGTCTCAAGATTCGCGGGGTCGACCTCGTGAACATCCCCGACAGCCCTCGCGCGAGCGCGCACGTGAGCGCGCTGTCGGCGGCCGTCCTGGTCCAGCAGCAGTCCGGCGTCGAGCCGATCCTGCACTATGCCTGCCGCGACAGGAATCTCATCGGGATGCAGTCCGATCTGCTCGGCGCGCACTCGATGGGAATTCGAAACGTGCTGCTCGTGACCGGGGATCCGCCCAAGCTCGGCGACTATCCCGATGCGACCGCGGTGTTCGACGTCGACTCCATCGGCTTGGCCAACGTCGTCTCGCGTCTGAACGCCGGTTTCGATATCGGCGGCCAGCCAATCGGGCATCCGACCGCATTTCACATCGGCGTCGCGGTGAACCCCGGCGCGCTCAACCTCGACGAGGAGCTTCGCCGTTTCGCGTACAAGGTCGAGGCGGGTGCCGAGTTCGCGATCACGCAGCCTGTCTTCGACGCGGTGGAATTCCGCGCCTTTGTGGCGCGAATCCATGCGCACCAGATACCCATCATCGCCGGCATCATGCCGCTCGACAGCGTGCGGCACGCGGAGTTCATGGCAAACGAGGTTCCCGGCGTACGCGTGCCCGAAGCCGTCATCGCGCGCATGCGGCGCGCCGAGGGGGACGGGCGCGCGGCCGAGGAAGGACTCGCGATCGCGCGTGAAATCGCCGCCGACATCCGTCCGTTGGTACGCGGCGTGCAGATTTCCACCGCGCCGAAGGCGATCGACATGGCGCTGGGGTTGATCGAGGCGGTCGGGGCGTAGGCTGAGCAATTTGTTGCCCCTGTCCGCGCCAAAGGGATATAGTCCAGAAGCTTATGGCTCTATTCGATCGCAAGCCTGACGCGGACAGCGTCACGGGTGACGCCGCCACTCGCGCGTTGTCGGTGGCCGCCGTCGAAAACGCGTTTGTCGAGAACGTCTACGACAAGCTCGCGAAGGTCTACGATCTCTTCTTTGGACCGACGCTGCATCCCGGACGGCTGCGGGCGATCGAGCGGATGAACATCCAGCCCGGCGAACGGGTGCTCGAAGTCGGCGTCGGCACCGGGATCAACCTGTCGTTGTATCCGCGCGAAGCCGCGGTCACGGGGATCGATTTTTCGTCGTCGATGCTCGAGAAGGCGCGCGAGCGCGCCGCGCGCAAAGGCGCCGCGCCCGTGCGGCTGCTCCAGATGGACGCGGCGGATCTGAAATTCGCCGACGATGCATTCGATATCGTGTACGCGCCGTACTTGATCAGCGTCGTTCCGGATCCCGTCCGCGTGGCGCAGGAGATGCGCCGCGTCTGCCGGCCCGGCGGACGCATCATCTTCCTGAATCACTTTCTCAGTCCCCATCCGATTCTTTCCCGCGTCGAACGCCTGATCTCGCCGGCCACGATCCACATCGGTTTCAAGTCCGATCTCGACCTGCCCGCCTTCCTGGCGCAGGCCGATCTGAAGCCGGTCTCGATCGAAAAAGTGAACTGGCCGAAGATCTGGTCATTGGTGACTTGTCTCAAATAGAGAAAAGGCGGACGACCGTCTTTCAGGGTAAGTAACTCGAGATACTGCCAGCGATGACATCGGCGCCGTTCGTGGGCGGGTGTTGGGGCGGTGGCGGCGCGCTGACGGCCGCGTCGAGCGGCCCGCGCCAGCGTCCCGCCACGAGGGACGCTCGATCGAGATACGCGGACCGCACGTACTTCGGCATCTCCCGCACCAGCACCGGGTACTCCGCGAAGCGGCCGCGCGACGTGTAGACGAGCGCGGTCTCGTTCGCCACGCATTCGGAGATGATCCCGTATCCGGGTTTGGTGACCACGGCGTCCACCGCGGCGACCAGATCCTGATAGCGCAGGCCGGCTCCGTACAGCCGCTCCTCGGCGACGACGTGAATTCCGGCGATGCCCGCGTGCCCGCGTGACGCCTCGTCCGAGTCCGTGAGCACGATTGTCCAGTCGGGCAGGCAATCCAGCCGCGCCAGCGGCAGCTCGTCAACGCCGTACCCGCCGAATGTGACGAGCGCAAGCGGGCGATCGGCGGGGAGCGAGAGCATCCGCAGAACGTCCTGACGCGTCAGGTCGGTGCGCGCGTGGCGCGCGACGAAGGGAACATCGCGGGCCGGTCCGAAGGTCTCGAACCCTCCGTGCATCGGGAGGACCCACGCCTCGTCCGCGAGCTTGTAGGCGGACTGGATTGTCGGGATCAAGTCGGGCGCCGACGACAGGTGCTCGGCATACTCCTGGTAGATCCAGTCCCAGGTGAAATTCGAGATCACCACCGATGGAATTCCGGCGAGCGCCGCCGCAGCGCATGCAAGCGGCGGCGCGTCGGCGATCACCAGGCGGACGCCGCGGTCTCGCAGCAGCCGCGCCTCCGCCTCGGCCCGTTCGCCAATCGTCCGATAGAAGGCGCTTGCGCGGGCGACCGTCGCGGCGGCGTCGAGGCGCAGGCTGTCGATCTGGACGACGCCGGTGTCGCACGGGCGGTCGTCGAGCTCGAAGGGGCGGTTGACCGTTCGATCGAAGATGCGGCGCGCCGCCGACGATCGGATCAGGACCGCGGCGTCGGGACGCTGGCGCGCCAGCGCGTTGATGATTTCGATTTGGCGCACGGCGTGGCCCAGGCCATGCCCGCTGATGTAGAAGGCGATCTGCACGCTTCCCGGTCGGCAGTTCAACGTTCCTTGCAATCGGTCAGGCGATACCAGATACCGAAACGGTTAACGGTTAACGGGTGACGGTTAACGGTTAACTGTTGACCGCCGCGGCGGCGGCCGGCGTCGAGCCGGCGGATGCGCCGGTCGACGCGGCCGTCCGCCCAGCCGCGACCACGTCCGGTAGCGCGATCCGCAGCACGTCTTCCAGCGTTGCGGCGGGTTCGAACTTCATCTCCTTTCGCACTTCGTCCGGAAGCTCGACGAGATCCTGGACGTTGCCCTGCGGAAGCACGAACGTCGTGATTCCATGCCGGCGCGCGGCCATCGCCTTCTCGCGGATCCCTCCGACGGGCAGGACGAGGCCCGAGAGCGTGATCTCCCCGGTCATCGCCACGTCAGGGCGAACGGCGATCGAGCGTGCCGCCGACACAATCGCCGTGGCCATCGTCACGCCCGCGGACGGACCGTCTTTCGGAATCGCTCCCGCGGGGACGTGAATGTGCAGGTCCTGCTTGCTCAGCGTCTCGGGCGTGATGCCCAGCGCGACGGCCTGCTGGCGGACGTGGCTGAGGGCCGCCCGCGCCGATTCCTGCATGACGTTTCCGAGCTGGCCGGTGAGGGTCAGGTGCCCGCTGCCGCCGGGCAGCAGCACGGCTTCCACGTAGAGCACGTCGCCGCCGACTTCCGTCCAGGCGACGCCCGTCGCGACGCCCGGGCGTGAAAGCCGGAAGTCGCCGTCGGATCGGAAGCGCGCGGGACCGAGATAGTCCGGGAGGCTCTGCGCCGTGACGTGGCCCGCGTAGCCCGAGTCGGTCGCCACGCGCGCCGCGACTTTCCGAGCGATCGCGGCAATCTGCCGCTCGAGCGAGCGGACGCCGGCCTCGCGCGTGTACTCGGCGATCGTCCGCCGCAGCGCCTCGTCGTCGATGGCGAGCTGCTCGGGTTTCAATCCGTGCTCGTCGCGCTGGCGCGGCACCAGGTACATCTTCGCGATATGAATCTTTTCCTCCTCGGTGTACCCGCTCAGCGAGATCAGCTCCATGCGATCGAGCAGCGCCGGATGAATCGTGCCGAGCTGGTTCGCGGTGGCAATGAACAGCACGTTCGAGAGATCCATCGGGATCTCGAGGTAGGTGTCGCGGAAGGTGTAGTTCTGCGCCGGATCGAGCACTTCGAGCAGCGCGGCGGCGGGATCTCCCTGGACGCCGACCGACACCTTGTCGATCTCGTCGAGCATCAGGACGGGATTGGACGACCCCGCGGATTTGAGCGCCTGAATGATTCGTCCGGGCATCGATCCGATGTAGGTCCGCCGATGGCCGCGTATCTCGGCTTCGTCGCGCACGCCGCCGAGCGAAATGCGCACGAACTTGCGGTTCATCGAGCGCGCGATCGACTGGCCCAGCGACGTCTTGCCGACGCCGGGCGGCCCGACGAAGCACAGGATCGGGCCCTTCATGTCGCCCTTGAGCTTCCGGACCGCGAGGTACTCGACGATCCGCTCCTTCACCTTGTCGAGATCGTAATGGTCCTCGTCGAGGACCCGCCGCGCTTCGACGGGATCGAGCCGGTCGTCCGTCCGGGTCTTCCAGGGGACGTCCAGCAGCCAGTCCAGATACGTGCGGATCATCTGGTACTCGGGCGCCGCCGGCGTCATCCGCTCGAGACGGTCGACTTCCCGGGTGGCGACGTCGGCGACGCTCTGCGGAAGATTCGCGTCGGCGATGCGCTTGCGAAGCTCCCGCGTCTCGCCGTCGCCTTCGCCGAGCTCGGCCTGGATCGCCTTCAACTGCTGGCGCAGCACGTACTGCTTCTGCGCGTCGGTCATCTCCTTTTCGGCGCGGGATTCGATCTGTCCCTTCAGCTCGAGGACGTCGATCTCGCGCGACAGCGCCGCCGACACGGCGTCGAGCTTCACCGCGATGCTGGTCTCTTCCAGGAGCCGCTGTTTGTCCTCGACCTTCATGTCGAGAAGGCTCGCGAGCAGATACGCGATCCGCAGCGGATCGTCGAGCGAGCCGACGAGCGTCCGGATCTCGGGCGAAAGGCCCGTCGCCAGCGACAGGGCGCGATCGACGAGTTCCTGCAGGCGCCGGACGTGCGCGTCGATCTCGAGCGATCGCTCCGCGGATTCCGGCATGGGCTTGATCAGGGCCGACAGATAGGCGCGCTCTTTCTGGAGGAACTCGGCGCGGACCCGGCTGACGCCCTCCACGAGCACGCGCATTCCGCCCTGCGCCTTCGCCATCTGCCGGATAATCGCGACGGTGCCGACCCGGTGCAGGTCGTCGACGCCCGGCTCGTCGTTGTCGTTCTTCTGCAGCAGCAGCAGGACCATCCGGTCGCCGCCAAGCGCCTTGTTGACGGCCTCGATCGACAGCGGCCGGCTGACGCCGAGCGGCGCGACGGTCAACGGCAGGACGACCGCGCCGCGCAGCGGGACGACGGGAAGCTCGTTGGGGAGCGGGGGAGTCTGGAGCATCTCAGCCACGAAGCAACCTCTCCTCATGCTGCCACAAAAACAATCGCGGGTTATGATCCGGTCATGGCCTTGCGTCCGCACGGCCTGGACGGCGACGAGTACCCGATCCGGTGGTTTCGCCGCACAACGAAGGACCGGCTGCCGGTCGTGTGTCATCGATGCCGTCGAAGATTCGACATGCCATCTCATCCGTCGCCGGCGTTCCCCTGACGCGAGGCATGGACGGGCGCGGCGCAGGGCGCGTCGTGATAACCGGGATCGGCGTGGTCTCGCCCTACGGCGTCGGCCGCGAACGATTCTGGACGCACGTCAGCCGCGGCTGCAGCGCGACGCGCGCCATCACCGATTTCGACGCCTCGGCGTTTCCCTGCACCGTGGCAGCGCCTGTGCCTTCGCCCATCACCATCGATGACGCGGTGCCGGTCGCCTCGGGCAACGGCGATGGCGGTGGGCGTCCCGATCCCCGGCGCTATTCCCGCGCGTCCCTCATCGCCGTCATCGCGGCCCGCGAGGCCTGGGCGGACGCCGGCCTGCGGACGAACGAGCCCGGCGCGGGCGTCCTGGTCGGCAGCGGCGCCGGCGGCATCGACGTCGCGGAGCGGCAGTACTTCGAGTTCTTCAACGACGGGTGGAAGCGCGTGACGCCGTATGCGATTCCCGTGTCGATTGTCGGAATGATCTCGAGCGAGATCTCGATCGCGCTCGAGCTGCACGGGATCAGCCACGTGCTCTCGACCGGCTGTACCAGCTCCACCGACGCCATCGGATACGCCGCGTCGCTCATCCGATCCGGAGACGCGGACGTGATTCTGTCCGGCGGCGCCGACGCCTGCGTCACGCCCGGGATGATCTTCGGCTTCTCGAAGATGCGCGCCGTCTCGACCCGCTACAACGATGCGCCGGCCGAGGCGTCGCGCCCCTTCGATCGGGGCCGGGACGGGTTCGTCCTCGGCGAAGGGGCGTGGATGGTCGTCCTCGAACGCGAGGATCGGGCGCGGGCGCGCGGCGCGGCGATCTACGCGTCCGTCGACGGATACGGATCCACCTGCGACGCATACCACCGCGTGCAGATGGATCCCGACGGCGAGCAGATCGTGCGGGCCATGCGCCTCGCGATCGAGCGATCCGGCCGGCCGTACGAGGACATCGGCTACGTGAACTATCACGGCACGTCGACCGTGCTGAACGACGCGGTGGAGTCGCGCTGCGTGCGGACGCTCTTCGGGAAGCGGGCGGACGCGGTGCCGGGATCGTCGATCAAGTCGATGATCGGCCATCCGCAGGGCGCCAGCGGCGCGGCAGGCATCGTCACGTCCGCGCTCGCCCTCGCGCGCGGATTCCTGCCGCCGACCATCAACCAGCGCGACGCCGACCCCGACTGCGATCTCGATTTCCTGCCGAATCACGGTCGCCCCGCCGCGCCCGCCGCGGCGCTGTGCAACTGCCTCGGCTTCGGCTCGAAGAACAGCGCCATCGTGCTGGGCTCCGTGAATCGGTGATGCGGGATGCGGGATACGGGATACGGGATACGGGATACGGGATACGGGATGCGAGATGCGGGATCAGGGATCAGGGATTAGCGATTGTTTGATGCGATTGTGAGCGGGGCGGGGCCGGCGGGAGCGGTGGCGTCGATCGTCCTCGCGCGGGGCGGCGCGCGCGTGCTGCTGCTCGATCGTGCGCGGTTCCCCCGCGAGAAGCTGTGCGGCGATACGATCAATCCGGGCACGGTCGCGCTCCTCAGGCGGCTTGGGCTCGACGCCGCGTTCGAGCCGGCGGGGATCGCCGTCGACGGGATGATCGTGTCCGGGGAGCACGGCATCAGCGTGCGCGCCCGGTACCCCGACGGCACGCACGGTTACGCCCTGCTGCGGCTCGATCTCGACGCGGCGCTCGCGCGTGAAGCCGTCGCGGCGGGCGTTCGATTAGAGGAAGGCGTCGTGGTCCGCGGGCCGCTCGTCGACGCCTCTGACAGCGGCCTCCGCGTACGCGGCGTGATCGTCGGCGGCCGCGATGGCCGCGATCTGCGCGTTCCCGCGCCCCTCGTCGTCGCGGCCGACGGCCGGCGCTCCAGACTGGCGGTGCCGCTTGGACTCGCGCGGCATCCGCGAAATCCGCGTCGGTGGGCGATCGGCGCGTACTTCGATGGTGTGGACGGCATGTCGTCGTTCGGCGAGATGCACATCCGCCGGGGGCGCTACCTCGGCCTGGCCCGCGTGCCATCCAATCTGACGAACGTCTGCCTCGTGGTGCCGCGCCGCGCGGGCCTCGATGATCCCGCCCGGCTGCTCCGGTTGGAGATTGACCGCGAGCCGCGACTGCGCGAGCGCTTCCTCTCCGCGCGCATGATCGGGCCGCCCGTGGTCCTCGGTCCGCTCGCCGTCGACGCGGCATGCGCGGGCGTTCCCGGCCTCCTGCTGGCGGGCGACGCCGCAGGGTTCATCGATCCGATGACCGGCGATGGGCTGCGCTTCGCGGTGCGCGGCGGCGAGCTCGCGGCCGCGTGCGCGCTGGCCGCGTTTGCGGGGAAGCCTGGCGCGCCGCACGCGCGGCTCGAGTGGCTTCGCCGTCGCGAGTTCGGCGCGAAATGGCGCTTCAATCGAACCCTGCGCCGGTTGGTGGGCTCCGGCCCGAGCATCGAGGTGGCGGGACTCATCGCGGCGGCGGCTCCGTGGACGCTTCGCCGCTTGATCGGCTTTGCCGGCGACGTTCCGAAACCGGGACAGGCCCCGTTTCCGAAACCGTGAGAGTCCCGGTTCTGATCGCGCTCGCGGTGTTCGTGCCCATAGGGGCCGAGGCCATGTTGTCGGCGAGGCATGACCGCCTCCTCCGCGCAGCCGGCGCGGTGGAACCGGCGGGCGACGTATACCGCGCGATGCAGGTTGCGTATCCGATGGCGTTTCTCGCGCTCTTGACGGAAGGCACCCTGCGACAGGTCGAGGCCGACGCTTGGATCTGTGCCGGGCTCCTTGTCTTTGCGGCGTCAAAGGCTCTCAAGTACTGGGCGATCGCCTCGCTTGGCGCGCGCTGGACATTCCGCGTGCTCGTTCCCCCCTCATCGACACCCATCCGGCGCGGCCCGTACCGTTGGATTTCGCATCCCAATTACGTCGCGGTCGCCGGCGAACTGACGGGGATCGCAATCGCGATGCACGCGATCGTCACGGCGCTTCCGGCCGTCGCCGGCTTCGGCGCACTGATGTGGCGCCGGATCGCTGTTGAGGAAAACGCGCTGGGCGAGGGTAGAATCCGCCCGACATGAGATGGGTACGCGCCGCCGACGCCGCGGCGGTGACGCTCGCCGTCCTGGGTCTCTTCGTTTTTCTGTTCGGCGGGTTCGTGCTGCGCCTCGGTCCGGTCCCGCTGCGCGTGCACGGGTCGGCGCGCGTGCTGTTCCTGGCTGTCGCGCTCGCCGCAGTCCGGCACGCTGCGCATCCCGGCGATCCGCTTCACCGTCGCCTGCTGCGCGCGTTCCGTTCCGGATCGGGCGACTCGCCGGGCGGCATTGCCCGCGCCGCCGCCGCCTCCCGTCTCGCGGTCCTCATCGCCGGCTATTTCGCCGTCGTGACGGTCGGCCCCGATCCGGCGATGGTGGGCTTTCGGCTGTCGTCGGACACGATGGTCGATCTGCCATCCCGTTTCGACGCCGGCTGGTACGGCGGGATCGCGCTCGACGGCTATTCCTTCCAGGGTCGCTTCGATCGCCAGCAGAACGTCGCGTTCTTCCCGGCATTCCCGCTGCTGATGCGCGCGGCCGGCTATCCGCTCGGCGCGTTCGCGCCCGGCGAGAAGCGGGAGCTGCGTATGGCGCGTCTTCTGTGGGCCGGCGTCTACATCTCGATGATCGCCTTTGCCTGGGCGGCGGTGTATCTCTGGCGGCTCGCGCGCGAGACCATCGGCGATGGGCGCGCGGCCGCTGCGGTCGCGCTGCTCGCGGCGTATCCGTTTTCCGTGTACTTCAGTACCGCGTACACCGAGTCGCTGTACCTGCTCGGAGCCGTCGCGGCCGTCTACCATTTCCGGCGGGCCGAGTACGCGCGGGCCGCGGCATGGGGGCTGCTCGTCGGGCTGACCCGGCCGAACGGCTGCTTCCTCAGCGTGGTCCTGGCCGCGCTGGCGGTCGGCCACCTCCGCGCTTCTACAATTTCCAAATTTCCAAATTCCCAGATTTCCAAATCAATTCTCTCCGCCTCGGCCCCGGGAATCGGCATGCTGCTCTACAGCGCCTACGTGAAGTATCTGACCGGCGCCTGGTTCGGCTGGGCGCGTCTGCACGAAACATGGGGACGCTCCTATCAGGGGCTGGCGCCCGTCGCGCGGGCGTACGGCTGGATTACGGACGAAGGTCTGCTGCACGTCGTCCAGGGCGTGCCCTTCGACACGTTGAATGCCCTCGGGTTGATCTTCGCGATCGTCATGCTCTTGCCCGTACTTCGCCGACTTGGCGCCGCGTACGCGATCTTCATCCTCGTGAACATTCTTCCGCCGCTGCTGGCTGGCGGCGTGTTGTCGATGGGCCGCCTGACGGCCACGCTGTTTCCGGTCTTCCTGGCGTTGGCCGCCGTGGTGCCCGAGCGCGCCATCACACCATTGGTCACGGCGTTCGCGATCGGCGAGGGACTCGCGGCGACGCTCTTCTTCACGTGGAGGCCATTGTTCTAGTTTTGCCGTCTAAACCGGGACAGACCCTGCTTGCCTGAGCTCGCGGAGCCCCGGACACGGTGTTCTATAATCGGGCCACTTCCATGCGCGTCTTGATCGTGCTTCTCGCGTGGCTGTCGACCGCTGGCTCTGCCGGCCAGACGACGCAGACCCCGGTTCAGGGAGAATTCTCGCGCATAGCCGCCATCGCGCTCGCGCATGGGAAGCGCGACGAGGCCGAAAAGCTCGCGATCGCCCGCGGACCTTCGGATCCGGCCGCCGCCGTCGTACTCGCGCAGCTCGACGTCGACAGAGGGAAGTACAAAGAGGCGCAGGCGAAACTCGAACCCATTGCCGCGCGCGACCCTCTGGGCGACGCCGCGCTCGAGCTGGCGCTGCTGTATCAGATCGTCGGCCGCCGCGGCGATGCGCAGCCTATCCTCGGAGAGATCCTGAAGCAGGGAAGCGCCTCGTCGGACCCGAAGGTGCTCCTGCGGGCTGCCCGCGCTGCCCACGAATTGAATCGCGCCCGGGATGCGAACGCGCTCTATCGCGACGCCGAGCGCGCCGGCGGCGATCCCGCGACGGTGGAAACCGCCTGGGGCCGCCTTTTCCTCGAGAAGTACAACGCGCCCGAAGCGCTGAAGTCGTTCAAGGCCGCGCTGGAAGCCGATCCCGATTGGGCTCCGGCGCACGCGGGGCTCGCGCGCGTGCTCGAAGACGACGATCCGCCGAAGGCGGCCGTCGAGGCAGAGAAGGCCATCACCATCGATCCAGGCCTCGCCGATCCGCATCTGCTGCTCGCCGGCCTGCACCTCGACGCGGATCGCGAAGCCGAGGCCCGGGCGGAATTGAACAAGGTGCTCGCGTTCAATCCGTCTCAGCTCGACGCGCTGTCCATGCTCGCCGCGATGGCCTATGTGAAGGACGACAAGGCCGCCTACGATCGCGACGTCGGCAAGGTCCTGGAGATCAATCCGGGCTACGGCGAAGTCTACCGCCTGACGGGCGAGCAGGCGGCGAGCCACTATCGCTTCGACGAAGCCGCCGCCCTCGCCGAAAAGGCGATGTCGCTCGATCCAACTGACAGCCGCGCCGCCGCCGATCTCGGAATGCATCTGATGCGTACCGGCGACGAGCCCGGCGCGCGGCGCGCGCTCGAGCGCTCGTTCCGCGCGGACCCCTTCGATCGCGTGACGTTCAACCTGCTGCATGTCCTCGACAATCTCGATCAGTTCGTCACCGTGCGCGAAGGAGATCTGATCTTCAAGATGCACCGCGACGAAGCGCCCGTGCTCCGTGAATACGCGGTGCCGCTGGCGAAGGACGCGTTCAAGACACTCTCGGGCCGCTACGGATTCACGCCGTCCGGACCGGTACTCATCGAGATCTTTCCGAATCACGACGACTTCGCGGTGCGCAACCTCGGACTGCCGGGAATGATTGGGGCGCTCGGCGCCTGCTTCGGCCACGTGGTGACGATGGATTCGCCGAAGGCGCGGCCGCCCGGTACCTTCAGTTGGGAAGCGACGCTCTGGCACGAGCTCACCCACGTCGTCACGATTCAGATGTCGAAGCAGCGGATCCCGCGGTGGCTGACCGAGGGCATCTCGGTGTACGAAGAAGGCCGGCAGCGGCCCGAGTGGGGGCGCGACATGGAAGTGACGTTCGCGCGCGCGCTGGATCGCGGAAAGGTCCTGCGGCTGAAGGATCTGCCCGGCGGGTTCACGCGTCCGGACACGATCGCGCTAGCGTATTACGAGGCGTCGCTCGTCGTCGATCACATCCTGGCGTCGCGCGGGCAGGCCGCGCTGAACACGCTGGTGCGCGCGTACGGGGACGGCGTCGACAACGACGCCGCGCTGAGACGCGCGCTGAACCTGTCGCTCGACGAGCTGCAGACGACGTTCGACAAGTACGTCGACGACAAGTTCGGGTCGATGCGTCGCGCGCTTCACGACTCCGAGAAGCCGGTCGATGCGAGCTCGCTCGACAAGCTGAAAGCGAACGCCGCGGCGAATCCCGAGAGCTACATCGCGCAGCTCGCCCTCGGCCAGGCGCTGGCGACCGCGGGCGATCCGTCCGGGTATGCGCCGCTGCAGCGGGCGTCGGTGCTCGTCCCCAACGCCATTGGACCCGAGAGTCCCCACGCGCTGATGGCGGGGCTGGCGGAGAAGCTGGGCGATCGCGCGCGCGCCATGAAGGAGTACGAAGCGCTCCTCGGTTCCGATCACACCAACGTCGAGGCCGCGCGGAAGCTGGCCGAGATCGCGCAGGCGGCCGCCGACGATCGGACGCTGGCCTTTGCGCTGAGGCGCGTGGTCTCGCTCGACCCGTTCGACGCCGCCGCGCACAGCGGCTGGGGCCGGCTGGCGTTGAAGCGGCGCGACGCCGCCGTGGCCACACGGGAGTTCCGCGCCGCGCTTCAGACCGGCGCGCCCGACAAGGCGGCGGCGCACTGCGATCTCGGCGAAAGCTACCTGCTCGCCGGGCAGAAGGCCGACGCCAAGAAAGAAGCGCTTGCCGCGCTCGAGATCGCGCCCAGCTTCGAGCGGGCGCAGGAGCTGCTGCTCAACGCCGTCGGAGGATCATGAAGACAAGCGGCGGCGTCGCGGTCCTCGCGCTGCTTGGAGCCGCGCTGTGGATCGGTGCGTCGCTCCTGCTGAGCGGTCCGGGCGGGGTCGCCGTGCACGCCCAGCCGCCGCCAGTGCCGGCCGCTCCCGACACGCGCTTCGCCGGCCTGCAATGGGGATTCGTCCGCGTCCATTACACGGCGTGGACGATGCCGCCGCGGCCCGGGCTGAGTCCGTACGACGAGCCGTGGTACATCGATGCGCCCGCCGCGGACTGGAACCTCTCCCGCCGCGTGCGCAGCGCGACCGCCATCCAGGTGAACGATCCGATCGACATCAGGCTCGAGGATCCGGAGTTGTTCGCGCATCCCTGGATCTATATCGTCGAGGGCGGCAACCTGCGGCTGAACGAGCGGGAAGTGCCGATCCTCCGCGACTACCTGCTTCGCGGCGGCACGCTGACCTTCGACGACTTTCACGGGCCGATCGAGTGGGCGAACGTGGAGCACGAGCTCGGACGCGTGTTCCCGGATCGCAAGATCATCGATCTTCCGCTGGACCATCCGATCTTCAGCTGCTTCTATAAGTTCGACAGCTTTCCGCAGACGCCCGGGCTCGGCTCGTTCCTGCAGGGACGCACGTGGGAGAAGGGCGGATACGTCGCGCATCTGCGGGCGATCGAGGACGACAACGGGCGCGCAATGGTGCTGATCAACTGGAACGTCGACATGGGCGACGGCTGGGAATGGTCGAACGCGACGGAGTATCCGGGGTACGTCAAGTACACGGCGGTGGCCTACCGGATGGAGATCAACGAAATCCTGTATTCATTGACGCATTGATGGAAGCCTCCACACAGACAGGCCTCACGGAAGTCGCCGAGCGCATCGCGCTGGGCCGCGAGCGCATCCTGGCCGAGATCCGGAAGGTGATCGTCGGACAGGACGCGGTGATCGATCAGGTGCTGATGGCGCTCTTCACGGGCGGGCACTGCCTCATCACCGGCGTTCCCGGACTGGCAAAGACGCTGCTCATCAAGACGCTCGCGCAGATTCTCGATCTGTCGTTCAAGCGGATCCAGTTCACGCCAGACCTGATGCCGGCCGACATCACCGGCACGGAAGTGCTCGATGAAGAAGGCGGGCACCGCAGCCTCCGCTTCGTGAAGGGACCGATCTTCGCGCAGATCCTGCTCGCGGACGAAGTGAACCGCACGCCGCCCAAGACGCAGGCCGCGCTGCTCGAAGCGATGCAGGAATACCACGTGACCGCCGCCGGACGCACGTATCCCCTGGAGCGGCCGTTCTTCGTGCTCGCCACGCAGAACCCGATCGAACTGGAAGGCACCTATCCGCTTCCGGAGGCGCAGCTCGATCGCTTCATGTTCAACGTGATCGTGTCGTACCTCGCCGAAGACGACGAAGTGCGCGTCGTCACGCAGACGACGGGGGCGCAGCCGCCCGTGCCCGCGCGGGTGCTGAGCGGCGCCGACATTCTCGAATACCAGCAGCTCGTGCGTCAGGTGCTCGTCGCCGAGGAGGTGGCGCGCTACGCGGTGCGGCTCGTGGACTCGTCGCGCCCGGGACGGCAGCAGGACCTGGCGTTCGTGAAGGACTGGGTCAAGTGGGGTGCGGGGCTGCGCGCGTCCCAGTCGCTGATTCTCGCGTCGAAGGCGCGGGCCCTGATGAACGGCCGCTACCATGTGTCGGTGGCCGACATCCGTGCGCTCGCGCATCCGATCCTGCGGCACCGGATCATTCCGAATTTCTACGCCGAGTCGGAGAAGGTCACTTCCGACGTCCTCGTGGACCGTCTGATCGAGGCCGTGCCCGGCCCGCGGAGCGGGCTGTAATCATGCCCGGGACAGCGGACGTCTAGCGATGCCGGCGACCGTCCCCAGCCGCGATCTCCGATTCCTCGATCCCGCGGTCATCGCGCGGCTGGGGTCCATGGAGCTGAAGGCGCGTACGGTCGTCGAGGGATTTCTGTCGGGATTGCACCGGAGTCCGTTCAAGGGCTTCAGCGTCGAGTTCGCGGAGTACCGCCAGTACATGCACGGCGACGATCTGTCGACGCTCGACTGGAAGGTCTACGCCCGATCGGATCGGCACTACGTGAAGAAGTTCGAGGAGGAGACGAACCTGGAATGCCAGCTCCTGCTCGACGTGAGCGCCTCGATGGCCTACCGCGGCGGCGCTCCGATGAGCAAGATCGAGTACGGGAGCGTGCTCGCGGCGTCCCTGGCGTATCTGATGAATCGCCAGCGCGACGCCACGGGCCTCATCGAGTTCGACGAGAAGATCACGGCCCGCCTTCCCGCCCGCGCGCGGCCCGGACATCTTCACGGCATCTTGCTGGCCCTGGAAAAGATCAGGCCCGGCTCGCGGTCCGACGTCGGCCGGCCGCTGCAGCAGCTCGCCGACGCGCTGGCGAAGCGGAGTCTCGCCGTCCTCATCTCCGATCTGCTGGACGATCCCGATGGCGTGATTCGCGGCCTGAAGCACCTGCGCTTCCGCGGGACCGACGTCATCGTGTTCCAGTTGCTGGATCCGTACGAGCTGCAGTTCCCCTTCAAGGGCGCGGCGCGGTTCACCGACGTCGAAAGCGCCGAGGTGATCACCGCGGATCCGGCCCGCGTCCGCCACGGGTACTTGGCCGCGCTCGAAACCATGCGCTCGCAGTACGAACAGGAGCTGCGCGGCAACGGCATCGACTTCCTGACGCTCGACACGTCGAAGCCGCTCGATTTCGCGCTGCTCGCGTATCTCGACGCGCGCTCGAGGCGGAAGTGATCGTCATACTGAGACGAGCCGACGGCAGCGGGCCACGAAACCCACAAAGATCACCAGGATCACAAAGTTACTTGCGTGATCTTGGTGTTCTTCGTGATCTTGGTGGCCCACCGCCGTCGGCTCGTGCATCGCTATGAATTTCCTGACTCCCCTGTACCTTGTCGGCGCCTCTCTGATCGCGCTGCCGATCGTCCTGCACCTGCTGCGGCGCGACGTGGCGCCGCCGGTGCCCTTCACCGCCGTCCGCCTGCTCCGGCGCAGTCCGCTGGAGCGATCTCGGCGGCATCGCCTGCGCGATCTGATTCTCCTCGCGGCGCGCGTGTGCGCGTTGCTCCTGCTCGCGGGATCGTTCGCGCGCCCGTACCTGACCGGCGCCGGCACAACGGGCCGCGCGACGGTCGTCGCTGTCGATCGGTCCTACAGCATGGCGGCCCCCGGTCGATTCGAGCGCGCGCGCGCCCTGGCGAGGGACGCGATCGATCGCGCGCAGGGCGACCGTGTGTCGCTCATCGCGTTCGACGAGCGGGCCGACGTGATCGCCCCGCCGGGATCTGCGGCCGAGGCGCGCGCGGCGCTCGCGTCGATTGCCCCCGGCTTCGGCGCGACGCGCTACGCCGCGGCTTTCGACAAGGCGGCTGAGCTCCTCGCCGACGAGCGTTCGGCGCGCATCGTCGTCGTGACGGACCTTCAGAAGAGCGGCTTCGACGGCGCCGGCGCCGTGCTGCCGGACGGAATCGATCTGCTCGTCCGCGATGCCGGCGCGGCGACGACGAACCTCTCGGTCAGCAGTGCGACGATCGATCGCCGCCGCGTCACGGCGACCGTGCGCAGCTTCGGACCGGCCCCGCGGACCGTCGACGTTCGAGCGAGCGCCGACGATCGCCCGATCGGCGTCAAACGGATCGCCGTCGGCGCCACCGACGCGGTGGACGTGCCGTTCGACGCGCCCGCGGACGTGCATCGCGCCGCGATCGCGATCGACGATGCGGACGGCTACGGCGCCGACAACCAACGGTTTGCCGTGGCGGAGGCGCGCGCGCTGCCCCGCATTCTGCTCGTCGGCGGCGGACCGATCCCGGCATACGGCTTCTACCTCTCGCGCGCGCTCACCGCGGAAGGGGAGGAAGGCCCGGACTTCGACGTGCGCACCGTCACCGGTGCCGCGTTTGCCGCGATGACGGGGGCCGAGGTCGAACAGACAGCCGTCGCTGCCATTCTTTCGACCCACGGACTGGATCGCCGTGTGGCCGACACGCTGCGGCGCTTTCTCGAGCACGGCGGAGGCCTGCTGATCGCCGCCGCGCCCGAGGTCGATCCGTCCGTGCTCTCGACGCTGCTGCACTGGCAACCGGCGCTCGACCCGGTCGAAACGACGAACGCCGGCGTCCTCGCCGCGAGCGACCTCCGCCATCCGGTCCTTCATCCCTTCGATGCCGTGGCGGCGAATTTCGGACAGGTGAGCTTCGACCGCGTCTGGCGGATCGACCCCGGGTCGTCGTGGCGCGTCGTTGCCCGATTTACCGGCGGCGCCCCGGCGCTGGCAGAGCGCTCGGGCGGTCCGGGGCGCATCCTTCTCTTTACGTCGGATCTCGACCGGCACTGGAACGACTTTCCGCTGCACCCCTCCTTCGTGCCGTTCGCGCAGGAGATTGCGCGGTATCTCGGCGCGCGTCCGCCCGCCGTCTCGGCCTATCTGGTCGGCGACGTGCCGCCCGGTATCCCTGCGCGTCCGGGCCTCGCGCGGGAGGGCAGCCGTACGGTCGCCGTCAACGTCGACGCGCGTGAGAGCAGCGTCGAGCGTCTGACGCCGGCGGAATTCCAGAAGCTCGTCACCAGGAGCGCCGACGCGGCGAAGCCGCGCGAACGGCGCCTCGCCGAACAGAGCGAGGCGCACCAAGGCTACTGGCGCTATGGCCTCATGCTGATGCTGGCCGCGCTCGTCGTGGAAGCGCTGGTGGGATCGCGATGATGGACCTGGCCGGAATCCTCCGCCGTATTCGCCGCCGGTGGCGGACCCTGGCCGCCCTCGAAGCGGCAGCGCGCGCGGTGATCGCCATCGCGATTGTCGTGGCCCTGACAGCGATCGTCGAGCGGGCCCTGCATCCGTCCGACGGGGCGCTGCTCGGCATCGTTTCCGCGGCGGTGCTGGTGGCGACAGCGCTCGCCGCCGCGATCGGCTGGCCGCTGCGGCGCCGGCCCGCCGATCGCCAGATCGCCCGATTGATCGAAGAGCGCTATCCCGAGCTCGAAGACACGGTCGTCACCGCGGTCGAGTTCGGGGCGGACGCCTCCCAGGCCGGATTCGCGCCTCTCGTGCTGACGTCGGCCGCCGCGCGGCTGCGCGCCCTCGATCTCGCCGACGTCGTCGATCGCAGACGCGCGCGAGCCGCCGGTTGGCGTTTGGGCGCGGCGATGATCGCGCTCCTGCTCGCCGGTGTCTTCGCGGCCCCGGCGTTCGATCGGACGGCACAGGCGGCGTATCTGCGTCTGTTTCCCGCATCGGTGACGGTCACAGTTTCGCCGGGCGACGCGCGGGTTCCAGAGGGGCGGCCGATGACGATCGGCGCCGCGCTGACCGGCCGCGGCGGCACGCTCACCCGCATCGTTCCCTCGGTGACGATCAATGCGGAGGGCCGGCCGCGGACGATTGCGATGACCGCCACGGGCGGCGGCTATCAACTTCGGCTGAGCGCGATCGAGCGGTCGTTTACCTACCACGTGACCGCAGGTCCGGCGCGATCGCGGACCTATTCGGTGACGACCCTGTACCCGCCCCGCGTGCAGCGCATCGAGCTGCACTACGACTTCCCGTCGTTTTCCGGACTGAAGCCGCGGGAGGAGCGCGACGGCGGCGACGTGTACGGCCCGGCGGGTACGCGAGTCCGCCTCGTCGTTCACACCGACAAGCCTGTGGCGGCCGGACGACTTGCGTTCTCGGAAGGAAAGCCGGCGCTTCCGCTGGCGCGCGTCGACGAGCGCACGCTGGAATCGACGATGACGGTCGACGAGGAAGCCGCCTACAGGGTCGCGCTCGCCGATCCCGACGGTCTGACGTCGGAGGGCGTCGAGTATTTCATCCGCGTCATGGACGATCGTCCGCCCGACGTGCACATCCTGCGGCCGAGCGGCGACGAGCAGATCACGCCGCTCCAGGAAGTGCCGATCGAAGCGCGCGCAGACGACGACTACGGGATCGCGAGCTTCGACATGGTGTATTCGGTCGGCGGCGGCCAGGAGAAGATCGTGCCGTTCACGACGCTCGGCGGCACGCCGATCGCGCGGATCGGGTCGCGCATGCTCGCGGCGGAAGACCTGCGCGTCAAGCCGGGCGACGTGATCGCGTATTACGCGCGGGCGACCGACGTCGCCAGGGGCAAACGATCCACGATGTCGCGCAGCGAGATCTTCTTCCTCGAGGTCAAGCCGTTCAACGAGGAATACACGATGGCGCAGAGCCAGGCGATGGCGGCCGCGACGGGGACGCAGCTCGAAGGGCTCATCGCCTCGCAGAAGGAAATCATCAGCGCGACGTGGAACCTGGAGCGGCGCGCGGGGGCGGGCCGCTCCGCCGTGGACGTCAGGAACGTGGCCGACGCGCAGGCCGAGCTGAAGAGCCGCGCCGAAGAGGCGGCGGGCGCGCAGCGCCAGCGGCGCCGCATCGGCCAGGAGCCGCCGCAGCGCCGGGCCGCGCAGCCGCAGGACCCGGCCGCCGCGGGCGATCCCGTGCGCGACGCGGTCGAGGCGATGGCGCGGGCCGTCCAGCAGTTGCAGACGCTCAGAACCGCGGAGGCGATTCCCCACGAGATGGCGGCGTTGAATGCGCTGCTCCAGGCCGAGGCCGAGATCCGCCGGCGGCAACTGACACAGCAGCAGAGCAACGGCGGGAGTTATGGGGGCGGTCGCCAGGGACAGGATCTATCGAACCTCTTCGATCGCGAATTGAAGCGGCAGCAGAAGACCAATTACGAGAACAAGGGGCAGATCGAATCGACTCCGGAGACGACGAAGAGCCAGAGCGCGCTCGACAGGATCCGCGATCTGGCGAAGCGGCAGGAGGAGCTCACGCGGCGGCAGCGCGATCTCGCAACCGGCGGACTGTCGGCCGACGAGACGAAGCGTCAGCTCGAGAAACTGACGCGCGAGCAGGAGGAGCTCCGCCGGCAGCTCGAAGAGGCGTCGAGACAGATGGATGCGCCAGATGCGCGGGGCCTGCCCCGCCGCAGCCCCGAAGGGGCGAAGACGGGCGCCGTTGGCGACGCGCTCGAGAGGATGCGCGAGGCGGCGTCGCAGCTCCAGAACGCGAACGCCGCGGGCGCGGCGTCGAAGGCGGACGAGGCGGCACGTCAGCTCAGGAAAGCCGAGTCGCAGATGCAGGGCGGATCGCCGGACGCGCAGCGGCGGGCGCTGGGCGACATGCAGCTCGAAGCGCAGCAAGTCGCCGACGCGCAGCGGCGCGTCGCGAACGAAGCGGATCGGCTGGACCGCGAGGGCGGCGGCGCCGCCGACGCACGGCGTCGTCTCGCGAACGAAAAAGAGCAGCTCGCGGATCGGATCGACGCCCTGCAGCAGGCGGGCGATCGGCAGGCTGCCGCGGCCGGCCGTGAAGCCGCGCGCGCGCTGCGAGAGCAGCAGCTCGGCGACCGCATGCGCGCGGGCGCGAAAGCGCTCCGCGACCAGCAGGCGGGAAAGGTCGCGCCGCGAGAACAGCAGCTCGCCGACGCGATCGATCGCGTCTCGCGGACGCTCAATGCGGCTGACGCGGGAGGCGCGAAGGGCGACAGCCAGAGGCTGGCCGACCAGCTCGATCAGGTGCGCGAAGCCCGCGATCGACTGGCGCGTCTCGAAAAGCAGATCAAGGACGCGCGCGATCAGGCGCAACCGGGCCGTGCGAGTCAGCCTGGCCGGGCGGGCCAATCCGGCCCGGAAGGACAGCGGGGGCAGCGAGGCGCGCGCGGCGACGGCCAGGGCGGCGGCGACATCGCCCGGCTGCAGGATGAATACAACACGGAGCTGCAGCGGACGCGGGAGCTGATGGACCGGCTGCAGCTCGGGACGCCGGAGTCCGGCGGTCGAATGACCACTCCGGAACAGCACGAGTGGAGTCGATCCGCGCCCGGGACCGAGGCGTTCAAGCAGGACTATGCGGCGTGGCAGTCCCTCTCGAGCGACGTTGCCAAAACACTCGAGCGATATGAAGCATCGGTCGCCGGGCGGCTCGCAAACGCGCTCGTGAAGGATCGCCTTCGCGCGGGCGGCAGCGAACGCGTCCCCGACGCCTACCAGAAGCGCGTCTCCCGATACTTCGAGTCGATCGCGAAGAAGCGTTCCTCGTGAGCTTCGCCACCCCGCTTCCGCTGTGGGCGTTCGTTGCCGTGCTGGCCGCCGCCGCGGGCCTGTCGTGGCTCGCCTATCGCGGTGTCGCCATTGCGCCTCGGCGCCGCCGGGTCCTGTCGGCCCTGCGGTTTGCGACGCTGCTCTGGATCGTCATCTGTCTGATGCGGCCGCTCGCGCCGGCGGGCGCTGGGGCCGCTCATGACGCGATCGTCCCCATCCTGGTGGATACCTCGCGCAGCATGGGCCTCGCGGACATGAACGGCGCGCGCCGAATCGAGCGCGCTCGTTCCCTCGTCAACGGCGAGTTGCTCCCGTCGCTGTCGCCGCGCTTTCAGACGGAAATCCTGCGCTTTGGGGATCGTGTCGCGCCCGCCGAGCCGTCGACGCTTTCCGCGACGGACCGTCGCACGGCCCTGGGCGAGGCCCTCCAGGCCGTTCACGATCGCTACCGCGGCCGCGCCGTGGCCGGCATCGTGCTCATCAGCGACGGCGGCGATAATGGCACCGTCGATCTCTCGGCGGCCGCATCCCTCGGCGCGCCGATCTATGCGATCGGCGTCGGTCCCGGCACGGCCGCGCGCG
The DNA here is from genome assembly GCA_035495955.1 of Vicinamibacterales bacterium. Taxonomy (GTDB): domain Bacteria; phylum Acidobacteriota; class Vicinamibacteria; order Vicinamibacterales; family 2-12-FULL-66-21; genus JAICSD01. The sequence goes on along the minus strand of DATJFE010000090.1, from coordinate 55,122 downwards.
ACCGCGAGGTCGTGAGTGTCACGGCCGCCGAGTCCGTGCTGAGCGACGCCACGGTCGACGTCGCCGTCTCCGCCGTCGCGCACGGCTACGGCAGTTCTCCGATCGACCTGCGGCTGCTCGAAAACGGCCGGCCGATCGACGTGCGCCGCGTCGCGCCGGCCGAGGACGGCTCTCCCGTCAGCGCGATCTTTCACGTCTCGCCGAACCGCGACTCGGCGACGATCTACACTGCCGAAATCCCGCCCGCCTCCGATGAGCTCGTGACGGAAAACAACGCGCGCAGCGTGCTCGTTCCCCCGGCGGGGCGGCCGCGCCGCGTCCTGCTCGTGCAGGGCGCGCCGGGGTTCGAGCATGCCTTCCTCCGCCGCGCGTGGGCCGCCGATCGCAGTCTTGAAGTGGACGCCGTCGTCCGGAAGGGCCGCGACGACTCGGGCGCGGAGACTTTCTACGTGCAGGCGGCCCCTTTACGCGCCAACGCGCTGCTCGGCGGATATCCCAACACTCGCGAAGCGCTCTTCGCGTACGACGTCGTCGTCCTGGCGAACGTGGATCCCGACCTGCTGACAAACGGACAGCTGTCGCTGACGCGCGCCTTCGTCGCGGAGCGCGGCGGAGGGCTGCTGGTCTTCGGCGCGCGCGGGTTCGAGCGGCAGGGGTTCCGCGGCACTCCGCTCGAAGACGTGCTTCCGCTGGAGCTCACCGATCGCGCCGGCGGCCTCCAAGCGGCGGCATCGCCCGGACGCAACCGCGTGGCGCTGACGTCCGCGGGCCGCGACCATCCGATCATGCAGTTGGCCGCCGAGCCGTCGGAGAACGAGAAGCGATGGGCGGCCGTCCCTCCGCTGGCGTCGATCTCGCCGCTCGGCGTGCCCAGAGCCGGCGCCAGCGTGCTTGCGGTGACCGGCGGACCCGGCGGCACGGCTCGCGCCCTTGTCGCCGTGCAGCGATTCGCCGACGGCCGCTCGATGGTGTTCACCGGCGAGGCCGCGTGGCGCTGGAAGATGCTGCTGCCGTCATCCGATCAGTCGTACGAGCGTTTCTGGCGTCAGGCCGTCCGCTGGCTCGCGCAGGCGGCGCCCGACCCGCTGACGTTGACGCTGCCCGCGGCGCCTTCCCCCGGCGAGGCGATTCCGCTCCAGATTGCCGCCAGGGATCGCGAGTACGCGCCGCGCGCCGACGCGCTCGTCGACGTCCACGTGACGTCGCCGAGCGGCCGCATCGAGACCGTCCGCGCGGATCCGCTGCCGGCGGAGCGCGGCCAGTTCCGCGCGTCGATGCGCGCCACCGAACCAGGCGTGTACCGCGTGTCGGTCGAAGCGCGTCAGGGACAGACCTCGCTGGGATCGTCGACCGGCACACTCCTGGTCGGCGGCGTCGATCCCGAAATGACGGACCCGCGATTGAACGAGGACGCGCTGCAGCGTGTCGCGCGCGCCTCGGGCGGAGCTGTCCTCACGCCGCGTGAGATCGACCGCCTGGCGGACCGGCTCACGAAGGGAGCGCCGTCCGTGTCGATCGCGCAGCGCCGGGAGCTGTGGCATTCGGGGTGGTCGTTCGCGTTGCTCGCGGCGCTCCTCGCCGCCGAATGGCTCACGCGCCGCGCCTGGGGGCTGAAGTGAGCGGGGTGCGCTGGGTGCGTGGGGTGCGCTGGGTGCTGAGGGTACTGGCGCTGCTGGCGCTTGGCGGCGGTTCAGCGGCGGGGAGCGACCGGTACGCGCTGATCGTGACGGGCGCGAATGGAGAGCCGTCGTACGCGGAACAGTACGCGCGATGGCGGGAGTCGGCGGCGTCGGCGCTCGTCGAGAAGCTGGCGTTCGATCCCGCGCACGTCATCACCCTCTTCGAGGGCGGAGACGAGGACCACGCGTCCACGGCGGCGGGTGTGCGGCGCGCGCTCGATACCTTCCGGGCGCGGCTTGGGCCGGCCGATCTCCTGCTGGTGCTGCTGATCGGTCACGGGTCGTTCGATGGCACCGAGGCGAAGTTCAATCTCGTGGGGCCGGACCTCTCGGCGGCCGAATGGGGCGCGCTGCTGAAGCCGCTGCGCGGGCTGGTCATCGTCGTCGACACCACCGCCGCGAGTTTTCCGTTCCTCGAGCGCCTCGCCGGGCCACGCCGCATCGTGGTCACGGCGACCGACTCGGTCGGACAGCGGTTCGATACCGTGTTTCCGGAGTACTTCATCAAGGCATTCACGGATCCGTCGGCGGATATCGACAAGAACGGACGCGTCTCGGTCTGGGAAGCCTTCCTGTCGGCGAGCATGGGAGTGCGGCGGTATTTCACGCAGCGCGGCCAGCTCGCGACCGAGCGCGCGCTGCTCGACGACAACGGCGACGGCCAAGGGCGTGAGGCGGGCGCGGATGGCCTCGACGGATCGATCGCGAGCCGCGTCTATCTCGATCCCGACGTCCCCGGCGCCGCGCCGACCGACGAAGAACTGCTCTCACTCCTTCAGAAGCGCGCGTCGCTGCAGATCGACGCCGACGATCTGAAGGATCGCCGCCAGCTCCTGACGCCCGATGAATACGAAAAGGAGTTCGAGCGGCTCATGATCGAACTGGCGAAGGTCACCCGCGAGATCAAGAAGCGGCAGAAGACTTAGAGAGCCCCGAATTGGTGAGTTGGTGAATTGAATTCGGAATTCACGAACTCACCAGTTCACCAGTTGCGGCGATCCCGGCTGCGCAGGATCAAGCCGACCGTCACGCCCACCAGAAACCCGCCGATGTGCGCCCAGAACGCCGTGCCGCCGCCGGCCGCGTTGCTGACGCCGATGGAGCCCACCCCGCTCAGCAACTGCATGAGAAACCAGATGCCCAGAAAGAAGATCGCCGGCACCTCGATCACGTCGAAGAAGATCACGATGAAGACGGCGGTGAGAACGCGCGACTGCGGATAGAGGACGAAGTACGCGCCCATGACTCCGGCGATGGCGCCGCTGGCTCCCAGCATCGGGATCGCGGAAAACGGCGTGAAGATGATCTGCAGGATGGCGGCGCAGGCGCCCGCCGCGAGGTAGAAGAGTAGATACAGCCCGTGCCCGAGGCGGTCTTCCACGTTGTCTCCAAAAATCCACAGATAGACCATGTTGGAGATGACGTGCATCCATCCGGCATGGAGGAACTGGCTCGTAAAGAGCGACGGCCACCAGAACCAGGCCGGAACGACGGCGTAATGGGAGACAAAGGTCTGGAGCAAGGGATCCGGCAGAGCCAGCTGATACAGGAAGACGAGCGCGTTCACCACAATCAGGCCCACGGTGACGAAGGGTACCGTGCGGGATGGGATGACGTCGCTGACCGGAAACATCGCCTGAGTATATAAAGGCTATAATTTCAGGGTGCTGAGATCGCGCCGGCTTCCCGTGATCCTGAAGATCGTCGCCGCCGCGTATTTCTGCGCCCTGGCCGCGCTGCCGTTCGCCCACCACGACCTGGCGTGCCACCTCAAGAGCAACACCCATTGCATCAGCTGCCACGTCGGCACGTCGGCCGACGAGGGGGGCGCCGACCCGGCGCTCTCGCACATCCATCTGGCCGACGCGGGGCGCGCCGACGTGGACGTCTGGTCGGCCGACGCATGGTGCGTTCGCGTTCCTTCCTGCGGCCGCGCACCGCCTTCCGGAATCGGGGCCCTTCTCTAGGTAGCCGTCCGGCGCGTGCTGGACATGAAGGTCGTTCCGTGTTCCGCCCGCGGGCGGGGAGGTGGTTCGTGTTTCAAGTATCCCGAGTGATCCGTACCGGCGTTGCCGCCGCGGCGCTCCTCGCCGTCGCGGCCCCCGTGCGTGCGCAGGATCCGCAGGCGGCGCTGCAGGGGCAGATCGAGCAGCTCCGGCAGCAGCTCGACGCGCTGCAGCAGAAAGTGGCCGCGCTGGAAGCGGCGTCGGGTCAGCGTCCGGCGGCCGCGCCGGCTCAAACGCCGCCGACCGGGACGCCGCCCACCGCCGCGCCTCCGGCGGGCGTACAGGTGCCGGCAGGCGCGGCGGGCGCCGGCGGTCCGGAAGGAGCGCTACCGGTCTACGGCAATACGTCCGCGCTCTCGAAGATCTTCAATCCCGACATGGCTGTCATCGGCAACTTCGTCGGCGCCGCCGGAAGCAACGCCGTCGCGCCGATGCCCGCGCTCCGGCTGAACGAAGCCGAGATGAGCTTCCAGGCGATCGTCGATCCTTACGCGCGCGCGGATTTCTTTCTATCCGCATCGCCGGAGGGGCTGGAGATCGAAGAAGGCTTCATCACGTTTCCGACGCTGCCGGGCGGCGTGCTGATGAAAGTCGGCAAGATGAAGGCGCAGTTCGGGAAGGTCAACACGATGCACAGCCACGTGCTGCCGTGGGTCGACACGCCGCTGCCGATGGTCAACCTGCTCGGCGGCGAAGAGGGGCTGAACGACTCAGGCATCTCGGTCTCGAAACTGATCATGAATCCGGTCCTGTTCCTCGAGGCGACGGGCGAGGTCTACCAGGGAGACAACAATCTGTTCAAGAGCTACAAGCGCGGCAACCTGGCGTACGTCGGCCGGCTGCGCGGGTATCGGGATGTCAGCGAGGCGATCAATCTGGACGTCGGCACGTCGATCGCGTACGGGCACAACGACGCCGGTCCGGATTTCGCGACGCGCGTCTTCGGGATCGACGCGACGCTCCGGTATCGTCCGCTCCAGCAGGCGCTCTACAAAAAAGCCCTTCTGCGGACCGAATTGTTCTGGAGCCGCCGGCAACAGCCCGTCGTCGACGCGAAGGCCTTCGGAGCGTACGTGAGCGGCGAGTATCAGCTCACGCGGCGGCTGTTCGGCGGCGCGCGATACGACTTTTCGGACCGGGCAGCCAATCCGTCGCTTCGCGACAAGAGCGGCTCGCTGCTGCTGACGTACTGGCCCAGCGAATTCAGCCAGGTCCGCGGTCAGTTCCGCCGCACGGCATACGCCGACGGTCCGGTGGCGAACGAACTGCTGTTCCAGTTCCTCTTTTCGATTGGCGCGCACGGCGCGCACGTTTTCTAGGCCACGGACTACCGCCACGGACGACGCGGACTACCGCCACGGACGGCGCGGACTACGGCCACGGACGACGCGGACTACGGCCACGGACGACGCGGACTACACGGATATGAAAGGGATGCAATCATGAAGCAAGTAATGGTGCTATTCGCGACGGCGGTGGCCGGAGTGCTCTCCGCCGCCACGCCGGCGCATGCGGCGTTGAAGGTTGTGGCCACGACCCAGGACCTCGAGTCGCTGGCGAAGGAGGTCGGCGGCGACAAGATCGAAACTGAGTCGTTGTCGAAGGGGTACCAGGATCCCCATCAGGTCGAGCCGAAGCCGAGCTTCATCCTAAAGCTCAATAAAGCAGACTTGCTGATCGTCGTCGGACGCGAGCTCGAGATCGGCTGGCTGCCGCCGCTCATCAATCAGGCCCGCAATTCCAAGATTCAGCCGGGCGCGGACCGTTACCTGGACGCCTCGGGGTTCGCGCACATCCTCGAGATTCCGACGGGCCAGATCACGCGGGCCATGGGCGACGTCCATCCGCAGGGCAATCCGCATTACTGGCTCAGTCCGGAAAACGGCCGCCGCATCGCGAAAGGCATCGAACAGAAACTCGCCGCAATCGATCCCGCGGACGCGTCCTACTTTGCGCAGCGCTACGCCGATTTCGATCGCCGGCTGGCCGAGGCCGAGAGGCGATGGGCGGCGAGCATGGCGCCGTATCGCGGAACCAAGATCGTGACGTATCACCGATCCTGGCCGAACTTCGTCGAGGCCTACGGGCTCAACGTGGTCGGCTACGTCGAGCCCAAGCCGGGGATCCCGCCCTCGCCGTCCCACACGTTCGAGCTGACGCAGGAGATGAAGAAGGACAACGTCAAGATCATCATCATCGAGCCGTACTTCGATCCCAAGACTCCGAATGCCATCGGCCGCGACACCGGCGCACAGGTCGTCACGCTCGCGCCGTCGGTTGGCGGCGCCAAGGGGGCGCCCGTCAACGACTACATCCAGCTGTTTGAATACGACGTCAAGACGCTCGTCGACGCCTTCAAATCAGCGGGAGTGAAGTGATCCATGAGCTGGGACGTTCTGCAGTTCCTGCTGGCCCCGTTCGTCGCGAGCCTCGTCATCGCCGGCATCCACGCATACCTGGGCGTGCACGTTGTCGAGCGAGGCGTGATCTTCGTCGATCTGTCGCTGGCGCAGATCGCGGCATTCGGCGCCACAATTGCCATCCTGCTTCCGGCGTCCGGCGGCGATCCGCACTCGGCGGTCGTGTACTGGACGAGCCTGGCGTTCACGTTCATCGGCGCAGGGATCTTTGCCACGATTCGAAGCCGTCACGCAAGGATTCCCCAGGAGGCCATCATCGGGATTTCCTACGCCGTGGCGTCAGCCGCGACGATTCTCGCCTTGAGCAAATCCAGCTCCGAAGGGGAACACCTCAAGGACATGCTCGTCGGCAACCTGTTATCGGTCTCGTGGACCGAGGTGTGGCAGACGGCGGTCCTGTACATCTTCATCGGCGCGTTTCATCTCGTCTTCCGGAAACGCTTCCTGGCGATCACCATGAATCCCGAAGCGGCAGAAGCCTCCGGCGTGTCGCTGCGTCTGTGGGATTTCCTGTTCTACGCGTCGTTCGGGTTCGTCGTCACCCGGTCGGTCGCGATGGCAGGCGTGCTGCTGGTGTTCTGTTATCTGATCGTTCCATCTGTGGCGGCGATGCTCTATGCCAAGAACATCGGCCCGCGCCTGGCGATCGGCTGGACGATGGGAACGGTCGTGTCGGCGCTCGGCGTCTGGCTCTCGCTGCAGCTCGACCTCCCAACCGGCGCCACCATCGTCTGCACCTTCGGCCTGGTGCTCATCCTGATGGCTGCCGTCCGGCCGCTGATCAAGCCCGCGGCCGCCGCGTGACGGACGGGTGATTCGCCCACGGACGACACGGAGGACGCGGACGAAAACCGCCGTTGATAGACCGCCAGATCCGTGACGCGGCCGCCAGCCGTGTGTGCGTCTCCGAGAACTTTGTGACTCCGTGTTGTACGTCGTCCGTTGAACCAATCCTGCCTGGACTATGATCTCCCGGCGATGATCTGCAGGAATTGCGGCACCGAGATCGCCGACAAGGCGATCGTCTGCTATCGGTGCGGGACCGCCACAACGGACCCCGTGCGGAAGCCTGCAGAGATTCTGGCGCGCCGCCGCGGTACGCTGTTGCCGCTCGTCGGGCTCATAGTTCTGATCCTGGCCGGCCTCTACCTCGGCGCAGCGGCGCGGGTTGCCGGGTCCTGGCACGCCGGATTCGAGGTCTGGGCGGCGTACGTCCTCCTGCTGGCGATCGCCATCGCGATCGCGCTGGTCCGCTATCTTCGTCGCTGACAGCCTGCCACCTCCTGCTCCTGCCTCCCGCCTCCTGCCTTTTGACTTCCGTCTTCGTCTTCTTCCGTCTTTGATAAACTTCAGCCGTGCCTGACGCACGGCTGGAAGTCACCGATGCCCTCGGGCGGCGCATCGTCCCGATCGCCAAGGAGGCCTTCGGAATCGGCCGTCGGGAGACCAACGACCTCCGCCTGGCGGGCAGCGAAGTGTCGCGCGACCATGCCGAGATCGTCGCGAGCGGCACGGGGTTCCTCATCCGGGACAAGCAGTCGCGGTACGGGACCTACGTCAACGACGATCCGGTCCCCGACCAGCGCGCGCTCGTCCACGGCGATCGCATCCGGCTGGGACGCTCGGGCGGCGCGGAGCTGGTGTTCCTGCTCGCCGACAGCGGCCCGAGCCAGGACAAGGCGACAACGACGGCGATCGGCGATCTCCGGCAGATCGCCGCGCTGCTGGACGGCCTGCGCGCGCTCGGCAGCGGCCGCGTCCTGGACGACGTGCTCGCGCTCGTGCTCGATTCGGCGATCGAGGTGACGGGCGCCGAGCGCGGGTTCATCATGCTCTCGAACCCCGAGACCGACGACCTGGAATTCAAGATGGCGCGCGGGCGCCGCCAGCAGCCGCTCTCGGGCACCAGCTTCGCCACCAGCCGCAAGATTCCCGAAGAAGTGTTCCGGACCGGCGAGCCGAAGATCCTCGCCGATCTGCTCGACGGCGATCTGGCGAACGTCCACATGGGAACGGTGGCGCTCGGTATTCGCAACGTGCAATGCGTGCCGCTGAAGCTCGTGCGCTACGTCGACAAGCAGGCGGACGCCGTGACGGAAGAGCGGCGCATCGGCGTCCTCTATCTGGACAGCCGCGAGAAGGGCAGCTTTCTGTCGACCTCCACGCGCGGCGCGCTCGAGACGCTTGCGACCGAAGCCGCGGTGGCCATCGAGAACGCGCGGCTCTATCGCGAGACGATGGAGAAGGCGAAGATGGAGCAGGAGATGCGGATCGCGGCCGAGATCCAGCAGGCGCTCCTGCCCAAAGGGGGTCGCGTCGGCGCGTACTTCCGTCTGGCCGCGGCGTCGATTCCGTGCCGCTCGATCGGCGGCGATTTCTACGACTACGTCGATCTGCCCGGCGGCGGCTTCGGATTCGCGCTCGGCGACGTCGCGGGAAAGGGTCCACCCGCCGCGCTCCTCAGCGCGATGATGCAGGGCATGTTCGCCGCGCAGGCGGCGGCGAGCGACACGCCGTGCCAGACCATCGCGCGCGTCAACCTCGCGCTGTACAAGCGCGGCATCGAGTCGCGCTTCGTTACGCTGATGTACGGATCGCTCGAGCCCGACGGCCGTCTCACGTACTGCAACGCCGGGCACAATCCGCCCCTCGTCATCGGGAGGGGCGCGGTGCGCCGGCTGGAGACGGGCGGCCCGATCGTCGGGCTGTTCGAGGGGGCGACCTTCGAGGAAGAAACCGTGGTGCTCGCACCGGGAGACTGGCTGATCGTGTTCAGCGACGGCGTCTCGGAGGCGCTCTCGGCACAGGGCGAGGAGTACGGCGAGGCGCGCATTCTCGCGACGGCCGGGACATACGCCAACCTCCAGCCGCAGGGGCTGCTGCAGGCGCTCTTTGCCGACGTGCGTGCGTTCACGAAAGGCGCGCCGCAAAGCGACGACATCACGGCCCTCGTTCTGCAGTACGGTCCTTCCGCCTGACGCGGAAGACGCTGATGACACGAGTCGAAAAAAGGTTCCTGATTCTCTGGCTGGCGGTCGCATTCGTCGTCTGGAACGGCGTGTACGACATGCGGATGCACGACACCGTCCGCGGATATCTCCTCGAGACGGCCCTGGCGCAAGCCGGCCTCGGCCGTGGCGTCGACATGCGCACGGTCCTCCATCGGGGACTGATCGACGCCGTCGCGTTTTCGACGGCGTGGGCCTGCGGCGTCCTCCTGGCGGGACTCCTGACGCTGCGCATCCAGCGTCCACCCAAATGCATCCCCTGATTCACGACTGGAACCGCACGGACGCGCCGAAGCCCCCCACCGTCCTGCTGGACGACGAGACCCTGCGCGACGGGCTGCAGTCGCCGTCCGTCCGCTGCCCGTCGATCGACGAGAAGGTCGCGATCCTGCATTTGATCGATCGGCTCGGGATCGATACCGCGGATCTCGGGCTTCCGGGCGCCGGGCCGCACGTGGTCCGCGACGTCGAGCGCCTCGCGCGCGAGATCGCGGACGGACGGATGAAGGTGCGGGCGAACTGCGCGGCGCGAACCCTGGTCGCCGACATCGAGCCGATCGCGCGGATCTCGCAGCGGGTGGGAATCCCGATCGAATGCGGCGCCTTCATCGGATCGAGTCCGCTGCGCCAGTACGCGGAAGGGTGGACGCTCGATCAGCTCCGCAAGCTGACCGAAGACGCGATCGCATTTGCCGTCAAAGAGGGACTCCCGGTCATGTACGTGACCGAGGATACGACCCGCGCGGATCCCGATTCGCTGCGAGCCCTGTACTCGACGGCGATCCGCGCGGGCGCCCGGCGCGTGTGCATCGCCGACACGGTCGGCCACGCGACGCCTCATGGGGCCGCGGCAGTCGTGCGATTCATCGCTTCCGTCGTCGAGGATTGCGGCGGCGGCATCGGGATCGATTGGCACGGCCATCGCGATCGCGATTTCGCGGTCGTGAATACGCTCGCCGCCCTCGAGGCCGGGGCGACGCGGCTGCACGGCGCCGCCATCGGCATCGGCGAACGCGTCGGCAATACGCCGATGGATCTGCTGCTGATGAATCTGGTCCTGATGGGATACATCGAGCGGGACCTGTCGGCACTCTGTGAATATTGCGAGACGGTATCGGCGGCGACCGGCGTGCCGATTCCGGCCAACTATCCCGTGGTAGGCCGCGATGCGTTCCGGACCGCGACGGGCGTCCACGCCGCCGCGATGATCAAGGCGTTCAGGAAAAACGATCGGGCGCTCATCGACGCCGTCTACTCGGGAGTGCCCGCCAGTCTGATCGGGCGCGAACAGCAGATCGACGTCGGGCCGATGTCGGGCAAATCCAACGTGGTTTTCTGGCTCGAACGCCACGGATACGAGGCGACCGACGAGCTCGTCGACCGCATCTTCACCAGGGCCAAGGCGTCCGCGACGGTCCTGACCGGCGACGAGATCCTCGCCGAACTCAACCCGTCGCGGACGCCGCGGTAGCCGCGCTATCGAGCTGCCGTCAGCGCTTCGCGGCGCGGCTCCAACACCGGCGCCCCCGCCGTCTGCGGGGCGACGTACAGCCTAGCGAGCGTAAACGCGGCCACCGACAGGACGACGTCCCGGACGGCGATATCGAAATGTCCGCCGAGCAGCAGATTGGCCGCGACGAGCAGCAGCCAGACGCTCGCGACGTAGGCCCCGATCGAGGGCCGCACGAAGAGTATCGTGACGCCGACGGCACACTCGATGACGCCGACGATCTGCATGAAGCTCTGCGGCGAAAAGGGCAGCATGCCCGCCGCCGCCGGCGCCACGTATGCCGGCCAGTCGGCCAGCAGATTGAAGAACTTGTCCAGCCCGGCCAGGGCGGCCATCAGTCCGATGGCGATCTGCAGCGCGCTTCGCGCGGTCGTAATCCGTGAATCCATGATGTCAATCCCTCCGTCTCAAGAGAGTCGGCAGCCCTTTGAAAGGTGACAGTGGGCCGGAACGTCACCTTCCGGACGGACGATGCTCTAATAGAGAGAGGAGCAGTGATGCACGTGGTCAGCGGAGCCATTCTGGATAGGTGGCAGGGACTGGACGACGAAGACATTGCGGCCCGGGTCCTCGAGGGGCAGACCGCGCTGTTCGAGGTCCTGATGCGGCGGCACAACGAGCGGATTTACCGTGCCGCGCGCGCGATCCTGCGCGACGAGGATGAGGCGGAGGACGTCATGCAGCAGGCGTACGTGAACGCGTACGCGAACTTGCGCCAGTTCGACCGCCGAGCCAGGTTTTCAACGTGGCTCACGCGCATCGCGGTGAACGAGGCTCTCGCGCGCGTCAGGCGCCGGGGCCGCTATGAGGCGCTGGACGAGAATGTCCTCCCCGCACAGGAGACTCCCATGAAGACCCAGCGGCCGTCGGATCCCGAGCGACAGGCCTTCACGAAAGAGCTTGGCTCGCTGCTCGAGGCGGCCGTCGACACGCTGCCGGACGGCAACCGCGAGGTGTTCGTCCTGCGCGACATCGAAGGCCTCAGCACGACGGAAACGGCCGAGTGTCTTGGCGTGAGCGACGACGTCGTGAAGACGAGGCTGTCGCGCGCTCGCGCCGCTCTCCGGCGCGACCTGTTCGAACGGGCGGGCCTGGCGGCCTCCACCGCCTTCACGTTCCAGCGGCCGCGCTGCGATCGCGTCGTTGCGGCAGTGCTGGCCCGGATCGGCTGAGGTTCGGCAGTCGCGTCACCATTTCATGCGCCGGAACTCCATTGGATATGGAGGCAAGGCACATGAGAACGTTGAGATTCCTCGTCCTGTCCGCGGCGGTCTTAGCCGCACCGGCGGTCGCGGGCGCGCAGCAACACCCAACCACGTCATCCTCTGCCAGTTCCGCACAGACGTTGAAACTGGACATGCGGAAGCTCTGGACCGATCACGTCGTCTGGACGCGCGACTATATCGTCGCCGCGGTGGCCGACCAGCCGGACGCGCAGGCGGCCGCGACCCGGCTGATGAAGAATCAGGAGGACATCGGCGCCGCGGTGGCGCGCTTCTACGGCGATGCCGCGGGCCGTCAACTCACGACGCTGCTGAAGGAGCACATCTCCATCGCGACCGAAATCGTCAAGGCCGCAAAGGCGGGGGACAAGGCGGCGCAGCAGCAGGCTGACGCGCGTTGGCAGCAGAACGCCGTGCAGATCGCGGACTTCCTCAGTAAAGCGAATCCGAACTGGCCGCGAGCGACGCTGGTCGAGATGATGAAAACCCATCTGTCGACGACGTCCCGCGAGTTGGTTGCCCGGCTCGGCAGGAACTGGGACGAAGACGTCCAGGCCTTCGACGAGGTCTACCAGCACATCCTGAAGATGTCTGACGCGCTGTCAGACGGGATCGTCAAGCAGTTCCCGGAAAAATTCGCGAGGTAGTCAAGGCCTGCGGCTTGCTTATAAGGGCTGAGGTATGCCGGCAGCAGCAGTTCGGCCGGAGATCATCTACGCGTGGAAGGGCCCGTCGGTTCTGATCGTTGACGCGCGAGGCGAATGCGACGGCGGGCTGGCCGGCTTCTATCACCGTGAAGCGCGCTTTCTTCAGACGCTGCGGCTGGAGCTCGACGGCCGGCGTCCGTGGCTGTGCGAGTCGGCGGCCGTTGCCCCCGATCGCCTGGCGTTCACGTTCAACCATCCGGAATTGACCGAGATGGGGGGCGGCGGCAGCGGCCAGTCGAACGACGCCGAGACGACGGACGATCGCGGAATCCCGCATCGCGCCCTGGTCCTGCGCGTCGTATTCACCGTCACTCCGGGCAGTCTCGAGATCTCCGCGACGATTGCCAATCACGCGAGAGAGCGCGTCGCATGCGCCTTCTCGTGGGTCGTCGGGGCGGACTTCGCGGATATCCAGGAGGCGAACGGAGGCCGGCGGCAGCAGACCGCGGATGTGCGCGTCGACGCCGACCCGCGTCGCCTCACGTTTTCGTACGGGCATCCCGCCCTGCCGTACCGGTCGAGCATCGAATGGATCGGTGATCGCGACTGGACGTTCGCGGATTCGCGCCTCACCACGCAGCTCGCGCTCGAGGCGCAGCAGCAGACGACGCTCGAGTTGCGCGTCGTTCCCAGGGACGTCGACGGCGGGTTCTCGCCTGAAGACGCGGAGGCGCGAGAACGCCTCGCCGCTCGATGGCGCGCGGACTTCACGCGTTTTGCGACGCCGCGCGGCGGCGACGTCGAGCAGATCCTCGAATCGAACGTCCGCGACCTGGCGTCGTTCGCGCACCTCGAGGGGCAGAAAGACGAATGGCTGGCGCTCCAGGCCGGCATGCCTCTGTACCCGGCGTTCTTCGGCCGCGACTCGCTCACGGCCGGATGGCAGGCGGCGTATGTGGATCGCGGCGCGTCGCTCGACGCGACCTTGACGCGTCTCGGCCGGATGCAAAGCGATCGCTTCGACGATTGGCGCGACGAACAGCCGGGACGGATTCCGTATCAGGTTCGCTCCGGACCGCTCGCGCGGCTGAACGTCAATCCCTATTCCGGCTACTACGCAGACTTCGCGAGTCCGTTGATGTTCGTGATTGCGCTGGCCAACCTGTATGCGTGGACGGGCGACAAGGCGCTCGTCCGCAAGCACTGGGACGCCGCCCGACGCATCCTCGAGTGGGCGCGGACGTACGGCGATGCCGACGGCGACGGGTATCTCGAGTATCGCACGCGCTCGTCGGAAGGCACGAAGAACCAGGGCTGGAAGGATAGCGGCGACGCGGTCGTTTATGACGACGGGCGTCCCGTGCCGGCGCCGATCGCAACCTGCGAGCTCCAGGGCTACTGGTATGCCGCGCAGCAACTCATGGCGATCATGAGCTGGGCGATGGACGCTCGCGCGGATGCGAAGGCGTTCTGGCGATCCGCGGCGGATCTGAAAGCGCGGTTCAATCGCGACTGGTGGGTCCCCGCCGAAAACTGCGTCGCCTTCGCGCTCGATCCCGACAAGCGCCAGGTCGCCGCGGTTACGTCGAACGCGGGTCACTGCATCGCGTCCGGCATCGTGAGCCGCGACCACCTGCCTCATGTCGTCGGACGGCTGTTCGCGCCGGACATGTTCAGCGGCTGGGGCATCAGAACGTTGTCGTCGGCTCACTCGTTCTACAATCCGCTCAGCTACCATCGCGGCACCGTCTGGGCGGTGGAGCAGGCGACGATCGCGTTCGGGCTGAAGCGCTTCGGGTTCGAGACGCGAGCCGCGGAGCTCGCCGCTGCGCTCTTCGATCTCGCGCGCCTCTATCCCGAGTACCGGATCCCTGAATGCGTCGGCGGTTTTTCCCGCGGCGAGTACGCGACGCCCGGCGCCTATCCGCGCGCGAACACGCCGCAACTGTGGAACGCGTCCGCCTTTCCGCTGCTGATTCAGACCCTCCTCGGCCTGCAGCCCATCGCGCCTGTCGACACCCTCGTGATCGATCCGTCCCTGCCGACCTGGCTGCCCGAAGTGATCCTGGACGGCCTTCGCGTGGGCGGCGCGGTCGTGACGCTGCGGTGCTGGCGGGATCGTCACGGCGTCTCGCACGGCGAGCTGCTCAAGAAGCGCGGTACGCTGCATCTGCTCAAGCAGCCTCCGCCGGAGTCGCTGTCGGCCGGTATTGCCGATCGCGCGGCGGCGCTGCTGGACTCGGTGACGCATTGAGGTGCCGATATGACAATCATGCTGAAGCCGCTCGATGAACAGGTCGTCGTCATCACCGGGGCCTCGAGCGGGATCGGGCTCGTGACCGCGAAAATGGCGGCGCGCCGCGGCGCGTCGGTCGTGCTCGCCGCGCGCAACGCCGGCGATCTGGAGCGGGCCGTAGCGGACATCCGCGCCGAGGGAGGACGCGCGGTGCACGCGGTCGCGGACGTGAGCGCGCCCGCGCAGGTTCAGTCGATTGCGGACGTCGCGATGCGGGCGTTCGGCCGGATCGATACGTGGGTGAACAACGCCGCCGTCTCCGTCTACGGCCGCGTGATGGACGTGTCTATCGAGGACATGCGGCGGCAGTTCGACGTCAACTACTGGGGCTACGTGTACGGCTCGCGCGTCGCGGTGGCGCATCTGCGGACGAAGGGAGGCGCGCTGATCAACGTCGCGAGCGCGCTGGCGGATCGCGCGATCCCGCTCCAGGGAAACTATTGCGCCGCCAAGCACGCCATCAAGGCGTTCACCGACGCGCTGCGGATGGAGCTCGACGCGGAAGGCGCGCCCGTGTCGATCACGCTGTTGAAGCCGTCGAGCATCGATACGCCCTTCTTCGAAAAGGCGAAGACCTACCTGGACGTCGAGCCGCAGCCGGTGCCTCCGGTGTATGCTCCCGAGATCGTGGCGCGCGCGATCCTGGAAGCGGCGGAGCGGCCGCTGCGCGACGCCGTGGTCGGCGGTAGCGGCAAGCTTCTGAGCCTGGCCGCGCTGCTGCCGCGGCTGGCCGACCGCTACATGGAAGCGACGATGTTCAAGGCGCAGCAAACGGACAAGAGTACGGGGGGACGCTCCGACAATCTCCATTCGCCGGTCGATCGCGACGGCGGCGAACGCGGACGGAATTGGACCGGGCGGACGAAGGAGACGAGCGTGTACACCCGGGCCGCGCTCCATCCGGGGTTCGCGGCCGTCGCGCTCGGCCTGGCTGTCGGCGCCGCGGCGCTCATTGCGAGAGGACGCCAGATATGATTCGTTTTCTGTTCCGGCTGATCGTGCTGTTTCTGGTCGTGTGCGGGATCGGCGCCGTCGCCTGCACGCTGTGGTTTGTCGGACAGGGCATATCGGCCAAATCGGCCCCGGGAGCGCTCGAGATGGCGGTGGCGCCGCGGCTGCGATCGATGGCGATTCCGCGCGCCGCCCGCGATCAGCGGAGCCCCGTACCCGCCTCGGCTGCCGCGCTCAACGAAGGCATGGAGCACTTCGCCGATCACTGCGCGCTCTGCCACGCCAATGACGGCAGCGGCGATACGCGAATGGGGCGCAACCTCTATCCTCGGGTGCCCGACATGCGCCTGGCCGCGACGCAGGATCTCACCGACGGCGAGCTGTTCTACATCATCGAGAACGGCGTGAAGCTGACCGGCATGCCCGCGTGGGGGGGCGATCCGGAGCACGGCGCGGAGGCGACCTGGAACCTCGTGCAGTTCATCCGCCACATCCCGAAGCTCACACCGGCCGAGCTCTCGAAGATGAAGGAGCTGAACCCAAAGGCTCCGGACGAGGAAGCGGAATCGAAGGATTCGCACAAGCACAAGCACGGCGACGAGAAGTAACGGGCGCGGGGCTGAGGCATGCTTCACATGGGAAGTGAAGCGTCACGCGGGCCGCCGCGCTCGAGGTCCAAGGCGAACTCGTCCGGGAGATCGCTGCTCCGGATGGCTTCCGCGATCGTCTTCACGTCATACGTCACGCGCACGAACGCCACAGCCGCGGGTTCTTCGGTGTCCAGCAGCGCGTAACAGGCGCGCCAGTCGCCGTCCTTCGGCTTGCCGGCGGATCCGACGTTGATGAAGGTCACCGTGTCGACCGTCTTCGCGTACGGGCGGTGCGTGTGGCCGAATAGAATGACGTCGGCGTTCGACGACCCCGCGATGTGCTGAAAACTCGACAGGGGCCGGTCCTCGAACAGGTATTCGTTCAGTTTCCGCGGGCTTCCGTGCACGAGGAGGTATCGCCGGCCGCCCGCGTCGAATCGCATCTGTCCAGCAAGCGATCGCAGGAATGCCCGGTTCGCGGGCGATGTATGGCTCTTCGTCCATTCGAGCGACTGCTGACCGAGCGCCCGTTCGCGCTCCTCGCGATAGGCGCATCCGCAGTCGTCGCGCTCGAATCCGACGCCGTCGTCGTAGTTGCCCATGATGGTCGGAATCGCGGCCGCCCGGATCCGCTCGACGACTTCGTTCGGAAACGCGCCGTAGCCGACAAGATCTCCCAGGCAGTAGACGCCGTCGACACGGCGCTCGCCGATGTCGGCGAGCACCGCGTCGAGGGCAGGGAGGTTGCCGTGGACGTCGCTGAAAACGGCGAGCCGCATGGCGATCTAGGCGACAGGCTTCGTCCCGCGGACGAACGCGCTCGAGAACTTGCCGTCGACTTGCGGCGCGATGCGCTCCACGTCGAGACCGCTCTCGCTCAGGAACCCACGCGCATCCTCCACCTTGTAGACACGCCACGGCTCGACCTCGACGTCGGTGAAGCCGGCCCCGCGCAGCTTTGCCGCGTACTCGGTTTCCTCCAGCGCGCCGGCGATGCATCCCACCCACAGCTCCATGCTGCGGCGGATGTCGGCCGGCACGTCGCCGCGGACGACGACGTCCGAGACGGCGAAGCGGCCGCCCGGTCTCAGTACGCGAAAGGCTTCGCGCAGAACGGCGTCCTTGTCGCTCGAGAGATTGATGACGCAGTTGGAGATGATGACGTCGACAGAGTTGTCGGGCAGGGGAATGGCTTCGATGGCGCCCTTCAGGAACTCGACGTTCGTGGCGCCTGCCTTCCGCTGATTCTCGCGCGCGAGCGCCAGCATGTCGTCGGTCATATCGAGGCCGTACGCCTTGCCGGTGGGACCGACGCGCTGTGCGGAGAGAAGGACGTCGATGCCGCCGCCCGACCCGAGGTCGAGCACGGTCTGGCCGGGCTGGAGATCGATCAGCGCCGTCGGGTTGCCGCAGCCCAGGGAGGCGCTGACGGCGTCGGCCGGCAGCGCGCCCGTTTCGGCCGCGGAATAGAGATTCGAGCTGATGGGGTCGCCGCAGCCGCAACTGGTCGGCCCGCAGCAGCCCTCGGCGGAAGTCTTGTTCACGACGGAGCGTGCAATCGCGCCGTACTTGTCACGCACGGCTTCGCGGATATCGGCCATAACCACTCCTTGTATGCGCACAGACGAATATATATAGAGATACAGCTTCGTGTTATATTTGTCAAGACGAATATATGGCCGACTCTCTCCGGGCAATGGAAGGACTTTTCAAGGCGCTGGCCGACGACACCCGTCTGCGGATCCTCGGGCTTCTGCTCACCGGCGAAGTGTGCGTGTGCCACATCCATGAGAGCCTGCGGATTCCGCAGCCCAAAGCATCGCGGCACCTCGCGTATCTCCGCAAGGCGGGGCTGGTCGCGACGCGGCGCGACGGAACCTGGGTGCATTACCGCATGGCCTCCCTGCCGGATCCCGTTCTCGGCGCGGTGACCCTCGCCGTGCGGCATGCGCTTGCGCACAGCGACGCGATCCGCCGCGACGCGGAGCGCTTGAGAAGGCGGACCGGCTGCTGCCTGCCGGACCCGGCGGACATCACTGGAACGTCATGCTGTACGACCGCCGCGATTTCCTGAGGCTCGGCGGCCTCGCCGCGCTCGCCGCGCGAATTCCCTCAGTCGGCCGGGACGATGCCGTCGACTATACGATCCGCATCGGCAACGCGCTGGTGGAACTCGCGCCCGATCGAATCATTTCGACAACGGCTACAACGGCCAGTTCCCCGGACCGCTGCTGCGACTGACGGAGGGGAAGCGGGGGTCATCGACATTCACAACGACACCGATACCCCCGAGCAACTGCACCGGCACGGGCAGGCGGTCGCCGTCGACGTGGACGGCTCGGCGGAAGAGGGAACGCCTTCATTCCACCGCGCGGCAGCCGCCGGATTGCGTTCACGCCTGGGCCAGCCGGCTTCCGCTTCTACCACACCCATCTGCGCGCCGGCGCAGACCTCACGCGGGGGCAATACGGGGGCCAGGTCGGCCCGGTGTACATCGAACCGAAGCGCGACCCCGGCGCCTACGACCGCGAAGTGTTCCTCGTCCTCAAAGAGTTCGAGCCTGCGCTCAGCGGCGGCGGCGACATGCCGATGGATTTCTTGGCGCCGGCGGCGCGCGTCGCCGCGCTCGAGCGTGCCGGCGAATCGAGCATGAAGGCGTCGCTCGCCAGGGAGATGCCTCACGGCTATGAGGTGGGATACGGCCTGTTTTCGATCAATGGTCGCGTGCTCGGCCACGGCGATCGTTCGCGTGAACGGCACCGGCGAGCGGGTGTCGGCGCTCGTCGAGATGACGCATCCTGGCGTCTGGACGCTCGGGGATCTGGCCGGCGACGATCGCACCCGCGGCATGGGCATCGTCATCGAGTACGCCGGACACGCGGGGAAAGCCGGCCTGGATTCCGCCGAAGCCATTCCATTGGGACTACACGCGCTTCGGAAAAGCGGGTGCCGCGCCGCCGGCGCCCGACGAAGCGATCGAGATGACGATCGCGAAGGACAACGCAGCCGATGACGGTTTCAACGTCTGGCGGATCAACGGCACCGCCTTCTCGATGGACAGGATCACGCCGATGTTCCGGCTTCGCGAGGGCGGGCGCTACCGATTGCGGATCCGCAATGCGAGCGACGACATCCACCCGCTGCACCTGCATCGGCACACGTTCGAGCTGACGAGGATCGCCGGCACGGCCACCTCCGGAGTGCTGAAAGACGTCGTCATGCTCGGCGGGTACCAGGAAATCGAAGTCGACTTCACGGCGAACAATCCGGGGCGGACGCTGTTCCACTGCCACCAGCAGCTTCACATGGACTTCGGGTTCATGGCGCTGTTCGACTGCGTGTAGAAGAAACGACGTACAGCACAGAGCCACAGAGTCCGCGGAGACGCACAGAGGATTTGGCCACGGACAACACGGACGACACGGACGGCGCCACGAGATCACCGTCATGTACGTGGACGCGGCCGCCGACTGCTGTCCGCGTCGCGCCGGCCCTGCGCCCGGCCGCTGGAGGTGATACGAGATCTCGAATACGAACGCCACGCCATTCATCCGGCGCTCGTATTCGAGATCTCGTGTCACCTCCCGCCGCGCGAAGCGCGGCGCGCGAACAGCTGTCCCCGGCCCGACCTCTGCGCGTCTTCGTGTGCTCTGCGACTCTGTGGTGTACGTCTCTTACTGAGGCGTCGCGAGGCGGCGTTCGATCGCGGGCAGGGCGGCAATCACCACGTCGCCGACGGCCTGCAGGCTGCCTGCGGCGACGTGCGCCAGGTCGTCTTCCGGACGGTGCCAGCAGCACGCGTAATCCAGATCGATGATGTCGACCGATGGGATGCCGGCCTGGAGGAACTCCAGATGATCGTCCTCGATGGGCGTGGTCTGCTCGAGGAATTCGGACCGCTTGAGTCGGCGCGCGGCCGCCCAGACCGCGTCCGTGAGCCATCCGGTGGAGTACTGCTCTTTGCTGATGTCGAGGTCGCGATCGCCGATCATGTCGACGAGGAGGAAGGCGCGCACGTCCTTGACCGTGCCGGTCTTCTTCAGCTGCTCGACGTAGTACCGGCTTCCGTACGTGTGGTCCGTGGACTTGTCGTCCCAGTCGCGGCGGACTGCTTCCTCGCCGTCCAGGAACAGCAACTCGATCGGCAGCGGATTCGGCCGCCCCTTCAAGGCGCGGGCGATCTCCAGCAGGAACGCGGCGCTCGACGCGGCGTCGCTCGCGCCGACGAAGGCGAACTCGTGGAACAGCTTCGTATCGTAGTGGCCGCCGATGACGATGCGGCCCTTGCCGATCGCCGTCGAGGCCCCGGGCAGCGTCGCGCGGATGTTCACCATGTGGATCGGGCCGATGGGCGTCTGCGCCTCGAAGGGCTGTTCCTCGGGCTTGAGGCCCGCCGCGATCAACTGCTTCTTGATGTAGTCGCGCGTCTTCTCGATCGCCGGCGATCCGGCGGGTCGTGGACCGATGGCCACCATCTGGCGCAGGTCCTCGTACGCGCGCCCGGCGTCGAACTTCGGCGCCGCCGGCGTCTGCGCCGGCGCGCAGGCGAGCAGGGCGGTGACCGCGGCAACTGTGGCTCTCATGGCTGGCGTCGTTTCTCTTTCGGCACGTAGTCCCTCGATGCCGGGCCGAGGTAGATCTGGCGCGGCCGCACGATCTTCTGATCCGGATCGTTGAGCATCTCTTCCCATTGCGCGATCCAGCCGGCGGTGCGCGGAATCGCGAAGAGCACCGGGAACATGTCGACCGGGAAGCCCATCGCCTGGTAGATCAGACCCGAATAGAAATCGACGTTCGGGTAGAGCTTCCGCGAGACGAAGTACTCGTCCTCGAGCGCGATGCGCTCGAGCTCGAGCGCCATCTCGAGCAGCGGGTTCTTGCCCGTCACGTCGAACACGAGATCGGCCATCCGCTTGATGATCTTCGCCCTGGGATCGTACGACTTGTACACGCGGTGCCCGAAGCCCATGAGGCGTCCGTCGCCGGCCTTGACGCGCTTGATGAACGCCGGGATGGCGTTGATGGATCCGATCTCGTGCAGCATGCGCAGCACCGCTTCGTTGGCGCCGCCGTGCAGCGGACCGTAGAGCGCCGCGGCTGCGCCGGCCAGCGCCGAATACGGGTCGGCGTGCGAGCTGCCGATCGCCCGCATCGTGCTCGTGCTGCAGTTCTGCTCGTGATCGGCGTGCAGGATGAACAGCACTTCCAGCGCGCGCTCGAGTACCGGGTTCGCGCTGTACTTCAGCTCCGTCATCCGGAAGAGCATGTTCAGGAAATTGCCCGCGTAGCTCAGATCGTTGTCGGGCAGGTTGAACGGCCGGCCGATCGAATGGCGAAAGGCGTAGGCGGCGATGCTCGGAACCTTCGCGATCAACCGCAGCGTCTGGAGCCGGCGCGATTCGCCCGAGAAAATCTCCTTGGCGTCGGGATAAAACGTCGACAGGGCACCCACCGTGCTGATGAACATCCCCATCGGGTGCGCGTCGTGACGGAACCCTTCCATCAGCTTCGCGATGTTCGTGTGCAGCATCGTGTGCAGCGTGATCCGGTGGGTCCAGTCGTCGTACTGTTTGGCCGTCGGCAGCTCGCCGAAGAGAATCAGGTACGCAGTTTCGAGGAAATCGCTCTGCTCGGCGAGCTGTTCGATGGGATAGCCGCGATAGAGCAGTACGCCCTTGTCGCCGTCGATGTAGGTGATCCGGCTCCGGCAGGCCGCCGTGTTCATGAACGCGGGGTCGTAGGTCATCATGCCGAACTCGTCGGGCTTGACCTTGATTTGGCGGAGATCGGTCGCTTTGATCGTGCCGTCCTGAATCGGGACCTCGTAGCTGGTCCCGGTCCGGTTGTCGACGATTGTCAATGTCTCGGCCATCGGAAGAGCGCTCAATCCTTGGAGGCGTCGTCGTCCTCGCCCGGATGCCGGTCGTCGGGCGGGCTTTCGGCGGGTACGCTGTAGCCGCCGGTCAGCCACCGCCCCAGGTCCGCCATTTTGCAGCGTTCGCTGCAGAAGGGACGCCACACCTGATCCATCGGCTTGCGCCGGCAGTAGACGCAGACCGCGTCAGAGGGGGCCAAACCCACCTATTCTATTTGGAAATTTGGGAATTTGGTAATTTGGAAATTTCGCATGCGCGGTGTACCGGCCGCGCTTTGACGCACGCGCCGTAGCGCGTGCCAAGCAAGATTACCAGATTATCCGATTTCCAAATTTCCAGATTCTATTGTGCGTGATGGCGGACGTCGCGCGCGGACACCATGAAGATCACGTCTTCCTCGATGTTCGTGGCGTGGTCGCCGATCCGTTCCAGATGGCGCGACACGAGGATGAGATCCAGCGACGCCTCGATCGTGTGCGGATCCTCGAGCATGTAGGTGAGGAGCTCGCGGAAGACCTGCGTTTTCAGCGCGTCGAGGGCGTCGTCGGCATCGAGCACCTGCTGGGCGAGGACGGTGTCCCGCCGGACGAAGGCGTCGAGGGCGTCGCGCAACATCCGGTGCGCGATCTCGGCCATTCTTGGAATGTCGATGAGCTCCTTGACGGGCGGGTGCGCGAGATAGCGGGTCGCCGCTTCGGCGATGTTGATGGCGAGATCGCCCACGCGCTCGAGATCGGTGTTGATCTTGACGGCCGAGAGAATGGACCGGAGATCCACCGCCATCGGCTGGTGGAGCGCGAGCAGCTTGACGCAGCGGCTGTCGATCTCGATGTGGAGCTGATTGATCGGCCCGTCGCCGGCGAGAACCTGGGCGACCAGCGCCGTGTCGCGGTTGACGAGCGCGGTCACGGCCGCGCGGACGCGATCCTCGGCGAGGCCGCCCATCTCGAGCAGCCGCGACTTCAGTTGATCCAGCTCTTCCTGGAAGTGTGGAACGGTCGTGGTCATCAGCCGAATCTTCCGGTCACGTAGTCTTCGGTGAGCTTCTGCCCAGGGTTCGTGAACATCTTATCGGTCGGTCCCGCCTCGATCAGCTTGCCGAGCCAGAAGAACGCCGTCAGATCGGACACGCGCGCCGCCTGCTGCATGTTGTGCGTCACGATGACGATCGTGTAGGTCGACTTGAGCTGATAGATCAGCTCCTCGATGCGCTGCGTGGCAATCGGATCGAGAGCCGATGCAGGCTCGTCCATCAGCAGCACGTCCGGTTTGACCGCGAGCGCGCGGGCAATGCACAGCCGCTGCTGCTGGCCGCCGGACAGCGCGAGCGCTGATTCGTGGAGCCGATCCTTTACCTCGTCCCAGATCGCCGCCTGCCGCAGGCTCTCCTCGACGCGCCCGTGGAGCTCGGAGCCCCGCCGCGCGAGGCCGTTGATCCGCAGGCCGTAAGCGATGTTCTCGAAAATCGACTTGGGGAAGGGATTCGATTTCTGGAACACCATCCCCACCCGCCGGCGGAGCGCGACGACGTCGGTATCGCTGCGGTAGATGTCGCGGCCGTCGATCCTGACCTCGCCTTCGACGCGCGTCCCGGCGATGATGTCGTTCATCCGGTTGAGCGTGCGCAGGAACGTGCTCTTGCCGCAGCCCGAGGGGCCGATGAAGGCCGTCACGAGATTGGCGGGGATGTCGATCGAGATGCCTTCGAGGGCGCGCTTGGCGCCGTAATGAAAGTTCAGATCGCGGACGGCGATCTTGCACGGTGCCCCGGCTTGCTCGGCGGCCGCCGGCGGCGAGGGCCGCGCCTGCAGCGCCGAGGCGAGGGTGCTCATACCCTGATCCTAGGCGTCGGTCATTTCGCCGCGGTTTCCGCCGTGTAACAAGCGCGTAACAGCTTCACTCGACTCGCGTCGCCAGCGGGGCGGGCACGTCGGACTCGGCGAGGAAGGCGGCGATCTGCCGGCGCAGCTCGTCCTGGATGACGTCCACCTTACGGCGCGCGTCGAGCACGCGGAACCCGAATTCGTCCGCCATCGAGGCATATTCCTTCAGCAGCGCCCGCTGGTAGGCGCGGAAGCTGTCGTAGATGTCGTCGCCGGCCTTCAGATCCATGCCCGATTCCCAGTAGTCCATCCCGCGCGACTGCAGCACGCGGCGGATCAGGGTCTTTTCATCGATTCGGAGGTAGAACACCAGGTGCGGGACGATGCCGAAGCCGTACAGATTGCGGATCCAGGTCCGATCCACGCCGCGGACGCCGGCCCGGGCGAGCGCCGTGTAGATATATCGATCCGAGAGGACGATGAATCCGGCCTTGAGGGCGGGAATGATCTCCTTCTCCAGCCGATCGGCGAAGTCGGTCGCGTACAGCAGCACGAACGTCAGCTTGTTCAGCGTGTTGCTCGATTTGGCGAGATCGATCGTCGGGGACATCAACTGCGATCGGGTCCAGCCCGTCTCGACCACGCCGTACCCCTGCACCTCCAGCCACTCGCGCAGCAGCGCGATCTGCGTGGAGCGGCCGACGCCGTCCGTCCCTTCGATCGCGATCAGCTTGCCGGGGTAATTGTCGATCTGCAGGTACGGAATGCCGTAGCTGTAATAGTGGCCGGTCCGGGCCGCCGGGGCCGCGGCGGCGTCCTCAGGCGGATTCATCGACGAGCTCGTCATGATGTTCGATCTCCAGATGCTGCGAAACCAGGCGGCGCAGCATCCGCTGCTGCTCCGTGATGCTGCCGATCGCGTTGACGACGCTCAAGCCGTACTCCTCGACGAGCCGGTCGTATTCGTCGAGCACCTTCCCCTGGAAGATGCGGAAGCTCTCGACGGCGTTCGCGCTCCAGCCCATGTCGAGGCCGGCTTCGTAGAATTTCAGCTTCACCCGGCGGGCGAGCAGGCGATCCACCGACACGTCGATCGGCACGCGGAAGTAGACCGCGAGATCGGGCTTGACGGCGAACGAGTACAGCTCGCGCACCCAGCGGCGATCCACGCCCCGCGCCGCGTCGCGCGCGAACGCCGTGTACGTGTAGCGATCGGCGAGCACGATCATGCCGGCCTTCATCGGCGGCACGACGTTGTAGAGCAGCCGGTCGGCGAAGTCGGTGGCGTGCAGCAGGCTGAACGTCATCGGCGTCAGCGCGTTCTTCTTCTTGCCCGTCTTGGTCGCCGCCTTCACGAGCGCCGACGAATTCCATTCCGTCATGAAGACGGGGTGGCCCGCGGCCCTAAGCCACTTTGCCAGCAGTCCGAGCTGCGTGGTTTTTCCGGATCCGTCGATGCCCTCCACGACGAAGAGTTTTCCGGGGTACTCGTGCGGCGTGGTGAGGTTGTTCAGCATGAGACGCGCGTTCCTTCTTTCCGGAGACAGCGAAGCGCAGGGGCCGCTGCAGGACGGCTTCGAGCGGCTCGCGATGACGGTTGGCGGCCCAGAGCTCGAGCTCGGCGTCGCCCGCGGCCCGCAGCCGAATCTGGTACGCGTCGCCGCGTGGCACGAGATCGAGCGACGTCACGACCTGCGAATGGCTCCGATCGAGGCCCTCCGCCAGCCGGAGCATCGCCGCGAGGGTCTTCACGATTCGCCGCAGCGCGCCTCTGAGAGCACTGTACCCTTCGTGCACTTTTTTCGGCGTCGCCTGCCGGTGATACCGCGCGAGAAGCGCGATGATCTCGATCTCCTGCGGATCGAAGCCGCGCAGCTCGCCGTTCTTGATGAGGTAATACGAATGCCGATGGTGCCGTTCGTAGCTGATGTGCACCCCGGCGTCGTGCAGCAGCGCGCCGTACTCGAGCCACTCCCGCTCCTGATCGCCGAGCCCGTGAACGGCGCGGGTCTGATCGAAGATCGACAGCGCCAGCGCCGCGACGTGCCGCGCGTGGACCGCGGAGTAGCCGCACCGCTCGCCAAGCTCGATCACGCTCCTCCGCCGAACGTCCGGGTATCGATCGACCTTGCGGATGGCCGCCGTGTTGCGATGGATGTAGTCGAGGACGAGCCCTTCGCGCAGCGCGAAATCGCACAACGTTATTTGGTCCGCCCCCAGACGCCGGAGGATCGTGTCCAAAACGATCGATCCCGCGACCGCGATGTCGGCTCGGCGGGGATCCAGCCCTTCCATGTGCAGCCGTGCTTCAAGATCCGAGCCGGTGAGTTGTTTCCGAACGCGGCGCAGGGCTTTTGCCGGCACCCGACGGTTCCGCAGGGCATCGGGCCGCACGACGTCCCCGTCGCTGAGCGCCAGCGCGCCGAGACTCAGAATCGTCCCTGATGTGCCGATCACGCGCTCGAAGCGGCGCTCCGAAACGCCGTCGAGATACGCGCCAAGCTCCCTGTTGATGTACTTGACGAGGCGACGTTCATCGCGGCTGTCCAGCGGATCGCTGCGAACGAAGCGCTCGGTCAGCCTGATAACCCCGAGCTTGAAGCTGCGCGCATGAGTCACGTGCGACGCCGTGCCCAGCGTGACTTCGATGCTGCCCCCGCCGATGTCGATCACGACGGCCGGACTGCCGCCCATGTGGACGCCGTACACCGCCGCCATATGGATCAGTCGCGCTTCATCCGGACCAGAAATCACGCGGATCTTGATCCCCGACTCTTTGTCTACCTGGGCGATGAAATCGCCGCCGTTATCGGCTTCGCGAATGGCCGATGTCGCGACGGCGACGATTTTGTCGACTTTATGCGAGTCCGCGAGGCGTCGAAATTTGGCCAGCGTTTGCCGGGCCGCCGTCATCGCCGTCGGCGTCAGGCTGCGGCCGTCCAGGCCTCCGGCACCCAGCCGGACCATTTCCTTTTCCCGGTCAATCACTTCAAAGGATAAGTCGGGTCGGACCGTGACCACGATCATGTGGATCGAGTTCGTTCCGATGTCGATCGCGGCGATTCGCATGCTCGGCGGGCGAACGGAAGGGCTGGCTGAGGACTTGCTTGTTACATTGACGTTATATACTGCCCATTCGGTTGTTCCGGGCCGCATCCTACCATGAACCGTTCGCTTCCTCTTGTCCGCCTCCTCGAGCGTCGCGCCCGGGCTCTTCGCCGCCACCTGTCAGCCGCTGTCGCAGGAAAGGACACAGGCGTCCATCAAGCGCGCGTGGCGTCTCGACGGCTGCGTGAGGCCGTGCCGGTCATCACGGAAGGGCTTCAGCACACCAAGAGCCAGAAAGCGCAGCGGAAACTCCGGCGTGTCACGCAGGCGCTCGGCGCCGTGCGCGAGCTCGACGTGACGCTGCACCTCATCGACGACCTGGCGGACCGCGCCGGCGTGCCGCCGGCGGCGCTCGCCGAGGTTCGCGCCCACGTGATGGAAGCGCGTGAAGAACGACGGAAGGTCATGCTCGCGCGCCTCAGTCGCGTCGACACGGATAAGCTTTCCCGTCGTCTGAATACGGTCCGCGATGCCCTCCAACATCCGACGCCAGGCCATAACTGGCGTCCGACGCTCGCGCTTCGCGTCGTCCGCCGCGCCCGCCGCCTGGACAAGGCCATCGAGGCCGCGGGCCAAATCTATGCGCCGGAGGCGCTGCATCTCGTCAGGATCTCCGCGAAGAAGCTTCGCTACGCGCTCGAAATCGCGGACGAGAGCGGCGCGGCGCCGTGCAGTGAGACGGTGCGGACGATCAAGCGCGTGCAGGAGACGCTAGGCCGGCTGCACGATCTGCAGGTGCTGCAGCATCATGCCGCCGCCGTCGGCGCGCTCCCGCGCTCCAGGCGCGACGCGCCCGATGCGGGGCTCGCGGTGCTGTCGCGGCTGATCGAAGACCAGTGCCGCCACCTGCATGGCCGGTACGTTGCGGCGCTCCCGACGCTGCGCGACGCCGTCGAAAAGGCGCGCCGCGACGTTCCCGCGCGCCTCACGGCACGACCTCGATCCGCCAAGATGACGTTGACGTCGCGTCGGCGCGCGGCGGCCGGACAATCCGCGCGGCAGGGGCGGGCCGGGGGACGCTGAATGGCGATGCTCGAGTTGTATTTGATCCGCCACGGCGTGGCGGCGGAGCGGGGCAAGGAGTGGCCCGACGACGCGAAGCGGCCCCTGACACCGGAGGGAATCCAGCGCCTGCGGAAAGAGGCGCGCGGCCTCAACGCGCTGGACATCGCGTTCGATCAAATCGTGACCAGTCCGCTGGTCCGGACGCGCCAGACCGCCGACGTCTTTTCCGAGACGCTCACGAACAAACCTCCTGTCGCCACGGCCGACGCGCTCGCGCCCGCGGGCACGCCGGCGGGCGTGATTCAGGAGCTCGTCAAACACCTGCGGAAGGGACGCGTGGCGCTCGTCGGGCACGAGCCGAATCTCGGCGAGCTGGCCGCGGAGCTGATCGGCGCGAAGACCCCGCTCGAGTTCAAGAAGGGCGGGATCTGCCGGATCGACTTCGACATCCTGCCGCCGAAAGGCACCGGACTCCTGCGGTGGTTCGTCACGCCGCGCATGCTGCGCAAGCTCACCGGCTGATCCTCGCGCCGAGGACGCGCCGCTGATGGAAATCCTGTCCGCCGGCATCACGGCCTTCTATCTGCACGACGTCGCGGATCAGATCGATCTCGCGCGGCTGCGCGCGACGACGGGCGTGGGCGCGGAGGCGCGCCTCAAGGCGCGTCAGGCGTCGTCCTACCTCCAGTACCAGACGCCGCCGCTCGTCATGGACGGCGAGGATGTCGGCGTCGGCCCGATCGAGGGGTTCCGATGCCGCCTCAAGTTCTTCGACTACGGCGTTGTGTCGCTGGCGCTCAGCCGGCCGTTCGCGGGTTCATGGACCGATTTGATCGGCGCGAGCCAGCAGTACATCGAGAACGACGCGATCGAAGCCCAGGCCGAGGCGGCGGTCAGGGCGGTCGTCACGCGCTGCTCGGCGGCGATGACGAAAGTGCGGGAGCGCTATCTCACCGAGGATTACCTCGTCGTCGCGATCACGGAGCTTCGGGAGCGGCTCACGGGCGAAGAGCTCGTCGCGCGGCGGGCGGTGGAGCTGGCGCTGATTCTCCGCGGCGAGCGCCAGCCTCTGAGCGGCCAGGAACAGGAAGAGGTGCTCCGCAACCGCATGTCGTACCTGGCGACGGATCTGATTATCCCGACGTGGAACGCCGCGATTATTTACGACACCGAGGCGGGTGCCGGCGCCGCGCTGGAGCTGTTCGAGTTCGCCAACTCGCAGCTGCTCGAATTCCGGTATTACGACGATTTGCTCGATACCGAGCTCGCGCGGATCTATCCGCTGCTGCAGCGCGCAACCTGGTGGAAGAACCTCGTGGGCCGGGGCTACATCCGCGCGGCCAACCAGCTCCATTCGCTGTTCATCGACGTCAACGAGATCACCGACCGGACCGACAACGCGCTGAAGATCGTCGGCGACATCTACGCGGCGCGGGTCTTCAATCTCGCCGCGGCCCGCCTCGGGGTGCCGCGCTGGAAGCAGAGCGTCGAAGACAAGCTCGAGACGCTCGACGACGTCTACCGGTTCGCGGTCGAGCAGGTGGCGATTTCGCGCGGCCAGTTTCTCGAGCTGACGGTCATCCTGATCCTGGTCCTCGAGCTCGTGCTGTTCTTTCTCGGGATCATGCGGTAGGCGCCGAAAAGAGCTCGCGTCGCACCTTCCGTCCCATGTCCTCCGCGGCGTCGGTCTCGTACTGGTTCTCGCCGTGCAGCGTTCCGATGCGCCGGTACAGCGACGTCAGGCCCTCGTCGCCGACGACCTCCGTGGCGTCGGCAACTTCCGTTGCGTGCTGGAGCTCGTGGCCGAGCAGCGCAATCAGGTCTTCGGGGGAGCCGCGGAGTTCGAGCTGGATTCGGACGTAGCGAAAATCGTGCGCGCGCGTCAGACTCACCATCCGCCCTTCGATGGTAGAGGGCAGCCGCGGCACGACCTCGATCTGCACGAACAGGTCGCTCACCTGCAGATGCGAGACGAGCCGCGCGAAGCTTGGCGATCGCCAGTAGCCCGATTTCAGGAGCTTGCGCACGTAGGCGTTGTCGCTGCGGATGTGACGCGTTGGCGAGTCCAGTGAGACGCTCGCGGTGGGCGCCACCGGCGCCAGCGGCACGAGCAGCAGCAGGTGCACGATAGACAGCATGGGACCTCCCGTTCCGGGCTGTCCTCTCATGCATCCTCAGCGCGTTAGACGGTGAAAGTCGCTAAAGGTTTGATTCCGTGCGGTTTCGGGAACTGTGGACGGTGGGACGAATGACGTCGAGGCCCCGCCGGACCACCGCGCCCTTGGGGACGACGATGATGCCGTCGCGGATGTACCAGCCGTCGCCATCGGCATGCTGCGTCTTCGCGTCGTTCACCAGGTGCACGCCGTCGGCGATGCGGGCGTTTTTGTCGACGATCACGCGATCGAGCACCACGTCGCGGCCGATGCCGACCTCGACGTCGCCGGCGTCCGAATCTTCGTCGGCGTAAAAGTCGGCGCCGAGGAGCACGGAGCGGGTGATCCGCGCGCCCGTGCCGACGTGCGTGCGGATGCCGACGACCGACTCGCGAATCTCGCAGGTGTCCAGGTAGCAGCCCTCGGCGATGATCGAGCTGTCGATCCGGCAGTCGTAGCTGCGCGTGGACGGCAGGAAGCGCGGGTGCGTGTAGATCGGCCGGTGCGGATGAAAGAAGTTGAACGGCGCTCCGCGCTGCGTCAGTTGGATGTTCGCCTGATAGAAGGCCTCGATGGTGCCGACGTCGGCCCAATAGCCGCGGTAGAGAAATGCGTGGACGTTCAGCGATCCGAGCGCCGCCGGGATGATCTCCTTCCCGAAATCGATGCCGGGGCGCTTCAGGATATCGAGCAGCACGTCGCGCGAGAACACGTAGATGCCCATCGACGCCACGAATGGCTTGTCCACGGTGAGCCCGCCGATGCCGGCGCCCCGCGGCGCGCTGCTCTTCATCTCGGCGAGGCGGGCCGCGCTCGGCTTTTCCTCGAAGCCGCTGATGTGGCCGAGCCCGTCGAACAGGAAGATGCCCATCTGCGTCGCGTCGGACGGATTCACCGGCTGCGCCGCAATCGTGATGTCGGCCTGCCGCTCGATGTGCGCGTCGATCAGCTCGCAGAAGTCCATCCGATAGAGGTGATCGCCCGCCAGAATCAGATAGTAGTCGGCGTCGTAGCCGCTAAAGTGGCGCGCCCCCTGGCGAACGGCATCCGCCGTGCCCTGGAACCAGTCCGAGCTTTCCGGCGTCTGTTCCGCCGCGAGGATCTCCACGAAGCCTTCCGAGAACAGATCCAGCCTGTAGGTCTGCGCGACGTGGCGATTGAGCGACGCCGAATTGAACTGCGTCAGCACGAAGATGCGCTTCAGCCCCGCGTGGAGGCAGTTGCTGATTGGCACGTCGATGAGGCGGTACTTGCCGCCGATCGGGACCGCCGGCTTCGACCGCATGTGAGTCAGAGGATAGAGGCGCGTGCCGCGACCGCCCCCGAGGATCAGGGTGAGCACGTCGGTCATGGACCGATCTTAGCCGCTCGCGCGCCGCGCTAGAAGCGAAACGTGTACTGCAGTTTGGACGAGCCACGATCGAAGGCCGGCTCGAACGTCCGATCGATCGTCCTGAGCCATCCGCGATTGACAACGATGAAGAAATCGTTGCCGGGCCGCAGGATCCATCTGAAACGGGTCTGGAAGCCGAGCAGCCGTGACTCGTTGTCATACTGCTGCAGGTTCTGCCACGACAGATTGGCTGTGACGTTGTAGTCGGCGCGCGCGCTCAGAATCCGTGTGTGGAAGCGTCCCTCATGCAGGAAGATGTCGTTGCGATCGATCCGCAGCGCGACGGACAGATGCGCGTTGGGCTTCAAGGTGACGCCGAATCCGGTCTGTCGGCGCGTGCCATCGTAGAACCCGCCCCACCAATACGCGGCGTCGATCACCCAGCGGCGCTTGGTCGCCGTGTTCGCTTCGGTCCGGTACCTGTGCCACTGATACGAGCCCGCGGGCACGACGATACCGGGTGAAATCTCGAAGGGCGCGTCGAGGTGCTCGAATTCAGGGATGACATTCCACTCCAGGTGCTCCCCCGATTCCGTGCGCGTGTTGAAGGGAGCCATGAAGATCCGCCAGTTCTCCACGCGGTTCGTCACGCTCGTGAGGTATTCCGGCTCGAGCTCGA
Organism: Vicinamibacterales bacterium; assembly: GCA_035495955.1. Taxonomy (GTDB): domain Bacteria; phylum Acidobacteriota; class Vicinamibacteria; order Vicinamibacterales; family 2-12-FULL-66-21; genus JAICSD01. The sequence goes on along the minus strand of DATJFE010000090.1, from coordinate 22,812 downwards.
AAAAGAACTGGCGGATGCCCCAGCGTCGGGGGCGCGGTTGAAATGCGATTCGAGCGGCAGCGGTCCGGATGCCTGTTCGCGGCACGAACCCCAGCGCCGGCTGAAAGCGATCTCCGATTTGCTTCCAGTCGAGCGACAGGTCCCAGCGATCGTTGGGATACGCCAGCGCGAACCCGCCGGCATAGCCGCGGCCCGCGACGCTGTCGCCGGTCGATTGAAGGAAGAGGTCGAGCGAGAGATTCTTGTCGCGATCAAACGTCGACGAAGCGAGTCGCGCGTCCGCCCCGATGAGCGTGTTGTCGCTCGTGCCGTCTGGATTCCCATGAGTCATGATGCCGCCGATCCACGACTGCGTGAACAGATTGCGGCTCACTCTCGCGGCCAACAGATTTTGGCGTGTCAGCGCTGCGCCAGGCAGATCGCGCGTGACGACGTCGAGGAGGCCGACGTTGTAGCTGGATTGGCGGCCGACGATTTTGACGCCGACGTCGATTGGTACTTGCCCGGCCGTATTGGGATCGCCGTGCAGCCCGATGCGCCGCGTGAAAAACGGGATCACATCACTTCCGGCCTCCAGGCCCGCGACGTCAAAGACCCCCGCGCCTTCGAGGAAGAACGTCCGCTTTTCCGGAAAGAACAGCGGAAAGCGCGTAAGGTTCACCTGACGCGCGTCCGCTTCGGTTTCCGCGAAGTCGGTGTTCACCGTGAGGGCCGCGTTCAGGTTCGGCGTGAGGTTCTTGAAGACGTCGACGCCGCCGGTGAGGTGCCGGTCGCCGGTGTCTTCGCCGCCCGACAAATACGGTCTGATGTCGAGACCGTGGCCCTGCCGCACCCCTTCAAGACCGGCCAGCTGGCCCGCATCGGGCAGATTGCCGATCCAGCTGCTGACCCGCGCGGCGGCCCACCGATCGATCTCGAAAAGGTGCTTGATCTGGCGCTCTACGTTGAATCCCCAGACGGCTTGATCCGGTCTGAACCTGAGCGTCCTGAACGGGATCACCAGTTCGGCGGTCCAGCGATCCGCCGTCCGCGTCACCGCCGCGTTCCAGATGCCATCCCACTCGCGGCTCAGGGATTCGGCGTTGTTGGAGATCTGTCCGTCCGATCGGGCCCCAAGTGGATTGACCTGAAAAAAGAACCCGTTGCGATGATCGAAGAACGGATCGAGGACGATCGTGACGCGGTCGTCGACGTCGAGATTGGCGTCGCGCGTCAATTGCGTCGCGACCATCCGGCTCGTGTGGGACTCGTGGCACACGATCCCGAAGTAGAGCGCGTCCTCGTCGAACAGAATGCGTATCTCGGTCTGCTCGGTGGGCGGCCGTCCTTCGAGCGGTTCACGCTGAGTGAGCGGACCTATCGGCGGCGCGGACATCCAGTCGGGTTCGTCGAGGCGGCCGTCTATCCGGATCGCGCCGACGGCGCGTGCGGCCGTCGCAAGTGGCGTATTGGTCCGGACGCCACTGGGTGCCTGAGCCGTGGCGCTCCGCGCGGCCAGCAACGCCAGGGCGCTCGCGAGGTACGCGGGTACGCTCCGGAATGGCGATCGGGTCAGAATCAGCGCGCCTCGTACACGCGGATCTCGGCCTTCTGGCTGCCGCGGTGCGGCACCGCGAGATACAGGCGATTCAGCTCGGGCACGAAGAGCGATGTCCGCGCGCCTGCTGCGGTCGCGATGTGGGCGGTGCGGACAAATGCATTCGCGCCGCGATCCGCAAACACGTCGAGATAGCCTTCGCCGCCTGAAACGTAGAGCCGCTTGCGACCGGCGTCGTAAAACAGATCGTCGGTATCGCCGACGATCTCGAATGATGCGGCGAGCTTTCCTGTCGTTGTGTCGTACATGAGCGCTTTCGCCGGACGCCGGCACCCGATGAACACACGATGGTTCGCCTCGTCCAGTGCCATTGGGTAATTCGACCTCGCCTCTGCGACCGGCCACGTCGCGATGACCTTCATCATCCGACGATCGACGACGGCAATGTGGCTGGCCGAGGGTACGTTCACGAAGATGAGCGCACCGGACTTCTCGAGTTGAAAGGATTCCGGGTGCCCAGCGAGTTTCACGACGCCAAGGACCTTTCCGGTGGCCGGATCGACGGCGGCGAGTGCGCCGCTGCCGAAGCCGACGTATAGGCGTGCGGCCACGGCGTCGTAGCGGACATTGTCGGAATCGTCGCCGAGCGCGACGGTCTGGCCGAGCCGCAACCCGCTGTCGATGAATTGGACCCCTGGACCCTGGCCGTTCGCGACGGCGACGACTTCGACGTTTCCTGCCGCGACCGCGACGCCCTGCGGCTCCCGAAAGCCCGACAGCGATTGCAGATGGCTGTTGTTCTTGAGATCGAGGACTTCGACGGTGTTGCTCCCCAGGGCGGCGACGAAGAGCCGCTGCGACGCCGGATCGAACGCCAGGTGATCGATCCGGCCTTCGAGACGCGGCAGTTCGATCGCGCCGATCAAGGCCATCGATTTTCCACCGGGCGCCGCTTGATACGTCAGAATCGCGAGTACGGCTGAGATGACCGGCACACGCATGATGTCCCCCAGGCGGTATCACACGATTCTGAACGATTGTTTCACGTACTTGCAACAGATATTAACCGGCTGTAACCTGGCTCGTCCATGCCGCGCTCCGGGATCGACCGTGACGTCGCTGTGATCTTCTCGGCGGCATTCGTCCGATCGTCGACCGTCGGGCTCGTCGGACTTGTGCTCGCCATTTATCTCGCGCAGGCCGGGTTTTCATTGACCGCCATCGGCGCCATCGTGGGCGTGGGCATGGCGGGCGCGGCGGTCGCGACGCTCATTGCGGGCTTCCGGGGTGACGTTTTTGGACGTCGCCGGACGATGGCTGCACTCGCGGTTCTTACGGCGGCGGGATATGCGTCCGTTTGCATGGCCGATCGCGCGCTTGTCCTTGTGCCGGTGGCATTCATCACGATGCTGAATGGCATGGGACGCGATCGCGGCGCGGCGTCAGCGATCGAGCAGGCGCTGCTGACCGCCGTCACAGACGATCGCTCGCGGACCTGGCTCTTCGCCTGGTACAACGTGGTCCTCGACGGCGGTCACGCTTTCGGTGCGCTGGCGGGCGCCGTGCCGATCCTGTTTGTCCGATGGCTGCACGTCGACTCCCTCCGCGCGCATCGACTGACGTTCCTCGCCTGCGCGGCCGCGATGGCCATCAGCGCCGCGTCCTACACGAGGCTGTCGACGAGGATCGAGCTGGCCGCCGAACCGCACCACGATCGGAGGCCGCGGCTCTCGCCGCAGGCGACCCGCGCCGTCACGCGGCTGGCGATGCTGTTCGGCATCGATAGCCTGGGTGGCGGATTTCTGAGCTCGACGCTCATCGCATACTGGTTCTTCGAGCGGTTCGGCGCGTCCGAAGCGACGCTGGCCGGGCTGTTCTTTTCGGCGCGCGTGCTGAACGCGGTGGGACACCTTGCGGCCGCGTGGATCGCCCGTCGTATTGGACTCGTCAACACGATGGTGCTGACGCACCTGCCGTCCAGCCTCTTCATCATGGCCGCGCCGCTCGCGCCGACGGCGACGATCGCGGGCCTCCTGTTTCTCTGCCGCGAGGCGCTCGTGGAGATGGACGTGCCGACGCGACAGTCCTACGTGATGGCGATCATGGCGCCGGGAGAACGGAGCGCGGCGAGCGGCGTCACCAACGTCACGCGCAGCGTGGGATGGGCGGCGGGTCCGTCCATGGCAGGCTTCGTGATGCAGCACGCGCTCGCGGCGCCGTTGCTCATCGGCGGCACGCTGAAAATCGCCTATGACATCCTCCTGTATGCGTCATTCCGGCGGGTCGTTCCGCCGGAAGAGCGCGCGCCCGAAGGCCCAGGCTGAGCTTCGCAACAGTCATTACTCTTTTCAGTAATGGCAGTTACGATACGATTGGCAGACGTGGCCGACCCGCAGACGCGCCGCTGGCTGCTTCTCGCGCACCAACTGCCGACGCGTCCGTCGAACGCGCGCGTGAAGACGTGGCGGCGTCTGCAGGAAATCGGCGCCATTCCCGCACGCAATTCGGTCTATGTGCTGCCAGACACCGCTCCATGTCGCGACGACTTCGACTGGCTGCGCCGCGAGATCGTTGCCCTCGGCGGCGACGCGACCGTGTTTGCCGCGGAGCCCGTGCACGGAGCGGAATCCGCTCGCCTGATCGAGGCGTTCCGGCGGGCGCGCACGGACGACTATCAGGACTTGACACGCAATGTGAGGAAGCTGATCTCGTCCGCCCGCAGCCGGCGGCGACGCGCGGCGGCCCGTGGCGCGCTGCGGCGTGCCGGGCGCAATCTACGAGAACGCTTCGGCCAGATCGAGCGCATCGACTTCTTTCAGGCGGCCGGCCGGAACGAGGCAGCCGCAGCGCTGACCAGCCTCGAGGCGCTCACGGAACAGTCGGGTCGCGCATCGCCGGCGCCCGTCTCGCCTGTGCTCTCGAAAGACGATTTCCAGCGCCGCCGCTGGGTCACACGGCCGCGTCCAGGCGTCGATCGGATGGCGTCGGCCTGGTTGATCCGACGAGCCATCGATCGCCATCCGACCTTTGCGTTCGTCGAGCGCCCGAGTGGAGCGGACATTCCGTTCGACATGCCGGAGGGAGAGTTCACGCACGACGGGCAGATGTGCACGTACGAGACGATCGTCCACCGCTTCGGGCTGACGGACCAGGCCGTAGTCCGGATCGGCATGATTGTCCACGATCTGGACTTGAAGGATGCGCGGTATCGACTGCCGGAGACGTCGGCTGTTGGACACCTGGTCGACGGTCTGCGACAGCTTCACGCGGACGATCACGCGCTGCTGCAGTATGGGATGGCGGTCTTCGAAGCGTTCGCACGGTCCTTTGCGCCCGCCGCGCTTCGATCTTGAGTATGGAGGTGATGCAATGATGAAAACCGTGGTCGTTCCGTTGTCCATTGCTGCGCTGCTGATCGCGCCATGCGCCCCGGCTCTCGCTCAGGACGTTCCCGCCCCTTACAAGGACGTGCTGACGCTCCTCGGCCGGCAAGGAGATTTCAAGGCCAACGTTCTCAAAGTCAACATTCCCCGCAACGATTTGACCATGACCATCGCCGGCGTCAGGACGCCGACGCCGTTCGGCTTCGGCGGCTGGATTGCCCTGACCAAAGGGACCGGCATGGACGTCATGATGGGCGATCTCGTGCTCACGCAGGACGAGGTCAATCCCGTGATGTCCGCGCTGCTCGACAACGGCCTCGAGGTGACGGCTCTTCATAATCATTTCTTCTGGGACGAACCGCGCGTCTTCTACATGCACGTTCACGGTCACGGCGCGCCGATGGAGCTGGCGAAGAAGATCAAGCCGGCGCTGGATCTGATCGGGAAGGGGGGCGGTGGTGCGCCGCCGTCGACGGCCACGACGCTGCCCGCATCGCCGATCGACACGGCGAAGCTCGCGCAGATTGCTGGACACCCGGGAGAACAGACCGGACCGGTCTACAAGATCACCGTCGGCCGCGACGATCTCAAGGTGAGCGAGATGGGCGCGGCGATCAACGCGCGCATGGGCCTGAACACCTGGGCGGCGTTCGTGGGAACGAATGAGAAAGCGGCGATCGCGGGCGACGTCGCGATGCTCGCCGGCGAGGTGCAGCCGGTGCTGAAGGCGCTCCGCAAGAACGGCCTCGACGTCGTCGCGATCCACCATCACATGATCGGCACGCAGCCGACGATCGTCTTTCTGCACTACTGGGGAACCGGTCCGGCCGACAAACTCGCGGCCGGCTTCCGGGCGGCGCTCGATCAGTTGGGCAAGGCGGCGCCGGCGGGCAGGAAGTGAGAGCACTCCGGGTCCGGTGGGTCGGCATCGCCGCCGGCCTGATGTTCTGTCCCGGCCCTGCCACGGCGCAGCCGGGCGCGGCGCCGCCGCTGACATTGCAGGACGCGGTGGCGCAGGCTGTTGCGCACTATCCGGCGGTACGCGCGGCGGCTGCACAAGTAGCGGCCGCCACGGCGAGCGCGGCCGTCGCGCGGGATGCGTACCTGCCGCGGGCCGATCTGCTCTGGCAGACGAACCGGTCCACGCGCAACAACATTTCGAGCCTGCTCCTGCCGCAGTCGGTGATCTCGGGGATCAGCGGGCCCGTCTCGGCTGAGAACGCCGATTCGATTTGGAACAACGCCGGCGGCGTGCTGGTCGCGTGGGAGCCGATCGATTTCGGGTATCGATCGCGGATGGTGCGCGCCGCCGACTCGGCGCGCCACGCCGCCGGCGCCGACGAGGCGCTGACGAAGCTGCAAGTCGGCGCAGCGGCCGGCGACGCCTTCTTTTCGGTCTTGGCCGCGAACGAGGCCGTTCGCGCCGCCGCGGCGGGCGTCGAACGGGCGCGCGTGCTGTTCGACGTCGTGAACGCGCGAGTGCAGTCGGGCCTTCGTCCTGGTGCGGACGGCGCTCGCGCGCAAGCCGAGGTCGCCGCGGCCGACGCCGCCGCGGCGCGCGCCGAACAAACCGCCGCGGTCGCGCGCGCCGAACTGGCCCGGTGGCTCGGCACGACGCCCGACCAGGTCGCCATCGAGTCCGCGCCTTTTCTGCGTCTCCCCGATATCGGCGACACGAACGCCAATCTTGCGACGCATCCGAGGTTGGAGGCCCAGGCCGCCCGCCTCGACGGCGCCAAGGCGTCGGAATCGGCCGCGGCGCGCACCTACGTGCCGCGCCTCTTCGTCGATGCGACGGCATTCGCCCGCGGCGCTGGCGCTGGCGCCAACGGGGCGATCGGCGGCATCGACGGCTTCGATCTGACCGCGCGCAACTGGGCCGTTGGCCTCAACCTGACGTTTCCGCTGCTCGATGCTCCGGTGCTGCGTCAGCGCCATGCGCTGGAACTGGCGCGCGCGGAGGAGGCGACCGCGAGGTTGGAACAGACGCGGCAGGATCTCAACGCCGACTTCGCGAAGGCTCAGGCCGCGCTCGTCGCAGCGCGCCGGGTGGCGACGCTCACGCCGGCGCAGGTCGACGCCGCACGCGCCGCCGAAGAGCAGGCGCGCGCGCGCTACGGCAGCGGGCTGGGATCGATTGCTGAGGTCGCCGAAACCGAGCGGCTGCTGACGGACGCCGAGATCTCCAACGCGCTGGCGGTGCTGTCGGTCTGGCGCGCCCAGCTCGGGCTGGCCGCAGCACGCGGCGATCTCGCGCCGCTGCTCGCGGCCGCGCCCACAGGAGGCCGCTGATCGATGGGTCTGATTCGGTTTGCGTTCCGCCGTCCGATCTCCCTCCTGGTCGTCGTCCTCGCGGTCGCGCTCGCGTCGGCGATGGCGCTGCAGCGGATGCCGATCGATATCTTCCCGAAGCTCGGTTCGCCGACTGTCTTCGTCGCGCAGCCTTACGGAGGGATGGACCCGCAGCAGATGGAAGGGTTTCTGACCTATTACTACGAGTACCACTTCCTCTACATCACCGGCATCGAACACGTCGAGTCGAAGAGCATCCAGGGCGCCGCGCTCATGAAACTCGTGTTCCACCCGGGCACCGACATGAGCCAGGCCATGGCGGAAGTGGTGGGATACGTGAACCGCGCGCGCGCGTTCATGCCGCCGGGCGCCGTGCCGCCGTTCATCGTCCGCTACGACGCCGGCAGCGTGCCGGTTGGCCAGCTGGTGTTCTCGAGCCCGACGAGGGGGCCCGCCGAGATGCAGGACATCGCGCTCAACCGCGTGCGTCCGCTGTTCGCGACGCTGCCGGGTGTCTCGGCCCCGCCGCCGTTCGGCGGCAACCAGAAGACGGTGGTCGTCAGACTGGATCCCGAAAAAATGCGCGAGTATGGCGTATCGCCCGAGGAGGCGAGCACGGCCGTGGCGCGCGCCAGCCTCGTCGTGCCATCCGGAAACATCCGCACGGGCGATCTCACGCGCATCGCCTCAACCAACGCGTCGCTCGGCAGCGACATGAACGACTTGCTCGACGCGCCGATCCGCACTGGCGCCGGGCCTGGCGTGTACATCCGCGACGTCGGGACCGTCGAAGTCAGCAACGACATCATCACCGGCTATGCGCAGGTGAACGGACGGCGGACCGTCTATATCCCGATGACCAAGCGGGCCGACGCGTCGACGCTTGCCGTCATCAATCGGGTCAAGCGCGAGTTGCCGCGGATGAAACAGGTCGTTCCCGAGGACGTCGACATCCGGCTCGAGTTCGATCAGTCGCGCTACGTCGTCGACGCGCTGCGCGGCCTGGCGTTCGAGGCGGCGCTCGGCGCCCTGCTGACGGGCGCGATGGTTTTGCTGTTCCTCGGCGACTGGCGCAGCGCGGTCATCGTCGTGGCGACAATCCCCTTTGCGCTCCTGTCAGCGGTGGTCGGCCTGTGGGCGGCGGGACAGACAATCAACATCATGACGCTCGGCGGATTGGCGCTCGCTGTGGGCGTCCTCGTGGACGTCGCGACAGTCTCGATCGAAAGCATCCACACGCACCTTTCCGGCGACGCGCAGCGTGCGCGCGCGATTCTTCTCGCGACGGATCGGACCGCAGGTCCGCGTCTGCTGGCAATGATCTGCGTGGTGTCGGTGTTCCTGCCGTCTTTCTTCATGGGAGGCGTCGGCCAGCAGCTGTTCGTCCCGCTTTCCCTCGCGGTCGGCTTCGCGATGCTGGCGGCATACCTCCTGTCGAGCACACTCGTGCCCGTTCTGGCGTCGTGGATGCTCAGGAGCCACGGCACTTCGACGGACGTGGGCGGCTGGTTCCGGCGGCTTCACTCCGGCTACGGACGCGCTCTACGGGAGGTGGTCGCTGCTCGCTGGCTCGTTGTACCGGTGTACTTCCTCGTTACGCTGATCGTCGTGGCCCTCGTGCTGCCGCACTTCGCCACCGAGATCTTTCCGAGCGTGGATACGGGGCAGTTGCAGATCCGTCTGCGCGCGCCGACCGGGACGCGAATCGAGCGCACCGAGGAGCTCGAGCTGCGCGCGCTCGACGTCATCGGCCGGGAAGTCGGCCAGGAGAACGTTCTCATCTCGACCGCATTCATCGGCGTACAACCGGCGAGCTATCCCATCAACACGATCTATCTGTTCACCAGCGGACCACAGGAGGCGGTGATGAAAGTGGCGCTGACGCCATCGGCGCCGCTGTCGGGCGAACCGCTGAAGGAGCGGCTGCGCGCCGCGTTCGCCAGAGACCTGCCACAGCTGGCGATCTCGTTCGAGGCGGCCGACATCATCAGCCAGGTAATGAGCTTCGGGTCGGCGACGCCGATCGAGGTGGCGGTGCAGGGCCCAGACTTCAACGCGGACCGCGCGTATGCCGCGAAAGTCCATGACGCACTGGCACCCCTGCCGTTCCTCCGCGATCTGGAATATGCGCAGCCGATGGATTACCCCACGATGCAGATCGAGATCGATCGGGGACGGGCGGGGCAGCTCGGGCTCACGACCGCGAGCGTGGCGCGATCGCTCGTCGCCGCCACGTCATCGAGCCGGTTCACCGATCCGAACTACTGGCGCGACCCGGGGAGCGGCAATGCGTTTCAGATCCAGGTCGAAGTGCCGCAGTATCGATTGACCTCGCCAGAGGACGTCGAGAGCCTCCCGATCGCTCGGGGCACGACCGGCGCGGAAGCGCTCGTTGGCGACGTGGCGCAGGTCAAGTACGGCACGACGATCGGTCTGGTCGAGCGGTACAACATGCAACGCGTCGTCAGCGTAATCGCCAACATCCACGGTCTGTCGCTCGGCGAAGCGTCACGGCGGATCGACGAGGCGCTCGCGCGCGTGAGTCCGGCGCCGCGCGGCGTCTCGCTCAACGTGCGCGGACAGATTCCCGCTCTCGAGCAGACGGTATCGGGGTTGCGTACCGGCCTTCTCCTGGCGGTCGTGATCATCTTCCTGTTGCTGGCGGCCAACTATCAGTCTTTCCGGCTCGCGCTCGCGGTGCTGTCGACGGTTCCCGCCGTGCTCGTCGGCGTCTTGGTCCTGCTGCTCGCGACCCGGACGACGCTGAACATTCAGTCGTTCATGGGCGCCATCATGGCGATCGGTATCGCGATGGCCAACTCGATTCTGCTCGTGACGTTTGCCGAGTCGAGCCGCGTCGAAGGCTCGACCGCCACAGAGGCGGCGGTGCGCGGCGCCGAAGGACGGTTGCGCGCGATCCTGATGACGGCCGCGGCGATGATCGCCGGGATGATGCCGATGGCGATCGGCTTCGGTCAAGGCGGCCAGGAATCCGCACCGCTCGGCCGCGCGGTCGTCGGCGGACTATTGTTCGCGACCGGCGCCACGCTGTTCATGCTGCCGTCCGTGTACGCGATTCTGCAACGCCACGCGCCGATTACCTCCCCGTCCCTCGATCCCGATGACCCTGAGAGCGTTCATCATGAACCGCGCTAGCACCGGCGGCGTCCTTGCCGTCCTCGCCGCCGCCGCGGTGTCCGCCCAGGTCGTCCGTACCGTCGAGGTCGTCACCGTGGCCACCCGGGCCCTGGCGCGTACGCGCACACTCCCGGGCGAGTTCCTGCCATACGATTCGGTCCCGCTGCATGCGAAAGTGACCGGATTCGTCAATCGCATCGATGTCGACCGGGGCAGCGTCGTCAGGCGCGGGCAGGTCCTGCTGACGATCGACGCGCCGGAGCTGGTCGCGCAGCGTGCGGAAGCCGAAGCGAAGCTCGCGGCGGTGAGATCGCAGCAGGTGGAGGCCCAGGCGAAGCTCGCAGCCGCCCAGAACACGTACGACGGATTGAAGACGGCGTCGGCGACCAAAGGCGCCGTCGCGGAGAACGAGCTCGTGCAGGCGCAGAAGGCGCTCGATGCGATTCGCGCGTCGGTCGAAACGCTCGACGCCCAGTCGCGCGCGGCCAGGGCCTCACTCGACGCGCAACGCGAGCTCCAGAGCTACCTGCGCCTCACCGCGCCGTTCGACGGCGTCATCACCGAACGCAACGTCTCGCCCGGAGCGCTCGTCGGGCCGCAGGCGGGCGCGGGCGCGCCGCCGCTTCTGAAGCTCGAAAACGTGCGGCGTCTGCGCCTCGTAGTCGCGGTGCCGGAGGCGGATGTCTCGGGCATCGCGCGCGGAACCCACGTCGCGTTCACCGTGCCGGCGTATCCGTCGATACCATTCCACGGGCGTCTGGCGCGCTCTGCCGGGTCCATCGATCCGAAGACACGGACGATGGCCGTGGAGATCGATGTCATGAACACGGATGGCCGCCTGGCGCCCGGCATGTACCCAGAAGTGAAATGGACGACGCAGACGCCCGGATCGACCCTCACCGTCCCCAGAACCGCCGTCGTCGTGACGACCGAGCGGGTGTTCGTGATCCGCGTGCGCAACGGACGCGCGGAGTGGGTGGACGTGAAGCGCGGCGGCTCGGACAAGGACACTGTGGAAGTGTTCGGCGGCCTGAAGCCAGGGGACGAGGTCGTGTTACGAGGAAGCGATGAGATTCGCAATGGCGCCAGCGTATCCGTCCGGCGTCCGGCGTCCTGATTCAATCGCACGCCGGCTTCATGCCGGCGGATGAGTCAGCCGTCAGGAGTTTACGCAGTGTTTACATCCGCGGCCGCCGATCCTGAAGTACAAGATCGATCCCGATTGTTTTCGACAGGATACGTTTACATGTTCGTCAAGGAACTGCAGCAGGCCGGCCACACACGGCGCTTTTCCATCAAGAAAAAGGGCGAAACCGGTTGGGAGGTCCGCGACGTCCAGGACGATCGCGTCCTCAAGCAGGTCTGCTATACGGACTGGCACCGCGTCGAGCGCGCGGCGCAGATGTTCAACATCCTGATCGACGACCTCGAGAGCCTGGGCTGGGTGAGCCCGACGCCTACTCGTTGAACCGGTAGCCGAGGCCGATGACGGTCTCGATCTGCAGGCCTGCGCTCCCGAGCTTGGCCCGCAGGCGCCCCACGTGGACGTCGACCGATCGCGTCTCGACGAAGCGATCGTAGCCCCAGACCCGCTCCAGCAGCCGATCGCGCGACAGGACGCGGTTCTTGTTCTCCACGAGAAACCGGAGCAGCTCGAATTCGCGGCGCGTCAGCCGTACGGGCTTGCCGTCCACGCTGATCGAGACGGCGTCGAAGTCGGCGACCAGGTGCTTCCCGCGATACATGAGCTGACGCGGCTCGCCCGCGGTCTTGCGCCGGCGGAGCACCGCGCGCACGCGCGCGCCCAGCTCGCGCAGGCTGAACGGCTTGGTCACGTAGTCGTCGGCGCCGAGGTCCAGTCCCGCGACGCGGTCCACTTCGGACGTCCGGGCCGTCAGCATGATGATCGGGATGTCACGCGTCTCCGCCCGCTGCCGCAGCATGCGGCAGATGTGATCGCCGCTCAGGACCGGGAGATTGAGATCGAGGATCACGAGATCCGGCGGATGCCCCGTGATCAGGCGGAGCGCCTCGTCGCCGCGGCCCACGATCTCGACGGAGGCGTCTCCCGAGCGCTCGAGCGTGTGCTTGATGAGCCCGGCGATGTCCTCCTCGTCTTCGACGACGAGCACGCGTGGCGGCGTCACGGAGGTCAGCGTAGCGGCGGCGCTTCTCATCGCAGTGACACGACGGTTACCGCGGCGTTAACTCCCACGCTGCATCCTTTCCATCCGAGCCGTCGCGACGCGCGCCAGCAGCGAGCACGTGAGCACGAGGATGACGAGCACGAGCGCCCCGGCCCAGGCCTGCCGATGCCAGTCCTCATACGCCGAAATCGCGTACGTGTAGACCTGTACCGTGAGCGTGGCGATCGGCTGGCGTGGATCGCTGTTGAAAAACGCGTTGTTGTACGCCGTGAAGAGCAGCGGGGCGGTTTCGCCGGAGACGCGCGCGAGCGCGAGCAGGATGCCGGTCAGGATGCCGGGCAGCGCCGCCGGAACCACGACCGTGAAAACCGCGCGCGCGCGCGTCGCGCCGAGTGCGAGCGCGCCTTCACGCAGCGTGTGGGGCACGAGCAGGAGCAGTTCTTCGGTCGTCCGCATGACGAGCGGAATCATCATCACGCCGATCGCGAACGCACCCGCCAGCGCGGAGAACTGAAAGTGCAGCACGACGACGGTGTACCCGAACAGGCCGATGACGATGGACGGCACGCCGTTGAGCGTGTCGGCCGCGAATCGAACCGCCGCGGCGAGGCCGGTGCCGCGAAATTCCGACGCATAAATCCCGGCCCCGAGACCGACAGGGATCGCGCCGAGCGCCCCGAGGCCGGTGACCATCAGCGTGCCCACGATGGCGTTCCACATGCCGCCGCCGGACTCGCCGACCGGCGCCGGTACGTGGGTGAAGAACGCCCAGTTCAGCGAGCCGATGCCCCTCCGGACGACGTAAAAGAGGACGAGCGCGAGCGGCACGAGCGCGAGCACCACCGCGCACATGCACAGGACGACGATCGCATGCGAGAGGCCCCGCCTCCACCGGTCCCGCATTACGCCGCCTCCGGCTGCGGTGCCTTGCGGGCTCGCGTGCGGGTCTGTCGGCCGAGCGACCAGATGAACGCCCGTGAAATGGTATTGACGATGAGCGTAATCACGAAGAGCACGAGACCGATCTCAATCAGGGCATCGATATAGAGCTGGCCCGCGGCTTCGGTGAATTCGTTGGCGAGCACGGCGGCCATCGTGTACTGCGGCGCGTAGAGCGACGTCGAAATCCGCGGCGTATTGCCGATGACCATCGTGACCGCCATCGTCTCGCCGAGCGCCCGGCCGAATCCGAGCATCACGGCGCCCACGATGCCGGTGCGCGCGTAGAAGAGCGCCATGCGGATCGCCTCCCACCTGGTGGCGCCCAGAGCGTACGCGCCCTCGCGCTGCGCCGCCGGCACCGCCTTGAGCACTTCGCGCGCCACCGAGGACGTGAAGGGAATCACCATGATCGAGAGGATGATGGCGGCGGAGAGCATGCCAACGCCGTAGGGCGGACCCGAGAACAGCGGGGTCGCCTTCATCCATGCCGGCGTGGCGACTTCGAGGCGGCGGACGAACGGCACGAGGACGAACATGCCCCAGATGCCATAGACGATCGAGGGAATGGCCGCGAGCAGCTCGGTCAGGAAGACGAGCGGCCTCTGCTGCCACGACGGCGCCAGCTCGGAAATGTAGATCGCGATTCCCAGCGCGATCGGCGTGGCGACGAGCAGCGCGAGAATCGAGGAGTACAGCGTGCCCCAGATGAAGGGCCGCGCGCCGAACTCACCGGATACGGGATTCCAGGTGTCGGTCTGCCAGAACTGCCAGCCGAACCGTGAGATCGACAACTGGGACTGGCGCCACAGCTCGAAGCCGATGGCGGCGACGAGGACGACGATGAAAGCGGCGAACACACCCGTCCCGATCCGAAAGACCAGCTCGTCGGGACGGGTGCGAGGTTTCGTCACTGCGCCTTGATTGTGGCCAGCGCTTTCATCTCCATGTCGACGACATTCTGAGGCAGCGGCGCGTAGCCGAGATCCTTGCAGTACTTCTGTCCGTCAACCAGCGCCCACTTCACGAAGTCGTTCATGATCTTCGCCTGCGCTTTATCCTGCGGCGCCTGGTAGAGCAGCAGCCAGGTGAACGACGAAATCGGGTAGGCCTCGTCTCCCGGCGCGTTCGTGATCGACACGCGGAAATCGGCGGGCATGTTCTTCGCCGCCGCCGCGGCGGCCGCGGTGACCGAGTCGATGGACGCCGTCACGAACTTGCCCGCCATGTTCTTCACCGAGCCGTAGGCGATGTGATTCTGCAGCGCGTAGATCAGCTCCACGTAGCCGATCGAGCCCGGCGTCTGCGTGACGAGCCCCGAGACCCCTTCGTTGCCCTTCCCGCCGACGCCGACCGGCCAGTTGACCGACGTGGATACCCCGACGCGCTTTTTCCACTCCGCCGAGATCTTCGAGAGGTAATCGACCCAGATGTAGGTCGTTCCCGATCCGTCGGAGCGATGCACGACGATGATGTCGGCGCCGGGCAGGTTGACGTTCGGATTCAGTTGCTTGATGGCCGGATCGTTCCATTTCGTGATCTTGCCGAGAAAGATATCCGCCAGAAGGGGCCCGGTGAACTGCAGCGACTCCTTGACGCCTGGAATGTTGTAGACGGGCACGTCAGCGCCCAGCACCATCGGGAAGTGCAGAATCTTGCCGGGCGCGGCCGTCATCTCCTCCGGCGTCATCGGTCCGTCGGTCGCGCCGAAGAACACCGTCCGCTTGACGATCTGCGTCTTGCCGAAGCCCGAGCCCTGCGACTGATAGTTAATCTCGACGTTGGGATGCAGCTTGTTGTACTCAGCGAACCATTTCGAATAGATCGGATACGGGAACGTTGCGCCGCCTCCGTTGATCCGAACCTTCTGCGCGCCGAGCGTGGCGCCCATGAGGGCCGCGACGCCGACCGCGCAATACATCACTCTGTTCATGGGCCTCTCCTTAGAAATTCACGAGCGCGTGCAGGGCGAAGCGACGCTGGGTCGCCGTCGCCGGCGACGGGGTGAAGCCGTCGAACTTCAGGTTGTCGACGTCGAAGAGCAGCGCCGTGGATACGTTCCCCTGGTGCGGGAACCAGTACGAGACGCCCGCGATCGTGCGCTTGCGCTGCTGGCTCGACGCGTCCTTGCTCGGTTCGAAGCTGTCGTAGCGGATCAGCCCCTCCCAACCCTTGGTCGAGCGCGGCGTCGCCCACACCGTGAACCCGCGCCCGTCGACCTTCGGCTTGGTGGCCGACGCGTTCTGGTCCTTCGTCGCCAGGTAGTCGAACGCGGCGTTCAGGTACTGGTGCTCGAAGCTGACCGAGACGATGCCCCGGCGGCGATCGGCGCTCTTGACGTAGTGATCGCCGTCGATGAACCCCGTCACGCGCAGCCCGCGCGCGCCGAGAATGCCTGAGCGCGCCAGCGGCCGCACCGTCCCCCGGAACATCCAGCCCTTCTGGTCGTTCGCTTCGGGCTTGGTGTAGGTCTCGCCGTTGTAGACGCCGGCGTGAAAATCGCCCCAGTTCTGCGGCAGGTTGTAGTGGAACGAGGCGCCGACGTCAGACGAGGACAGGAGGCCTTCGCGCTCCTCGAAGATCGTCCCCTGGAACCGGTAGCGGTAGATGCCTTCCATGAAGTCGACGTAGGGCGTCTGCTGCTGGCCGAATCGCGCCCACGATCCGTGCGTCATGTAGTCGTCGAGATTCCACTGGGCGTAGGCGTACTTCAGGCGGAAGGTGTAGCTGCCGTTCAGCGAGCTTCCGACGCCGGTCTCGCGCGTGATGTCTGGCGTGATCCGGAAGGCGATGCTGTGCGAGATGTTGCCGGCCACGTTGATGTAGCTCCGGCCGATCTGAAACTGGTTCAACGTGACGGAATCGCCGTCCGCGTCGGTGATCTTCGGCTGCTGCTGGATCGTGTAGTCCGCGAAGATCGTCGCGCCCACGGTGATCTTGGGCGTGTCGTCGGGCGGCGTGTAGCCGGCGGCGGGCGTGACCTGCGCCATCGCGGGCGCGGCGGCGGCGAGCGCAGCGAGCAGCACGGCGGTACCGGACAGGCGGCTGAACGACAAATGGCGGCTGGACAACGCTTCCTCCTTGCAGAATCCTATCGATGCACGATTTCGCGCGCGTGACCGGCGTGTTTCGGCCGTGTTAACAGTCCGCGCCGCGGGCTCGACGGCGTCGAGCCAGCCGGCAGCATAGGCAACCGCCGTGATCCGAACGCAACATCTGCGTTACGGCGGCGTTAAATGCCGCGGAGTACGCGGAGTACGCGGAAACGGATGCCGCGGAGTACGCGGAGTACGCGGAAACCGATGCCGCGGAGTACGCGGAGTACGCGGAAACCGATGCCGCGGAGTACGCGGAGTACGCGGAAACGGATGCCGCGGAGTACGCGGAGTACGCGGAAACGGATGCCGCGGAATACGCGGAATACGCGGAATACGCGGAATGCAGGTACTTGGCCCGTCGTCCGCGTGTTCAGCGTATTCCGCGGCGCTGGGGTTTCGTGTGTTCCGCGGCCGTGGTCGGCGGCTAGAAATTCACCAGCGCGTGCACGGCGATGCGCCGCAGCGTCGCCGTAGTGGAGGTCGCGGGGAATCCATCGAACTTCAGGTTGTCGACGTCGACCAGCAGGGCCGTCGAGACGCCGCCATGGTGCGGGAACCAATATGCGACGCCCGCGATCGTACGCTTTTTCTTCTGGGACGGAAGCGCGGTGTCGGGCTCGACTCGATCGACGCGCAGCAGTCCTTCCCATCCAATGGTGGTCCGCGGCGTAACCCATGCGGACCATCCGCGCGCGTTCGTCGCGGTCGCGTTCGCCGACGGCTGATCCTTCGCCGCCAGGTAATCGAACGCCGCATTGAGATACGTGTGCTGAAAGGTCAGCGCGACGGCGGCGCGCCGGCGATCGGCGTGCTTCACGAACATGTCGTGATCGAAGAAACCCGAGACGCGCAGGCCGTGCAGCACACCTTCGCGCGGGCCCGCCGGCCGCGCGGTGCCGCGAATCATCCAGCCCTTCTGATCGTTCATCTCGACGTGCTGCCAGCCCTCCCCGTTATAGACGCCCGCGTGAAGGTCGCCGTAGTCGCCCGGCAGCTCGTAGTGAAATGTCGCCCCCGCATCGGCCGAGCCAAGATAGCCGTCGCGCTCCTCGAATGCCTGGCCCTGGAATCGATAGCGATAGATCTCGTCCATGAACGCAACCCACGGCGTCGGCTGCTGGCCGAATCGCACCCACGATCCCTTCCCGAGATGGTCGTCGAGGTTCCACTGCGCATACGCGTACTTCAGGCGGAACACATAGCTTCCGTTGAGCGAGCTGCCGACGCCGGTCTCCCGCACGATGTCCGGCGTCACGCGGAACGAGATCGCCTTCGAGATGTTCCCGGTCACGTTGATGTAGCTGCGGCCGATCTCGAACTGGTTCAGCGTCACGCTGTTGCCGTCGGCGTCGCGGAACTTCGGCTGCTGGGTGAGCGTGTAGTCGGCGAACAGCTGTACGCCGAGCTTGATCGACGGCGTGTCGTCGGCCGGCGGCGCGGTCGTCTGCGCCGCGGCGAGGCCCGCAGGAAGCGGGATCGCCAGCACGACCGTGGCCACCGCTCGGTGGATTGTCCGTTTGTTGAACACCGACGTCCTTTCAGAAATGGCGTGTCCGTTACACCGATGTTGCATATGATTCTCCATCGGCGGCGCGGTTTGCAGCAGAAAAGAGGACCTTGGTGGCGTTCAGGCTGATTCCGAAGGAAGAGCGGTTCTACGACGATTTCACGGCCATGGCCGAGCAGATCCGGCACGGCGCGGAGCTGCTCGATCAGATGCTGGCTCCGGACAAGCCGATCTGGGACAAGGCCGACGAGATCAAGGAGGTGGAGCACAAGTGCGATTTCCTGACGCACGAAATCATCCAGCGCCTCAATCGCACGTTCGTGACGCCGCTCGACCGCGAAGACATCCATGCGCTCGCCCGATCGCTCGACGACGTGATGGACGCGATCGACGCGTCCGCGGCCATCGTCCGCCTGTATCACATCGACAGCGTGCGCACCGGCGCGCGCGAGCTCACCAAGCTCGTGCGTGACTCGACCGAGCAGGTGGTCGGCGCCATGCGGGCGCTGGAAAAACGCAAAGGCGTGGCGGAGTGCGCCGTCGAAATCAACCGGCTCGAGAACGAGGCCGACCGCGCCCACCAGGCTGCCGTCCAGGCGCTGTTCAACGACGAGCGCGACGCGGTCGTGATCATGAAATGGAAGGAGATTCTGGACTTCCTCGAGCAGGCGACCGATCGCTGTGAGGACGTGGCCAACGTCCTCGAGGGCGTCGTCGTCAAGCACGCCTGAGCGGATGGACACGAATCTCCTCGCCGTCTTCGGGCTCATCGGCGTCGCGCTGCTGTTCGACTTCATCAACGGCTTTCACGATGCCGCCAACTCCATCGCGACGGTGGTGTCGACCCGGGTCCTCAGCCCGGGCAAGGCCGTCATCTGGGCGTCGTTCTTCAACTTCGTCGCGGCCTTCGTCTTCGGCACGGCGGTCGCCAAGACGGTTGGATCGGGCCTCGTCGACATCCGGATCGTCACCTTCACCGTGATTTTCGCCGCGCTCGTCGGCGCGATCGCGTGGGATCTCATCACGTGGTACTTCGGGCTTCCCACCAGCTCGTCGCACGCATTGATCGGCGGATACGCGGGCGCCGCCATCGCGAAAGCCGGGTTTGCCGCGATCATTCCGTCCGGCTGGACGAAGACGCTCATCTTCATCGTGCTGGCGCCGCTCATCGGCATGGCGATCGGATTCGCCCTGATGATCGCCTTCCTATGGATCTTCCGCTGGTTTCCCCCCTCGCGCGTGGATCGCTGGTTTCGGCGCCTGCAATTGTGCTCGGCGGCGGCCTACAGCCTCGGCCACGGCGGCAACGACGCGCAGAAGACGATGGGGATCGTCGCCGGGGTGCTGTACACGGGCGGGTACATCAGCGCGTTCCGGATCGATCTCTGGGTGATCCTGATGGCACACGCCGCCATCGCGCTCGGCACGCTCTCGGGCGGCTGGCGCATCATCCATACGATGGGCTCGAAGATTACGAAGCTGCAGCCGATCGGCGGGTGCGCGGCCGAGACCGCGGGCGCGATCTCATTGTTCACGGCGACGCACTTCGGCGTGCCCGTCAGTACGACGCACACGATTACCGGCGCGATCATCGGCGTGGGATCCATCCGCCGTCTCTCCGCCGTCCGCTGGGGCGTGGCCGGGCGCATCGTCTGGGCGTGGATCCTGACCATTCCGGCAGCGGCTCTTGTCGCGGCCATGACGTACAAGATCGTGGCAGCCGTCGTCGCGCCGTAGCCGTCGGCTAGGCCGGCAGGTCGATGGTGAAGACGGCGCCGCGGGGGGAGCGGTTCGCGGCCGTCACGCGTCCGCCGTGCAGCTCGATCAGATGGCGGACGATCGAGAGCCCGAGTCCAGTCCCTCCCGGATCCTTTCCGGCACGTGTGCGCGACTTGTCGACACGGTAGAAGCGCTCGAACACCCGCGTGAGATCGGCATCCGGGATCCCCGGTCCTTCGTCGGCGACGCTCAACACCACATGCGAGCCCTCGCGACGGGCGCGCATCTCGATCCGCCCGCCTTCGGGCGAATGATTCGTCGCATTCTCGAGGAGATTCCTGATTGCGTCCTGGAGCTTCGAGGGATCTCCGGATACGAGCGTGGCATCGGGCGCGACATCGCGGTCGATCGTCAGACGACGCACCGCCAGCAATCGTGACAGATCGCTCTCGACGGAGCCGAACAACGCGTCCACGGAACACGACACGCGCTCGAGCGCTTCCTGGCCCGCGTCCAGCCGCGCGAGCCGGAGCAGATCCCGTACCAGATGCTCCATTCGCAGCGTATGCCGCGACACGATCTCGAGAAACGCGCGGCTCTCCTCGGGGTTGGCATCGACGAGTGCTTCGACATAGCCGCGAATCGCCGTCAACGGCGTGCGCAACTCGTGGGAGACGTTCGCCACGAAATCGCGTCGAATCCGATCCGCTCTCCGGAGATCCGTGATGTCATGTAGCACCACCACGGCACCGCGGCCGGGAGAGATTTCGACAGGCGCAGTCCGCGCGATCAGCGTGACGGCATCGTCCCGCATGCCCGTCAGCTCGACGCTTTCGGTAGGCCTTCCCGCGAGCGCCGCCGCAATTTGCTGCGCGACGGCCGGATGCCGGACGAGCTCCGGATAATGCCGGCCTTCGACCGCATCGTCGATGCGCAGCATCCGGCGGGCGGCCTGATTCGCGAGCTGAAGTCGTCCATGCTCGTTGACGACCAGCACACCCTCGATCATGCCGGAAAGGATCGCCGCCATCCGCGCGCGATCCGCTTCGAGGCCAGACAGCCGGCTGCCGAGGTCCTGCGTCAGCGCGTCAAGAAGCCGGGCGACCGTACCGATTTCGTCGGGCACATAATCGGGGGGCATTCGTGCGAAATGGCCGGCGGCATACCGGCCGGCACGCTCCTCGAGCGCGCGCAGCCGCCGGGCCCACGGGATCGAGAACGTCACGATCACGATCGCGCCGCTGACGAGTCCGGCCGCGCCGACGACGACGGCGAGCGTGAGGAGCGAGACGTGCCGGGCGTCGAGCGCACGGGTCAGCCAGCTCGTGACCAGGGCCGCGATCGCGATCGCGGCGAGTCCGGTCAGCAGGATCTTGGCGCGTAACGTCACGGTGTGTCGTCGAGACGATAGCCGAACTGCTTGATCGTGACGATGGCGTCGGCGAGAAAGGGCAGCTTCTCCCGCAGGCGCCTGATGTGCACGTCGACCGTGCGCGTGCCGCCGGTGTACTGATAGCCCCAGACGTCGCCGAGCAGCAGATCGCGAGACAGGACGCGGCCGCGATGCTGCACGAGGTACTGGAGCAGCAGGAACTCCTTCGCGGTCAGGCGGACCGGTCGTCCGTCGACATCGACGACGTGCCGATCGGCGTCGATCGTGAGCGCGCCGTAGCGAAGGGTCGCCGGCCTCGCCGCGCTCCGCTCCGTCCGGCGCAAGAGAGCCCCCACGCGCGCGGTGAGCTCGCCCGGACTGAACGGCTTCGTGACGTAGTCGTCGGCGCCCAGCTCGAGACCGGCGATGCGGTCCGACTCCTCTCCGCGGGCCGTGAGCATGATGATCG
Organism: Vicinamibacterales bacterium; assembly: GCA_035495955.1. GTDB lineage: Bacteria > Acidobacteriota > Vicinamibacteria > Vicinamibacterales > 2-12-FULL-66-21 > JAICSD01. The sequence continues at coordinate 1,211 of DATJFE010000090.1, read as the reverse complement.
GGATGGCCGCCGTCGCGCGATCCGCGCGCAATTGCTGGCAGACGAGCAGGCCGTCCATTCCCGGCAGCATCAAATCGAGCACGATCGCGTCGGGCGGCTTCGCGCGAACGTGCCGCATGACCGCCGCGCCCGACGACAGTGCGTCGGTCGCATATCCCGCCCTCTGCAGGTAATGGGCGATCAACTGCGCGATGTCAGGATCGTCTTCGACGATGAGGACTCGACTCACGAGCGTGTGGCAGACACGAGATGGAACGGCTGACCCGTTTGGAGGACAGTTGATTCTCGCATCCGGCCGCCTCGAGCGCAAATTGCGCCTGAATTCGCGTAGCCGGGATGGCATCCGGGTTGATGAAGAGACAGGTGGGAGGCAGTCATGGTGAGGACCGGATTAGGGAACATTCGTCGGCAAGGCGCGGCGGCGGCCGCGATCGCAGGACTCGGCGCGCTGATCGCCGGATGTTCCGCCATCGCTCGCCCTGAATCGATCGCAAGCGTCGGCGGAACACACGACGGCGGCGTCGCGGTCGCGTGCGAGCCGAACCAGCGCGCAGTCGTGCGTCAGTTGGTCGTCAACGGCGCGTCGCAGCCGCAGGTGGAATGCGTCTCGGTGGCCGGATTCGCTCCGGGCCCGGCTGTGGCCACATACGGCGCCCCGAGCGCGGCCGGATACCAGACGATCGGCTACACGCAGGCGCCGCTCGAAAATACTCGGCTGGTCCGCACCGTCTATCCGGAGCGCGAGGTGACGACGCGCGCCGTCGCGCCCCGTCGGGTCAACTACCAACGGGCGCCCGAGCGAATCGTCGCCGTCCGTCCCGCGCGATCCGTGAAGAAGAGCGCGATCATCATCGGATCCTCCGCGGGCGTGGGCGCCGGCATCGGCGCGGCCGCCGGCGGCAAGAAAGGCGCGCTCATCGGCGCCCTGATCGGCGGTGGCGGCGCGACGCTCTGGGATCAGATCACGCGACACAAGCAGTAGACCTGCTGGTCGCCACCGACTGGGAATAAAGGTTTCGACTCATTGGTATCTGGTAACGGACGTTTTGCAGGAGGTCAGGAGATCAGGAGAAGGATCTTGCAAGAGACCTACGGCTCCTGCACTCCTGATCTCCCGCAACGCGACTAGTTGGGACCCCAGGTTTGCCGGTCGGTATCTGGGAACGGGACGTTTTGCAGGAGGTCAGGAGATCAGGAGAGAAGGATCTTGC
>DATJFE010000089.1:0-28943 GCA_035495955.1 Vicinamibacterales bacterium | reverse complement strand
CGCCGTCGAAAATCAAGATCTGACCCCGAGTCCGCGAAGGAGGACAGATCAGCGGATCCCGCCGTGCCGGCGGATGTAGGGCACGAGACCGCCCGCCTCCAGGATCGCCAGCATGATGGGCGGCACCGCGCGTCCGGCGGCGCGCTCGCCGGTCCGTTCGTCGGTCACTTCCATGCCGTCCCCCGCGAACGCGATGCGGAGCGGATCGCCCTCACGGATCGCCGACGTGTCGCACTCGATCGGGAGGAGCCCGTTGTTGATCGCGTTGCGGTAGAACGTGCGCGCGAACGTCCGCGCGAGCACCGCGCGGATGCCCGCGGCGAGAATCACCGTCGCCGCAATCTCCATGGCGGACCCGCACCCGAAGTTGCGCCCGGCGACGAGAAGATCGCCCGGCTGCACCGTCGCCGCGAACGCCGGGTCGACCGCTTCCATCAGATAGCGCTTCAGGACCGACTCGTCGAGCGTCTCGCGTTTGCGCGTTGACGCGATGATGTAGTCGGTATTGATGTTGTCGCCGAACACGCGCGCGCGTCCGTGCAGATCCATCGCACTCATCGCGGATCCGTGATGCGCCCGGTCAGCGCCGCCGCGGCGCACGCAGCCGGCGACGCGAGGTAGATCGCGGCATTCGCGTTGCCCATTCGCGCCTTGAAGTTGCGGTTCGCCGTCGAGAGGACGTTCATGCCGTCGGCCGGAATCGCGCCGCTCGTTCCGCAGCACGCGCCGCACCCCGGCGTCGTGATGACGGCGCCCATCGCCGCCAGCGCGCGCAGCGACCCGTCCTCGAGCAGCCGCAGCTGCACCTCCCGCGACGCCGGCGTCACCACGAGCTGCACCCCCGGTGCGATTCGACCGCCTCCGGCCTCCAGCACCGCGATCGCCTCGTGGATATCGGGGACGCGCCCGCCGGTGCAGGTCCCGATGAACACCATGTGGATGGGCGTCCCCACGGCACGCTCGATCGGCACGACGTTGTCGGGGGCGTGCGGCAGCGCGATTCGAGGCGTCAGCGACGACAGATCGATCGCGACGTCGCGCGAATACGCGGCAGACGCGTCGGCCTCGATCGGGCTGAAGGGACGCTTCGCGCGTCCGGCCAGGTACGCCTCCGTCTGGCCGTCGACCGGAAAGATGCTCGCCTTGGCGTCCATCTCGACCGCCATGTTGCAGATGACCAGGCGATCCTCGAGCGACAAACCCGGCAGCGCGGGACCGTGGAACTCGAGCGCCTGGTAGCTCGCGCCGTCCGCGCCGATGTCGGCGACGAGCGCCAGGGCGACGTCTTTCGCGCTGACGCGCGGGCGCCGCGTGCCCGTCAGCACGATCTTGATCGATTCGGGGACTTTCAACCACGTGCGACCGGTGATCATCGCCGCCGCGACGTCCGACGATCCGACGCCGGTCGCGAACAGGTTCAGCGCGCCGCAGGTCACCGTGTGGCTGTCGGCGCCGATGACCAGGTCGCCCGGCAGCGCCGCGCCCGATTCAGAGAGGATCTGAAAACTGATGCCGTCTCCGACGTCGTGGAGGTCCGCGCCGCGGCCGCGCGCGAAGGTCCGCATCTGATCGTGGAACCCCGCCGTCCGGGGAATCGTCGGCGGGGAATAGTGATCCATCGCCAGCAGCACTCGCGAGGGATCGAACAGCCGCTCGCCACCCATCCGGTTGAAGTAGTCGATCGCCATCGGCGACGAGGCGTCGGTTGCCAGCACCCAGTCCACGCGGCACACCACGATGTCGCCGGCGCGCGCGTCGCGGCCGGACTTCGCGGACAGGATCTTCTCGCTGATCGTCTTCACATGCGTGCACGCCGGCGCCGGCCCTCGGTCGCGTCGATCCACGCCGCCCCGACGAGATTCCCGATCGTGTTGACGAGCGTCCGGCACATGTCGAGCGGCCGATCCACGCCCGCGACGAGCGCAATGCCCGCGGACGCGCGCGGCCCGAGGCCGATTGCATCGAGGACGACCAGCGTCGTCACCAGCGAGCTCCCCGGCACGCCCGCGCCGGCGAACGCGGCCGTCGTCGAGGTGACGACGATGGTGACGAGCTGGATGGGGCCGAGCGGAACGCCGTAGAGATGCGCCAGAAAAACCGCCGTGACGCTCTTGTAAATGGCGGCGCCGTTCTTGTTGAGCGTCGTCCCGGAAGGCAGCACGAAACCGACGACTTCGTTGGACAGATGCAGGCGCGTGCGCGCGGCCGCCATGCTCACGGGCAGCGCGACACTGGACGAGGCGGTCGAGAACGCCAGCAGCACCGCGTCCGACACCGCCGTGAAGAACGTCGGGATACCGATCCCGGCCGCGAAGCGCAGCAGGGCGAGGAGAACCACGAGATGGATGGCGAGTGCGGCGAGGACCGTCAGCACGAACAGCAGAAGACCCTGGAGAAGGTCCGCGCCCGAGCGCGCGACGACCGATGCGATCAGCACGAGAACGGCCGCGGGCGCGAGCCGCATCATCCATCCGATGACGATCATCGACAGCTCGTAGATGCCCTCGAAGAACGCGAGGACTGTCCGACGTCCCTCGCTCTGCGCCATTGTCGCCGCCGCGCCGAAGATGCACACGGCGATGATGAGCGGCATCAGATCGCCCTGCGCGGCCGATGCGACCGGATTCTGAGGCAGCATGTTGACCAGCATCTGCGCGAGGCCGGGCGTCGGTTCGACGCCCTGCGCGCCAGCGGGCTGGTCGGCCCGGACGCCCGTGCCGAGGCCGGCGGCCAGCGCCAGCGCCAGGCCGATCCCGGACGCGACGACCGTCGTCACGAGGAAGTACAGCAGCGTCCGTCCGCCGATCCGGCCGAGCCGGCGCACATCGCCGAGCGATGCCACGCCGACGAACAGGCTCGCGACGACGAGCGGGATGACGACCATCGTGATCAACCGGATGAACGCGGCGCCGATCGGCTCACACGCGATGACCGCGCGTCGAAATGCCTCCGCGCCTGGCAGCCGCGAGATCGCGCCGATGGCAAGGCCGATCAGCAGGCCGGCAAAGATTTTGTGGTGGAGCTTCATGCCGCGGAGCACGCGGATTACGCGGATGACTCGGATGACGCGGACGACGCGGATGACGCGATGAGGACGTCTTTCAGCGCCGCGAGCGTCCGCTCGACGTCCTCGACTCGGATGTCGCCCATGTGGCCGATCCGGAACGCGGAGCCGGCGTACGGTCCGAGCGCTTCCGCCGTTTCGAACCCGCGCGCGCGCAGACGATCTCTGACGTCGCCAGGCGAGACGCCCGCAGGCAGCGCGATCGCCGTCACTGTGGTGGCGAAGCCGGCGAGTTGCGGGCACTGCATCGATAGTCCCATCGCCGCCGTGCCGTGCCTCGCGGCGCACGCCATCAGGTCGTGCCGGCGATACAGGGCGTCGAGCCCTTCCTCGTGCATCATGCGAAGCGCCTCTCCTACCTGCAGCATCGTGTGCACCGGCGGCGTCCCCGGCGGCTGGGGGGCGGGCTTCGTGATGAACGTCCGGATCTCCTCGAAGTCGAAATATCCGTGCGGAAGGGTCGAGGTCCTGCGCGCGCGCCACGCGCGATCGCTGACTGCCGCGAATGCGAGGCCCGGGCTCGACATCAGGCATTTCTGCGACGCCGTGATGGCGACGTCCGCGCCCCAGTCGTCGAATCGCAGCGGCATGCCGCCGATCGCCGACACGCCGTCGACGAGCGCGAGCACGCCGCGCGCCCGCGCGGCGCGGCACGCCGTCTCGACGTCATTGCGGACGCCCGTGGATGTGTCGCAATAGGTCAGCGCGATCGCCCGGATGCCCGGCCGCCGATCCATCAGCCCGTCGAACGCCTGCAAGTCGATCTCACGCGCCCAGTCAGTCGAAAACCGGTGCACGACGAGGCCGTACGGTTCGGCGATGCGCGCCCACATCTCGCCGAATCGGCCGTTGCAGCACACGGCGATCTCGTCGCCTGGGGAAAAGAGGTTGCATATCGCCGCCTCCATCGCGCCGCGCCCGGTCGAATGGATCGGCAGCACCGCCGTCCGCGTGCCGAACACCGGCGCGATCAACTCGAGCAGGCTCGCGAGCTCGCGCGAGAACTCCGGGCTGCGGTGATGGATCATCGGACGCGCCCCCGCCCGAAGCACTCGCTCGGGCACGCGCGTCGGCCCTGGGGTCATCAGGATTGGTGCTCGGGTCGGACGCGGCGCGCCGTTCAGTTGATGACTCCCTTCTTGCGGAGGATGTCGTCCACGTCCGGCCTAAACAGGTTGCCTGCGTGGATCTCCGTGACGCGGGCGCGTTCGCGTTCGAGGAGCTGCCTTACCTGGGACAGCACCTCGTCCGCATGCGCGTAGGGCACGATCGCGAGACCGTCGCCGTCGCCGACGATGATGTCGCCCGGACAGACGACGGCGCCGCCGCAGCTGATCGGCACGTTGATCTCGCCGGGCCCGTCCTTGTCGCAGCCGCCAGGGCAGAGCGTCCGGCTGAATGCAGGAAAGCCAAGGCGCGTCAAATCCTCGACGTCGCGGATCGCGCCGTCGACCACGATGCCGCCGATGCCCTTCGCGGTCGCGGCTTCGCACATCAGTCCGCCGAAGACCGCGCTGACGGTGTTGCCGCCGGTGGCCACGACGACGACGTCCCCCGGCTGCGCGATCTGCAGCGCTTTGTGGACCATGAGATTGTCGGCAGGGCGACAATTGACCGTGACAGCCGGACCGCAGACGGGGATCCTCGTTCGCGTGACGATCCCGGGGTCCATGAAATTGAATCGTCCCATCGCGTCCGCGAGGTTCGGACTCGCGAGGCCGCGGAATCCTTCGATCAGATCGCGGGAGAGGCGCGGCGGTGAGGACAGGATACGAAATCCGAGTTTTGCGTTCGCCATGGTGACAGCGCATGATAGCGCACCGATGCGCGCCGATCCCGTCATCGACGTCTCAGGCTTTCGCAAAACCTACGGCTCGACCGTCGCGGTCGACGACGTGTCGTTCCAGGTCAGGGACGGCGAGATCTTCGGGCTGATCGGACCCAATGGCGCGGGAAAGACGACGACGATGGAATGCGTCGAGGGTCTGCGCGCGCCCGATCGCGGCGCGATCACCGTGCTCGGACTCGATCCGCGCCGCGACGTGTACGCGCTGCAGCACCGCATCGGCGTGCAGCTCCAGCAGGCCCAGCTCCAGAAGCGCATCAAGGTGTGGGAAGCGGTCCACTTCTGGGCGTCGCTGTACCGGCGGCCGGCGGCCGACGGCGACCGATTGCTCCAGCAGCTCGGGCTCGCCGACAAGCGCCACGCCTGGTTCATGACCTTGTCCGGCGGCCAGAAACAGCGCCTCTTCATCGTCCTCGCCCTGATCAACGATCCGGAGCTGGTCTTTCTCGACGAATTGACCACAGGACTGGATCCGCAGGCGCGCCACGCCATCTGGGACCTGGTGCGCGGCATCCGCGCGCGAGGAAAAACCGTGTTCCTGACGACGCACCTGATGGAAGAAGCGGAGCGCTTGTGCGACCGCGTCGCCATCATCGAACACGGGCGCATCGTGGACGTCGATACGCCGGAGCGGCTGATCGCCCGGCACTGTCCCGAGCGTACCGTTGTGCTGACGACGGCGGACCTCGCGGCCGAAGATCGATTCCGCGCGATCCCGCGCGTCGAGTCGGTGGTCCGGCAGGATGGGCGGGTCACGATCCGCGGCAGCGGCGACGACTTCGTGACGGCGGTGATCGGATCCCTGTCGGAGAGCCGGATTCACGTCACCGACTTCCGCACCGTGCACCCCACGCTGGAGGACGTCTTCCTGCGTCTCACCGGCCACTCGATCCGGGACTAGGCGTTCAACGATGCTGCGCGGACTCTGGAAACTGACCTGGCTCGAAACGAAGATCTTCCTGCGCGAGCCGCTCGGCGCGATCGGCACGGCGGTGATCCCGGTGCTGGCGTATCTCGTTCTCGGCGGGACGTTCGGCAGACGCGTGGCCAGGGCGCCGTCGCCCGCGGCCAGCGAATTCCTGCATACCGGCGTCCCCGTCCTCGCGGCGCTGCTGATCGTCATCAACGCGGTGCTGTCGCTCGTCACGATCGTTTCGATCTATCGCGAAGGAGGGATCCTCAAGCGGCTGCGGGCGACGCCGCTGCGTCCGGTCACGATTCTGACCTCGCACGTGCTCGTGAAGCTGGCGTTCAGCGCCGTGACGCTTCTGCTGATGGTTCTGGCGGGGAAGCGATACTATCCCGCGGACCTGCACATTCCATTGGCCCCGTTCACGGTGGCGCTGCTGATTGCGACGTGGGCTGTCCTGTCGCTCGGCTTCGTGATCGCCAGCGTCGTGCCGACCGCGCGCTTCGCGCAGCCGATCGGCGGGCTCATTCTTTATCCGATGCTCGGCCTGTCCGGGCTGTTTGTTCCGGTCGCCGCGCTGCCGCCGGCCGCGCGCGCCATCGCCCGCGTCCTGCCGTTGACATACAGCGTCTCGCTGCTGCAGGGAATCCTGAAGGGCGACGCGTGGTCCGCGCATCTCGGCGATATCGGCGCGCTGGCCGTCGTGTTTGTGGTGTGCACGGCGCTGTCGGCTAGAGTGTTTCGATGGGAATAAAGACACGCCACCTGATCCACGGCGTTCTCGGCGTCGTCATGGCGGCGGCGTGCGCGGCCGCGGGCGCGCCTCCATCGCTCACCCCGGCCGACATCGAGAAGGCAACCGGCCTGCACGGCGTGCACCTCGTGCCGGCGACGGCGAAGGGGGCCGTGCCCGGACGGGACAACTACGCCGACGCCACCGGCGCCATCGTGTTATGGTTCCACGAATTCGACGCCCAGGCGTTCGCGCGCGCGAAGGCGCAGCCGGCGAAGACAATGGGCGGGATCGAAATCGAGCCGAAGCTCTTTCATGCCGCCGTCGCCGGGCTCGGCGACGAAGCGTTCGACAGTCCCGCGGGCGCGAAACAGCACGCGCTGTATGTTCGGAAAGGGCAGGCCGCCTTCGGCCTGATCGCGAATACGCTGAACCGCCAGCCGGTGACGCAGGAGCAGTTGAAGGCGCTCGCCAGGATCGTGTTGTCGAGGTTGTAGCCATGCCCAGGATCACGCGCAGAGACCTGTTCGTCGCCGCCATCGCCGCCGCCGCGACGCTCGCGGGCGTCGCCGGCGCTTCCCCCCGGGGGGCCGTGCTGAGCTCCACCGTCTTCGACTGGACGGCCATGAACGCGCAGCCGAACAAGACCGGATCGGTGCGCAAGGTGGTGCAGATGCCGACGGCCACGCTCGACGAGCTCGAGATCCACATCACGACGCTCAATCCCGGCGAAACGCCGCACGCGCCGCACAAGCATCCCGACGAGGAGCTGCTGATCGTGAAGGAGGGGACGGTCGAGTCGCTCGTGAACGGCGAGCTGAAGCGCGTCGGGCCCGGCTCGGTCATCTTCCAGGCCGCCAATCAGTTGCACAGCATCCGGAACGTCGGCGCCGTTCCCGCGACCTACCACGTGATCAAGTGGAACTCGCCTGGGATGCTCAAGAAGTAGGGCAAGTCACGCCCAGTAGGCTTCCCCCGCGGGCTCCGCGATCACGACGTCCTTCAGGAATGCGATCGCCTTCTTCAGGCCTTCCGCGCCGGACATGATGCTGTCCTCGTGCTCGATGCTCAGCACGTGGTCGTAGCCGACGAGGCGCAGGTTCGACACCATGTCCTTCCAGACCAGCGCGCCGTTGCCGTAGCCGACCGTGCGGAAGATCCAGGATCGTTCCAGCTCGCGGGTGTACTTCTTGGCGTCCAGGACGCCGTTCGCCGCGACGTTCCGCGCGTCGATGCGGCAGTCCTTCGCGTGTACGTGGTAGATGGCGTCGCCCAGGGCGCGGATCGCGGCGACGACGTCGACCCCCTGCCAGAACATGTGGCTCGGATCGAAATTGCAGCCGATGGTGCCGGGCGCGATCGCGCGCAGCCGCAGCATCGTCTCCGGGTTGTAGACGGCGAAGTTGGGGTGCATCTCGATGGCGACGCGGACCCCCGCGGCCTTGCACGCTTTGGCCGTGTCCTTCCAGTACGGCGTGACACGCTCCTTCCACTGCCACGCGAGCATGTCGGAGAATTCGGGCGGCCACGGAGACACGATCCAGGCTGGCTGCGCCGCCTTTTCGTCGCCGGGAGGACAGCCGCTGAACGTGATCACCGTGTCCACGTCGAGCTTCTTCGCCAGCTCCACGGTCTGCACGAACACGTTGTGGTGATCCTTGGCGATCTTCGCCTGCGGATGGAGCGGGTTGCCGTGGCAACTGAGCGCGCTGATCACCAATCCGCGCGTCGAGACGGCCTCGCGGAAGGCTTTCAGCTTCTTCTCGCTGGCAAGCAGCGCGGCGGGATCGCAATGCGCGTTGCCGGGATACGCGCCGGTGCCGATCTCGACGGCCTCCACGCCGAGCTCGACGAGATAGTCGAGCGTCTCCTCGAACGGCTTGTTCCCGAACAGGACGGCGAAAACACCGATCTTCATGGCCAACTCCCCAACGTTATCCGACGGGCACCCAGCGCCGCGAAGCGGCGGCCTTCTCGATGGCGCCGAGCACGCGCTGATTGCGGACGCCGTCCTCGAAGTCCGGCTTCGGCGAGCGACCGGCAGCCATGCCTTCGAGCAGATCGAACACGGTGTGCGTGAACGTGTGCTCGTATCCGATGATGTGCCCCGGCGGCCACCAGGCCTTGATGTAGGGATGCGAGCTTTCGGTGACGATGATCCGGCGGAAGCCGCGCGTCGACGGCTTGTCGGATTCGAGATAAAGCTCGAGCTCGTTCATCCGCTCGAGGTCGAAAGCGAGGCTTCCACGGCTGCCGTTGATCTCGAAGCGATTGAAGTTCTTGCGGCCCGGCGCCATCCGGGTCGCCTCGATGGTGCCGATCGCGCCGCTCGCAAACCGCACGAGCGCCGTCGCCGCGTCGTCCACCGTCACCTTCCCCTTGCGCTTGGGATTGTCCGGGAGCGGCCGCGACGCGATGAAGGTCTTCAGCTCGCCGGCGACGTCGGTGATTTCGCCCACGAGGAAGCGCGCGAGGTCGATCGAGTGCGCCGCGATGTCGCCGAGCGCGCCCGATCCCGCCTTCTCCTTCTGCAGCCGCCAGACGAGCGGGAACGCGGGATCGGTGATCCAGTCTTGCAGGTACGTCCCGCGATAGTGGCGGATCTCGCCGAGCTGTCCCTCGCCGATCAACTGCTTCGCGAGCATGACGGCGGGCGCGCGACGGTAGTTGTGGCAGATCATGTGGACGACGCCAGCCTTCCGAACGGCGGCGAGCATCCGTTCGGCCTCCGGGACCGTGTTGCCGAGCGGTTTCTCGCAGAACACGGCTTTGCCGGCGCGGGCCGCCGCGATCGCGATCTCCGCGTGCGAATCGCCGGGCGTGCAGACGTCGACGAGATCGATGTCCGGACGGTCGATCACCTCACGCCAGTCGGTCGCCGCCTCGTCCCAGCCGTACTCCCGCGCCGCGGCCCGGACCTTGGACGGCGTACGGCCGCAGATCACTGTCAACCGCGGCGTGAGCTTCGGGGAGAAGAAGCGGGCAACCTGACGGTACGCGTTGCTATGCGCTTTTCCCATGAACTGGTAGCCGATGAGGGCGACGTTGATCGGCCGCATCACTTTTTCACCGCCGGCGCCGGTTTGAGCGCCTTGTCATACGAGCGCACGAGCGAGGCCAGCGCCGATATCTCCGCCGGCGACAATCGATCCTTGAACGGCAGCATCGGCGTGCCGGCGACCCCGGTGGTGATCGTTCGGATCACGCTCGGCTGGCTGCTGCCGTGCTTCCACTTTCGGCCGGCGAACGCGAGATCTTTCGTGAGCGGAGTGCCGACGCCGTCCGGACCGTGACAGAGCTGGCAGTTGGTGTTGTACAACTCGACGGCTTTCGCGCGCGAGACGGGGGCAGGCCTGGCCGCCTGCGCCGGGGCGTTCGCCGGCGCCGCCGCGAGGATCCAGCACAAGAGCAATGACGTTTTCATAGGATCGGTACCGCCTGTCCCACGGGCCGGCGCCGCATCGACGCGCGGCGGGCCATGACGGCCGCGATATAGCATGCCGCAATCACGAGCAGCAGGACGCGGAAACCGGTCACGAGCGACAGGTATTCGGCCACGCCGCCCGCCATCGCGCCGAGGAGGTTCGTGCCGTAGTCCCGCGCGACCGACGCCGAGACCTTGATCGCCGAACCGAACAGCAGGCCCGCGCAGAGAATCGGGCTGAACATGAGCGCAGCGTAGAACGCCGACTCGGCCGCGCGACTTGCGAAGGTGACCGTGCCGATCGGCAGCGCGTAATTGAGGAGCAGCAGCGAGACGAGCGCGGCTCCGACGACCATCGGCCGCCGGATCTCCACGCGTTCGACGATGAAGTTGGCGACGAGCGCCATGCAGAGCACCGAGACAATCGCGAGCGAGGCGACGACCCACGTCGATCCCCATAACAACGCGAACTGGATGATCGCCTTCGTCTCGAGCAGCATGAATCCGGCGCCCAGGAAGAAGAACTCGGCGGCCGAGCCCGTGGGCGCGGACCCGGCCGCCCGGAGCGCGCCGAAGACGGCGACGATCGAAAACGCCAGGATCATCACGATGACCGCGACGTAGTGACGGGGGATGTGCCGGTCCTTCATGTACAGAAACGGCCAATCGTCGGTCGCGGGCTCAATCGACGCGTCGCGTTGGAGCACCTGGGCGGGGCTGGGGTCGTGCGACTGCCCGAAGGCGGCCACGCGCGCCGGCACGGACAGCGGACCGGTCAGTTGATGGAGGCGCGGCCCAGCCATGAGGACGCCGAGATAGGCGCGCTCTTCGTGCGTGTGGACGTACGGTTCTTCGCCGAATGCCGCCGCGGCGGTGTTCGCGAGCCGATCCACCAGCCACCGCTCCCGGAAATAATTGTAGATCACGAGTACGCCGTCGCGTGTCAGACGCTTCCGGACGTCCCGAAACGATTCTTCCGTGAACATGTAGCTCTCGAGCCGGACGCCGCTGAAGCTGGATTGCAGGGTCAGGGAGTCGATCAGCGCGAAGACGACGAGGTCGTACCTCTTTGTCGACGTCCTCAAGTAGTGCCGCGCATCGTCATTGATGATCGTGACGCGCGGGTCGTGGTACGGGCGATCGGGATGATACTCGCGGCCCAGTTGAATGATGGCCGGATCGATTTCGACGGCGTCCACGTGTTCGACGCCGTGCTGGAGCGCCGCGGCGACGTCGGAGCCCGAACCGGCGCCCAGGACGAGGACCTGCTTGAACGTGTTGCCGAACACGGTGTAGGGCCACTGGTAGAAGTATTCCTTCTGCTGCACGGGCGCCATCGATTGATGAAAGATGTTGTTCACCTCGACGACCGTCTCGCTGCCGCTCTGTTTGTAGAGCGTGATCTTGTAGTACGGGGACCAGATGGTGCCCGACGCCAGCCGTGCGGCGAGCACGATCGTGACCGACAACAGCAGGATGTCCGCCGCTTGCGCGAACCGGTGCCGGCGGCCGTCCTCGGAGAACAGGATGAGCGGCAACGCGACCGCCAGCGTGAGCAGAAACCAGTATTGCGGCGGCAGCTGACGCCATGACATCACCGCGAAGGCAATCACCCCTGCGAGACTGCCGACGATGTTGAACGTGTAGGCGCGAAGCGGCGGCAGCGCGGACATCTCCGACGCCATCCGCTGCGCGGTCGTGGCGAAGAGCGCCGCGACGATCACGAACAGCACCGGGAGAAGATACGTGCTCTCGACGGTGACGACCTTCAGCGGCGTGCCGCTCGTGAAGAAGATGTCGCTCGAGGATTGAATCGCGACTTCCAGCCTGAAGAAGTACACCGTGGCGACGACCACGAGCATCAGCAGCGGGAACCACGCGAACAGCCGCGGCCGGCGCGACGCGAGCAGACAGCCGACGCCGATGCCGAGAAAGGCCGCGAGCAGGATGAAGTTCGAGAAGTACGCCAGCAGCCGGATGTAGGCCGGCATCCACCGGATCAGCGCAACTTCGAGGAAAAGGATCAGGAACGACGCGAGAAAGACCCGAACGGCGCGCATGTCGGCGAACGTCAGTCTCCGGACGCCGATACGCCGAGCTTCTTCAGAGCCTCGTCCGGGCAGCCTTTCCACTCCGGCACCATCGTGTTGCCCATGTACTGCAGGTCGGCGACGCCCATCTTGCTCGACCAGAAGCCGGACGCGGTGAGATCGCGGAAGCTGTTGAAGAAAGCGACGCCCTGCGCGAGCTCGGGCTTCGCTTTCTGGGGCCAGGCGATGTCGTCGAGGACCGACGTGCGCTGCTCGGCGCTGCAGTCGACGAACCGTTTGTCGAAGCGATCCTCGCACTGCAGATCGATCCAGGCCAGGCCGCCGCGCATGGCGGTCTGCCTCGCGGGCTGGTCGTTCATCATGAAATCCATGAACTCGGGGACGCCGGCGTCGGTCGCGGCGCCGGAGCGCTCGTCCTTCGGGATGACGAGATCGACGAGGATCCGGACGGCCGCGTATTCGTGCGCGGTGAAGAACTTCGGCCTGAAGCCGGCCTTCGGCCCGGCGGCGCGCGCGGCCTGCGCGCGCTGACGCGCCTGCGCGGCTTCGGCGTCGGTCCACGTGAATCCCGCGGCCAGCGGCGCGGATCCGAGCAGTTGCAGCAACTGCCGCCGATTGATCGTCGTCATCGTCTTAAATCGTTCCCTTCTTGCGTTCGTCGGCTATGAAGCGGCTCGTCCGCATCGCCAGCGCGAGGATGGTCCACGTGCAATTCTTGTCGGCCTGCGAGACGAAGGGGCCGCCGTCGGCGACGAACACGTTCTTCGCATCGTGCGTCTGGCAGTTCTTGTTCAGCACCGACGAGGAGGGATCGTTGCCCATCCGCGTGACGCCGAGCTCGTGAATGATGCGTCCGCCGGGCTCGAGGCCGTAGTCGTTCGCCTCGGTCGGCATCTGCGAGAGCGGCGTGCCGCCCATCTCCTGAATGATCGCGCGGAAGGTCTCCTGCATGTGCTTCGCCTGCTTCCGCTCGTAATCGCTCCACTTGAAATGGAAGCGCAACACCGGGATCCCCCACTTGTCCACCACGCGCGGATCGAGCTCGAGATAGCTGTCCTTGTTCGGCACCATTTCGCCGCGGCCCGAGAAGCTGACCGTCGATCCGTACACGCGCCGGTAGTCCCGCTTGAGCGACGCGCCGTACCCGCCGAAAGAAATCGGCGTGCCCGAGGCTTCGACGCCGGTGAAGGTGTGGATGTTGCCGAGGAAGCCGGCCCCCGGCATCCGGCGGCCGCCGCCGATCTCGATATGGTACCCCCGCGGAAAATCGAGCTTCTTGTTGTCGAGCCACCACGGCATGTAGAGATGCATGCCGCCGACGCCGTCCTCGTTGTGGGGGACGTTGTCCATGAGGCGCGGAATGAAGCCGCTGACGCCGGTGCCGGTCGAATCCGTCAGGTACTTGCCCACGTTTCCGCTCGAGTTGCCGAGCCCTTGCGGGAACTTCGACGACTTGGAGTTGAGCAGGATCCGCGCGGACTCGCACGCGCTTGCCGCGACGACCACGATGCGGGCGCGGACGTGGTTCTCGCGCCCGCTGCCTTTGTCGATGTACGCGACGCCGGACGCCAGGCCCGCCTCGTCGACGGTGATCTCGCGCGCCATCGCGTTGGCGACGATCTGCAGGCGGCCCGTCGCGAGCGCAGGCGGCAGCAAAACCGAGGGGGACGAAAAGTTCGAATGCGTGGCGCATCCGCGATTGCACTGCCCGCAGTAGTGGCACGCCGCGCGCCCGTTCAACGGCGTCGTGAGGATCGAGAGCCGCGACGGCACGCACGGGACATTCAGCTTCTGCGACGCCTGCTGGATCAGCAGCTCGTAGCAGCGGGGCTTCGGCGGCGGCAGGAAGAAGCCGTCGGGTTCGTTCGGAAAACGGGGGCCGAGGTTCGCGCCGAACACGCCGACGAGCTTGTCCACCTCGTCGTAATACGGCTTGAGGTCGTCGTAGCTGATCGGCCAATCGTCGCCGAGCCCGTCGACGCTCTTCCGCCTGAAATCGTCGGGGCCGAAGCGCAGCGAGATCCGCCCCCAGTGGTTGGTGCGTCCGCCGAGCATGCGCGACCGGAACCAGTCGAACGTCTGCCCCGTGGCGCTCGTATACGGCTCCCCGTCGAGCGTCCAGCCGCCGAACGCGGCGTCGAATTCGCCGAACTGCTGCGTCGGGATCGCCGCGCCGCGCCGCGGGCTGTCGTAGTTCCACTTGAACATGTACGAGCCGCCGACCGGATCCCACATCGGTCCGGCTTCGAGCATGACGATGTCGGCGCCTGCCTCGGTCAGCACCTTGGCGGCCATGCCGCCGCCGGCGCCGGACCCGATCACGCAGACGTCGTAGATCTTGCGGTTTCGAATGATTTGCATAACGCAGTCGCGCAAGTATACGAGTACCACGGTTCACCTTGCGATCAAAGCTCCGCCGTGCGTACGATCGGCGGGATGCCTCCGACGCCGCTGCCACATCTGCGCAGGAACCCTCGATGGCCAGAACACACCGTGTATCGAACTTCGCCGCGATTGCGTGCCTGATCTGCGTTCCGTGGATGGGGACGCTGTCCGCGGCCCAAACGGCATCATCCGCGGCAGCCGACGGGCAATCTCCGACCACGATCGACGTCCGGTCCGCCCCGGCATCCATTGCCGGACGGTCGCGTTTCACGCTCAGCGAGCCCCTCATCGCTGTCGTACCGGTCAAGCCCTTAGAGTCTGATGTCTTCGCGCAGAGAGGCTGGGGACGAGGAGGGCGCTGGGGCCGGAACGGCGGCGCGCGGACGGCGATCATTCTTGGAGGCGTCGCCGCGGTCGCCGGCGCTGCGGTGCTCGTGTACGCCAACAGGCCCGAGTGCAGCGCGAATCACGCGGCCAGTGGCTGCAGCTACGGCACGAAGGTCGTTGGCGGAGCGGTGCTCGCGGGCGGCGTCTTCGGCATCGTCGCCGGCGCGTTGACCTGGCGGTAACGGCACGCGCTACAGTCGCCGCCCGATGGTGAAGAACAGTCCGCCCTCATGGCCGAGGGCGCGCATCCAGCCGACCTGTGCGAGCCATCCCTCCGGCCGCCAGTTGTCGCCGGCCGCCTCGAACAGCTCGCCCGCTGCATCGCCGAGCAGGGCGCTGGGATAGGCCCGCAGGTACTCGACGCCGTTCTCCGAGAACCATCGCTGCACTTCGGCCAGCGTGTGCCGGTGCTCCTCGGGATGTCGATACTGATCGCGCAGCCACGCCTCGCGCCGCTCGGGCTCGTTCCTCCGATCGCGCAGGACTGGATCGAAGGGAATCAGCCTGAAGCGCGTGATCCGAGCGACGGCGCGGCGGAGACGCAGCGGTACGCGGGCGACCGCGTTGTAGACGCCGAGCACGATCGCGCCGCCAGGCCGCGCGAGCGCAACGAGGCGCGCGAACGCCGCCCGCGGATCCGCGGTGTGATGCACGACGCCGGATGAATAGACGACGTCGAACGCTCCCGCTCGCAGTCCGGGCCGCTGCAGATCCGTTTCCACGAACTGCACGCGATCGAGCCCGAACCGGCGCGCCGCGGCCGCGCCGAGCAGGAGCGACGCGCGCGTGAGGTCCGCGCCCACGACGAGACGATCCGCGCGCGCGAGATACAGGGGCATCTGGCCGGTGCCGCATCCCACGTCCACGATCCGTGCGTCGCCGGGGATCGCGCGATCGAGAAGCTGCGCGAACGCGCTTCGCCCGGCTCGCGCGCGCAGCGCGTGGAGATTGTCGCGGGAAGGGTAGCCGGGGAACGGGGCGCGCTCGTAGAAACGGCGGACCGTATCGGTCGGCGCATCGCCGGCAAGCCGGAGATTGGGAACGCCGTCCGGCGCATCGAACGCCGCGCCACACGCGCGGCACGCCCATGTCCTCGAGAGGTCGCCGCCGCACGCCGGACAGGCGAGCAGCGCGCGGAGGGCCTCCATTTGCGTCAGAAGATCGCGTAGATGAACGGGGCGAGCGCCTCGACCGTGGCCGCGAGGATCAATACCAGGCCGAACACGCACAGAAACACGGCCAGCGGCGCGAGCCAGCGCTTGCCGGAGCCGCCGCGCCACAACCCGCGCGCGAGATCGGCGATCGAGCCGCCCGCGCTGGCGAACATCGTCATCCGCCGCCGCATGCCGCCTGGTTTCCTGATCACGCCATGCCTTCCTGGAGGGTGGTGGCCTTGCGCGACGCGTTCTTCGTGACGAAGAACGGCCCGGCGACGACGGCGTCGATGCCGCAGCGCCGGAATGTCAGGTACCCTTCCACCGCGCGGTTGACGATCGGTTCCCCGGCGACGTTGAACGACGTGTTCAGCAGCACGGGGATGCCGGTGCGCCGGCCGTACATCTCGAGGAGCGCGTGCAGCCGCGGCGCCATCCCGCGCTCGAGCGTCTGCAGCCGCGCCGATCCGTCGACGTGCGTGATCCCGGCGAGCCTGTCGCGCCACTCGGGGCGCACGGGGAAGACGCCCGACATGAAGCGGCCCAGCCCGGCGCCGCCCGGCGGCAGCTCGAAGTACTGGTCGGCCGATTCGATCGGCGTCACCGGCGCGAACGGGCGGAACTCCTCGCGAAACTTGATGTCGCGATTGAGTCGGTCGCGCATCTCGCGCGAATGGGGCGCCGCCAGGATACTGCGATGGCCGAGCGCGCGCGGCCCGAACTCCGAGGCGCCGTCCATCCAGCCGACGATGCGCCCGGCGGCGAGGGCGTCGGCCGTCCGCTCCATCAGGGACGTCTCGTCGAGCTCCTCGACGGTCTGGCCGTCTTCGCGCGCCGCGCGGGCGAGCTCCTGCGCGTCCACCGTCGGCCCCCAGAACGGGTGATAGGGCACGTCGCGGTCGGGGTTGCCGAAGTACAGGCGATCGGCGTAGAGCGCCGCGCCGAGCGCGCAGCCCGCGTCGCCGGGGGCCGAGGGAACGAAGACGCGCGCGAAGCCGGACTCGGCGAGGATGCGTGCGTTGGCGACGCCGTTGAGCGCCACGCCGCCGCCCAGGCACAGATCCGAGAGACGCGTTTCCTCGTGCAGGGCGCGCGTCAGGTCCACGAGCGTGTCTTCGAGCACGCGCTGCACGCTGGCGGCGCAGTCGGCGAAGCGCCGGCCGTCGGGCGTGTCGAAATCGATCGGCTCGTACTGCTGGCGCGGCCTTCCGAAGAGCTCCACGAATTTGGCGGAGTACGAGCGCGCCGCCGTCGTGTAGTAGTCGAAGTACTCCATGTCGAGCGCGAACGCGCCGTCCGGCGTGCGCCGAATCAGCTTCCGGACGCGATCGACCATCGTCGGCCGGCCGTACGCGGCGAGTCCCATCACCTTGTACTCGTCTTCGTTCACGGCGAAGCCGAGATAGGCGGTGAACGTCGAATACAGCATGCCGAGCGAGTGGGGATATCTGATCTCGCGGAGCAGCGTGATGTCCGTCGTGCCGTCCGTCCGCCGATCGCCGTGGCCGGCCGTGAGCGACGCCCATTCGCCCACGCCGTCGGCGGTCAGGATCGCCGCCTTTCGCGTCGGCGCGGTCAGGAACGCCGCCGCCGCGTGGGCTTCGTGGTGCCCGGTGAACAGAATCTTCTTTTTCGGCACGCCGAGATACGACGCGATGATCCCCCGCACCCAGACCTTCTCGCCGAGCGAGCTCTTCATCGCGTTCGGAAACGACCGCCACGATCGCGGAAACGTGCGCAGCGCGCAGGTGAGGATCCGCTCGAACTTCAGCATGCTGCGTTCGTAGAAGACGACGGCGTCGAGATCGGCCGGCGCGATGCCCGCGTGCTCGAGGCACCACTCGACCGCCGAGATCGGGAAGCCTGCGTCGTTCTTGTGACGCGAGAGGCGCTCTTCCTGCACCGCGCACACCGGCAGGCCGTCGACGACGAGCGCCGCGGCGGAGTCGTGGTAATGCGCGGAGATGCCGAGGATCTTCATATCGCGTCAATACTGGCTGGTCGGCGACTGGCGGCGGTCGCGCCGGACGGGAATCCACCCGAGTCCTTCACGCCGCTCGGCGCGCTTGGCGAACCACGCGAACGGAGGCAGCAGTATGAAGTACTGCAGCGTCAGCAGGATTCTGCCGAACAGCCCCGCGACGACCGCCGCGAGGCGCAGGTAGCGCTTCCACAGACGGCTCGCCCGCGCCCACCACACGTATCGGCGGTACTTCTTCGGCGAGACGCGCGTGAGCTGCTTGTACGCGTAGTTCATGTGGAACACTTCGTCGCGGAGGATCTCCTCGAAGATCGCCTTCGTCGGCGGATCGTCGTCCACGACCTCGCGGTAGATCGCGAACCGGCCCGCGGCCGACTTTTCCGCGATATGGAGGAAGGCAAGCAGCTTTTCGTCAGGTTCGTCTTCGACGCACAAGTCGTCGAGCCCATGGCCGCCGGGAAGGACGTTGCTCGCGGGCGCGCCGCCCGTCCGCGCGTGATGCGCCTGGAGAAGCGCGGCGCCGCGGTCGCGGAACAGATCGGAATGATGCAGCTCGTCGATCGCGTGTGCCAGATAGAGGCGGCGGAGGAGCGGATCCGGCGTGACTTCCGCGGCGCGAATGATGTCGCGGCCGCCGTCGCCCTCGACCTCCGCGAACGCGAGCAGCTTGCGCACGCGCCGGTCCGCATCGCTCCAGATCCATCGGTGCACCGGCCGGAGCATGCGGTCCACGCGGGCGCCGAGAGAGAGACGCATCGCGTCGGCCACGTTAGCATATTCTCGAAGCGCCTGACGCCGTGAACACGCAGTTGCAAAATTCGAAAACGCATTTGCGAATTTCGAAAGTGCCGCGCTCCGCATCCGTGCCGCGAATCGCCGTTGAGCTTGGGCTCGCTGGTCTCGGCATCGCGCTCGCGATCTGCGCCGCCGCCGCGAAACAGTCCTGGCTCGATCGACATTTCCTGCCGTCGTTCGTCGTGTCTCGCGCGTGGTACGTTCGCATCGAGACGGCTGTTCGCGGGGCGACCTTCGTCGTGGGAGCCATCCTGGCGCTCGCGGCTCGTCGCAAGCTGGCCGCGTCGATCGTCGCCGCGCCGACGCTAGCCGCGTCCGTCGCGATCGCCGCCGCGCTGGCACTTGGCGCGAGCGAGCTCGCCCTGCGCCACGTCCACATACGTTCCTCGGAGTGGCTGCTCCCGGCCGAAGAGCCCCGTCGTCAGCCCGATGCCCTCCTGGGGTGGACGCTCGTGCCGGCGCGCACCGGCCATCTCTCGATTGGCGGTCGCGACATCGACTACGCGATCGACGCGTCGGGATATCGCGTGCGTCGACTGGATGCTCCCGTCGACGTTTCGCAGCCGACGATCCTGTTCGCAGGGGAATCCGTGATCTTCGGCGAAGGCCTCACGTGGGACGAGACCATTCCGGCGCAGGTGAGCGCGATGACCGGCGTGCAGAGCGCCAATCTCGGCGTCAACGGATACAGCAGCGATCAGGCTTATCTGCGGCTGCGGCAGGAGCTCCCGCGCTTTCACCGTCCGACAGCCGTCGTGTCGCTGTTCATGCCCGTTCTCTTCGGGCGGAACCTCGACGATGATCGGCCGCACCTGGGTCCGGGAATGACGTGGCAGCCGGCGACGGCGCACACGCGCCTCTCATCGCTCGTCAGGCTGCTCGTGCCCTATCGCACCGACGCCCAGGTCGAGCGAGGCGTGATCATGACGCGGGATGTTTTTCGCGCGACGATCGATCTGGCCCGCAGCCGCGGAGCGACTTCCGTGATTGTCGTTCCGCAGCTCGGGCCGGAGGACGGGATCGATGCGGCGCTGCGACGCCGGGTGCTCGACGATGGAGGGCTGCCGTACGTGCGTGTTCAGCTCGACGCGTCGTGGCACGTGCCGTCGGACCAGCATCCGGACGCTCGCGGCGCGCATGCGATAGCGGCCGCGATCGCGGCGCGCGTGGCCCGGCCGTAAAGGTGAGGCACACGCGCGAATGCGTCGCGCGCTTCGTTCTATGATGCTCACGAGGAGGATGTCATGCGGTATGGATCCCGGACGTCTGCGGGAATCGGACTGGCTGCCGTCCTGAGCGCGATCGCAGCGGCACAGCCAGGCGGAGACGTGCTGAAGGGGACCGCGGCGTTCGGAGACTGGCGGAAAGACAAGCCGGGGGTCAGACGGGCGCTGACGGTACATGACCTTCCCACCGCCTCGACGGCTGCCTCGTCCAGCAATCGCGCTGACGTCGTGAAGATGCCGGAAGGCGCTCATCCGGTGGTGCCGCAGGGCTTCTCGGTCGAGCTGGTCGCGTCGGGGATCAGAAATCCCCGCAACGTCCGTGTCGCGCCGAACGGAGATCTGTTCGTCGCCGACAGTGCGGCCAACACGATCCGCGTCTACAGGATTCCATCCGGCAGCGCGAAGCCGTCCGAGACCGGCGTGTTCGCGACCGGCCTGAATTACCCGTACGGCATCGCGTTCTATCCGCTGGGTCCTAATCCGCAGTGGGTGTACGTCGCAAACACCGACAGCCTCGTTCGGTTCGCGTACAAGAGCGGCGATCTGCAGGCCAGCGGCCCTGTTCAGCGGCTCGTCGAGGGCGTTCCATCGGTCCATCACAGGACGCGCGACGTCGTCGTCTCAGCCGACGGCAGGCGGCTGTTCTTCTCGGTGGGATCGGGATCGAACGTCGCGGAGAACGTGACCGGACCGGCGCCGGCCAACTGGATCGCGACGCACGCGCTCGGCGCGGCATGGGGACCCGAGGCCGGGCGCGCCGAAGTGCGCTCGTACGATCCGGACGGGAAAGATGAAAAGGTCGTGGCGACCGGCCTGCGCAACTGCACCGGAATGGCGATACAGCCAGGCTCGGGCGCGCTGTGGTGCACCGTGCAGGAGCGCGACGAGATCGGCGACGACGTTCCGTTCGAATACGCGACGAGGGTGGAGGAGGGGAAGTTCTATGGCTGGCCGTGGTACTACATCGGGGGCCACGAGGATCCGCGCCGGAAGAACGAGCGGCCGGATCTGAAAGACAAGGTGACTGTGCCCGACGTCCTGATGCAGGCGCACTCGGCGGTGATGAACATCGCGTTCTACGAGGCGGATGCCTTCGGCCCCGAGTACAAGGGGAGCGCCTTCATCACGATGCACGGATCGTGGAACCGCGGCGAGCGGACGGGCTACAACATGTGCTTCGCGCTGAAATGCGCCGCGGTGTGGCCGGGATCGACGCTCCATGCATTCGGGCCGACCGTGGGCGCGGGTTGGGCGACGAGCCGGGCCGCGAGAATCGCCGCCACTGCGGCCGCGAGAGCAAGGGGTGGTGCGCGTGCCGTTCGCGAACGGCCGGCCGACGGGCGAGTACGACGACTTCATGACCGGACTGGTCGTGTCGGCGAAGCAGGTCTGGGCCCGCCCGGTCGGTGTCGCGGTCGCGAAAGATGGATCGCTCATCGTGACTGAAGACGGCAGCGGGACGATCTGGCGCGTGGCGAAAACGAAGTAACACTGTCGAGCTTCGACGCGTTCTGTTGACCTTGAGATGCCGCGCGGCTCGCGGTAAAATGTATCGTTCCGCGGCGATGTCCGTCGCCGCGTAACCCAACCAAATCATGCAGCTGAACCGGGTTCGTCGGATTCGTGTGGCTGGTGTGCGCCTCATCGTCGCGATTGCGGCGATTTGCACTATCGCGAACGTGGCTTCCGCCTCATCCGCGGACGGCCCCAAGACCTCGTCAGTGAGCTCGAGCGTTGCGTCCTCACTGTTCAGCCAGTCCGTCTGGGCGGATGCCGCGCTCGGCGGTATCGATCCGAAGGTATTCGCGCTTGCGCTCGAGGCAGCGTCCGCCGCAGTCCAGAGCGGACGGGCCGCCGCTCCGGCCACGCTGACCGTCATCGATTACTCGAAGCCGTCCACCGAGAAGCGGATGTGGGTGTACGACCTGCGATCCCACGCGCTGCTGTTCGACGAGCTCGTCTCTCACGGCCGCGGCAGCGGAAAGACGACCGCGACGTCGTTTTCGAACGACGCGTCGAGCAACATGACGAGCCTCGGACTCTTCCGGACCGCCGAGACCTACGTCGGCCACAACGGCTACTCGCTGCGGCTGGACGGCCTCGAGCCGGGCATCAACGATCACGCCCGCGAGCGGGCCATCGTCATTCACGGCGCGCCGTATGTGAACGCGGCGACGGCGAAGGCGAACGGCTATCTGGGACGGAGTCTCGGCTGCCCGGCCGTCCGGCCCGAGATCGCGCGCCAGTTGATCGACGCCGTGAAGGGCGGAGGCCTGGTCTTCGCGTACTACCCCGACCAGACCTGGTTGAAGACGTCTTCCTATCTGAACTGACCCCTTGGCGCTCCCGGGCGCATAATCTGGCGACGCTATGACCGCGCGTTATATCCGGGCGCTCGGTTTGTCGGCCCTTCTCCACGTGCTGGCCGTGGCTGGACTGATGCCGGCCGCCTCCACGCCCGCGACGCATGTCGAGCCCAACAAACGAACGCCCGCCGTTGTCGCGGCGGCGGTTGAAGACAGCAGTTTCCCTGGCCTGAATCCAGTCAATCGCGCTCGGGATTCTTCTGCAGGCGAGCATCCACCATCGTCTCTGAGCATCGGGAACGTCAGGATCGACGTCGAGAAGATTGGATACCGGCAGCGCGTCCTGTTTCCGTTCGTGTCGCCCGGACTCGCCTTCGAGCTCTTCTTTCCGACGCTGCCATCCGAAGACCGCCTGATCTTCCAGCGTCCATTGACCGACGGAAGATCGACTCGGGGGGCGTCGCGTCCGCTCGTGATGAGCGAGGCCGCGATGCAGGCGGTCGTGGACAAGTCATGGTCGCGTCGCGATCGCTGGAAGGCCTTCGAGCCCCTTCAAAGGATCGTCGAGACGCACGGCGCCGATGACGACCGCGTCGCCACGTTGCTCAGGAAGTACCGCGATCAGAACTCGCTGCAGCCGTATGCGGACACCGACATTCGCGACACGCGTCTGTGGGCTCAGCTCGGTCTCGCGGCCGATCACGTCACCTTCATCGGCTTCATCCGCCGCTACGCGTCGGATCATCCGTCCACGAGGGCGACGACGGAGCTGCTGTTTCTGCTGGACCGGATCGCGCAGGCCAGCCGCGACGCGCTGGCGGTGCTGCTCGACAGCGATCCGGCGGAGCAGCTGGCGTGGACGCGGCGGACAAACGGGCGCGCCTACCTTCTGATCGAGCGCATTCGCCAGGATTACGGCGCCGAGCTGAACCGCCTGCACCTGACGTCCAATGCGGAGATCGATGCGTACTACGATGCGGCGAGACTGACGATTCTGACGGGGATCCTGCGAACGACGCCACATCAATACGGCGCGAATGACGCTCGTTTTCTCATCGGCGCGATCTACTGGCGAGAGGGGCGCGCCAACGAGGCGCTGCGGTGGTGGCGCGACGTGACGGCAGAGGACGATGGCAGCTACGCGCTCGCGTGCTCGCAGGTCCGGATGGCGCTGCTTCGGGGCAGCCCAGACCATCGCGAAGTCGATCGCATTTTGAAGAACGAAGCGGGCCGCTGGCTGATGTTCTCGTACGATCGTCTCCGGCGGTTCGGGTACCGGTTCGACACGTACTGAAGGGCCCGGTCTTGTATGCTAGAATCGAAAGTTCGTAGCGCACGCTTCCGCGCACTGTGGGCCGCTAGCTCAATTGGCAGAGCAGCAGACTCTTAATCTGCGGGTTGAAGGTTCGATTCCTTCGCGGCTCACCACTCATTCCAAACAACTTACGGCGATCGCGTTGATCGGCTGAAGCTGTCTCTGGTTGCGCGGGGGTTGCAGTCGGTTGCGCCGGCAGGTCGTCGAGCTTGTCCACAGCGGCGCGGTTCGCGCCCGGAATTAGGTGACCGTATGTGTCGACCGTGATTTGGATCGACGCGTGGCCGAGGTGCTCCTTCACGTAGACGATCGACTCGCCCTGCTGCAGCAGCAGCGACGCGAACGTGTGCCGCAGGTCGTGGATGCGAATCTGACGGAGTTCCACCTTCTGGAGGATGCGTGTGAAGACGTGGCGGACGTTCCGCTCCTCAAGCGCCGTGCCTTCCAGCGAGGCGAACACCCACGGCGGCAGCGGCTTCCCCTTCTTGATCCACCGTTTCCGCTGCAGCCGGCGCCAGGCGAGCAGCGTCTCGAACAGCTGCGCGGACATGTCGACCCGACGCCGCTGATGTGACTTCGGCGAAGTCGGAACACCTCGCACGAGGTTCCTCTGGATGGTCAGGAAGCGTCCCAGCCAATCGATGTCGCTCCTGCGTGAGGCTGCCTTCTTCGACTAAAGTCCCCAGCACGCTGTGAAAGTCCTTGGTGAGTAGGTTTGTCGATCGGCGCTGCAGCTCGCGCTGCGAAATGCTGCCGCCTGCGTGTCTGACGACCGCGAGCATCTTCTGTTTTGCCTCAGCAATGCGGCTGGTCGCCAGTTCCTGCCGAAGAGGACGACGAGCCCGCGCTTGAGGTGCTCAACTAACGCGATCGCGAGGTCGAGTGCTTCCGGGTCGATGACGATGACGGCGTCTTCAGTCGCAGCGTTGCTGTCCTGGTGCGCGGCCAGCAGGCCCAATTGGTGTAATGCCGCCAGCTTTAGCATGGAGGTTTCGAGGCGACCCCAGAACGATCCGATCCGGTCGCGATCGTGGAGCGTGTAGAGCTCCTTCCCGTGCGCCCGGTACGCGCGACAGCGGACGATCGCCGTGTCGCCCGTGGCAGCGCTCCCGCACAAGACGCGGTTTCATGAGCTGGCGCACGTGGTGCTCGGCCATACATCCGACGCCGAGGCCGGCGTGACCGATTCGGAACTGACGCCGCGCAGCCTCCGCGAAGTCGAAGTCGAGGCCGTCGCGCTCGTCTGCCTCGAAGCCTTGGGGCTGCCCGGCGCGGAGCACTGCCGCGGCTATTTACAGCTTTGGAACGAACGACGCGGCGCGGAGCCGATTCCCGAGCGGAGCGCGCAACGAATTCTCAAGGCGGCCGATCAGATCCTGAAGGCCGGGACGACGGACACGGCAGACGCGGCGGTCCTCTCATGAGGGCCGCCGTGTACGCGCGCGTCTCGACGGTCGACCAGGAACCGGAAAACCAACTGCAGGAATTGCGGCGGTACGTTGGGGCGCGCGGCTGGACGGCAGCCGAGTACGTCGATCGCGGCGTGAGCGGGGCGAAGGATCGTCGCCCCGTGCTCGATCAACTGCTCGACGACGCCAAGCGACGGCGCTTCGATGTTGTCGTGTGCTGGCGCCTGGATCGGCTCCAGCGGGTCGACGGCCTGCCCGCCGACGCGGCAGCGGAACGGCTCGGGGTGTCCCAGTCAACCGTGAAGCGGTGGCGTCGACGACGTATCGGCCATGCTGACGCTCCCGAAGAAGGCACCCGACACCCTGGACGATCAGGACTCCATCATTCATAAACACAACGCGACTACTCATTACCAAACGCCTACAGAGGGCCTCAGCGTTGTCGATTGACAGTCGTCGGCCATCTTCGGACGATGCACACAAGACGCAACCGCGGGGCAACGACGAGAGAGTCACTTCACCGCCGGCGCCAGCCGTCGCAACTCGTCGAAGAAGTTCGACACGAACACGACATGGTCTTGTTTCGACGTCGCGTCTGGCGCGATCGACACCGCGAAGCGATTCCCGTCTGGATGCAGCGCATACGGCCCCCGTGGCCGCGGGAGAATCCGGCCGGACCACCACGCTTGCGCCTTGTGCGCCGTGAACGAACCGCCGTCCGCCGTGTACGAGGCCACCATGATCTGCTGGTTAGGGGTGATATAGAACAGCTCTGAGCGGGTACGGGACCAGTTCGGATAGAGACCGCCCCCGGCCGAGATCTGCCACTTACCGACCGAGCTCGGGTACGCGCGCACGTAGACTTCGGGCTGACCGGACTCGTTGGAGTAATACGCAATCCATCGTCCATCCGGTGAAAACTGCGGATCTTGCTCGTCAGACGGACCATTCAGAAAAACCGTGGGGGTTCCTGCTTTCCACCCACGCGCCTCGTCTCCTTCCACTGTCAGGATTTTGATGTCGTTGCCGGTCTGCTGATTCGCCTCCGTGAACGCCAGCACCTTTCCATTCGGATGCCACGAGCCTGGTGTCTTCTGACCGCTGGTGCTCTCGCTCCCGGTCAGTGGCTGCGCGTCCCCGGTTCCATCCGCTCGCTGCCAGTAGAGGTTGTTGGCTCCGGTTCCTGAGGCGAACACGATTCGACGACCATTTGGGGTCCAGGTAGGCCCGAAGTTAAGACCGTCCCCGAACGTGAGCCGCGTCAGCGTGTCGCGCATCCAATCGTAGACCCACACGTCACGCGAGCCCCCACCGGCGGCACCCATGATGTCCATCGCCAGCCGGGTCCCGTCGGGCGAGAAGCGTGGCCCACCCCAGTCTGCGGGTGTCGTGCGCAGTGGGGCGGTTTTGCCGGTGCGATCCAACCAGACCATGGGCACCTGATTGCCGACACCTTGCCCGGCGAGATACACGAGCGCGCCACTGTCCGAGACCGCGAAGTTCGCGGCACCGGTACCGGAGTTCGTGTTAATGCCCTCGGGCACCGGCGCAGGCCGTCCGGTGATCTCCAGACGATCGAGGTCAAACGGCGCCGCAAAGAGCGTCCCACCGTGGATGTAGAGGAGGTGACCACTGGCCACGACGCGGCCGTAGTACCCGCCCCGCTGAACGATCTTGCGTGGACCGTCTGGAAGCGGCTGGATGACGATATTGCCGTCATCGAATCTGCCGGGGGTCCCCGTGGTGAACAATACCGCCTTCCCGCCCGGCAGCAGCTGGGGCCACCGTTGCGATCGCTCGCCATCCGCCAGCCGTGTGAACGGTTCAGGCTTGCCGCCCCCGTCCGAGACGCGCATCAGCGCGCCTGGCCCACCCAGGGGCTGGAAGACGATCGTGCCGTTCTCGCCCCACGTAGCGCCGCGACCGCTTGCCACGCTGCACATGCACAACGTCAGGGCCGCGCCGCCTGTGATCGAAATCTTCTTGAGGTTGTTGCTAGCAAAAAACCCGATCCACTGTCCGTCGGGCGAAAAGAACGGGTTGCGCCCGTCGTCGGTCCCCGACAACGCGGTCGCTTGCAGCTGATCGACGCGACGAATATACAGCTCTGAGACGCCGTTCGCACGTTGGCCAGCAAAGACCAACAGCTTGCCGTCCGGTGAAAGCGCGAGGTCGGCGCTTGGTGCGCCGGACACGCCGAGTGTGACATCGGCACCAACCTCAGCACTCAACCGAACCGGCAATGCGACCGGAGGTTTGCGCCAGGGTGCCCACAGCGCGATCGCCAAGCCAGCGCCGAGCGAAGCAGCAAGCGTCCAGGGCAGCACAGTGCGCCAACCCGTGCGTGACGGCGTGCCCACGATTACGCTCGCTGCGGTCAACTCGGTGGCGGGGCTCGCGAGGGCGTCGTCGATCTCGAGACGAGTGACGCCGATGTCCGGTAGGCGTCGCCTCGGATCTTTCTGGAGAGCGCGGCGGATCAGCGTGCGAAGCGCGGGGGGCAACGCCGGCGGGAGTGCGCTCCAATCCGGCTCGCCACGCAGCACCGCGGCCAACGTATCGCTCACATCGTCGCCCTCAAAGGCGCGCCTGCCCGTGAGCATCTCGTACAGCACACACCCGAACGCCCAGACGTCGCTGCGTTTGTCCGCCGGCCGGCCTTTGGCCTGCTCCGGTGACATATAAGCCGCCGTGCCCAACAACGTACCAATCCCGCTCATCTGCGCCGGCGTCGTGATAGTGGGCGACTGCGACAAGGCCACGGCACCGCTGCCCACAGGATCGGCGAGCTTGGCCAATCCGAAGTCCAGCACCTTCACGGTGCCATCGGGACGCAGCTTGATGTTGGCCGGTTTGAGATCCCGGTGGATGATCCCTTGCTCGTGGGCCGCTTCAAGCGCCTCGGCAATCTGCTTCGCAATGGGCAGCGCTTCGTCCCACGGAATGGGTCCCTTTGCAATGCGATCGGCCAGCGTCGGGCCTTCGACGAGTTCGAGCACTAACGCATGCGTGCTGCCACTGTCCTCGAAGCCGTAGATCGCGGCGATGTTGAGATGATTGAGCGAGGCGAGCACGTGCGCTTCGCGACGAAAACGGGCGATCCGGTCGCAGTCGAGCGCGAACGCGTCCGGCAGGATCTTCAGCGCGACGTCGCGATTCAGCTTCGTGTCGTGGGCACGATAGACCTCGCCCATGCCGCCCGCACCGATGGCGGACAAGATCTCGTACGGGCCGAGGCGGGTGCCGAGAACGAGCGCCACGGGAAGGTGCTGGAATTATAGAGGATGGGGCGATTGGGTGGGTTACTCCTCATAAACGCCGCAGCCTTTACCCATTGGTCCAGACCACGCAAGAGGCCATCCGCGAAGCAGGCGTTGCCCCGAGTCTAACCTGGGCGCCGTCGGCGGGGGTCAACAGACCCCTCGCACCTGCCTTCACTTTCGCCCCGGATCGACGGCTCCCGCCGGCTGCCGATCCGGCGTCCATCAAACAGATGATTGCCGGCGTCCCTGGCACAAGGCGCCTCGTCGGCCGGAGCAGCTGGTGCGGCGTTTCGTCGAAAAGAGGAAGCGCCATCCCACGATTTACCGCTTCGCTTCGTGGATGTTGAGCAAGTACGCAGGCTCACGTCCTACACCTGTCAGTAACTGCCACGAGAGCGGATACGGGTCTCCGAGCTGTGGCCCTGCGATTTGCAGAAACTGTGTCAGCAGGGTCCGCCCGGTCTCCTTCTGGCTGGAGATGCTGAGCGTGACGCGCGAAAAATCCATCATGATGTTGCCTTGGAGAATGTTCGTCCCCGTGGCGGCATAGATGGCGTTGCAGATCGCCTTCAGCGCCACCTCGCCGTTGACGTCCTTCTCCGCGACGGTCAAAGGCGCGTCCAAAGGCAACGTATGTGGCTCTACCACGCCCGATGCCGAGCGCGAGCTGCGTGGGATCACATGGAACAAGCCG
>DATJFE010000088.1:0-82718 GCA_035495955.1 Vicinamibacterales bacterium | reverse complement strand
GGAGATCAGGATCACGAACCCACAGGTCTCGATCGGTTCGTGATCCTGATCTCCCGTGCCCTCGTGCCGCGCGAAGCGCGGCGCACGAACACGCGGACGAGCATCGGACGCTCGCAATCCGGGATCTCTTCTTCATTTGTCAGTGCCGTCCGTGTTGTCCGTGGCTGGAGATCGTACGCTCTGTGCGTCTCCGCGTTCTCCGTGGCTCTGTGTTGTACGTGACTACGGCCTGCACGACCAGAACGCCTGCGTGAGTGGCTCGCCGCCGGCGCAGGGCTGACGGGAGATGCGCACCGCCTGATCGCGATGGGCGTCCACGATCCGGTTGTATGTCCGGATCTTCACCGCATCCTCCGGCGTCAGGATGATCCGCTCGCGCGTCATGAACGTGACGTAGTACGCGACCCAGAAATCCGCGTAGCCGTAGCGGATGTGCCGCGCCTGCAGCGCCCGGATCAGATCCTGCTTCGGCGCAACCGGCGCCTGCCGCACATATTCGTCGAGCAGCCGCGCGTGAACAATCAGCGAAATCGCGAAGATCGCCGCGCACGCGAGCGCCCAGACGCCGAGCAGCGCGCGCGATCGTTCCACGCGCAGGTACCACGCCGCTAGTCCCGCCGCTCCCAGCACCGACATCAGCTCGTATCGCATCGTCGCAAAATCGATTACGCCGCATCGTCCGACGATGTAGCCGCAGACCGAGAACAGAGCAGCGAGGACGAGATACGCACAGGCGTCGCACCCGGCCGCGCCGCGCGTTCTGCGCGAGAGGAGCAGGCCGCCGAGACGGATCGCGGGCAGCCCGAGCGCGATCGTCAGCAGCAGCGCGCTCCACCGCACCCCCTGGGAGAGAACGGTTTCGACGCCGAAGTCGGTCAGCGGCTCGGGCTCGAGGCCGAACAGCTCGGGCCAGTGCGTCGACGCGATTTGGCTGGTCCCGGTCGCTATCGCGCGCACATCCAGACAGAGCCGGCCGACTACCTGGACGACGTTGTTGGCCGCGAGCCGAGTGGACAGGTCGGCCACGCTCGTCCCGGGCCCGGCGGCCGAGGAGATCTGTCGCAGTCCGAGGAACAGAAACCAGATCGCCGTCGCCGTTCCGAGCGCGATGGCGTAGCGGCGCATCGACGCTCTGGTGAACAGCGTGCCGCGTACCGCATCGAGCGCGACAAGCGCGGCGGCGCCGTACACCGTGAACTCGCGATGCAGAAAGCCGACGCCGAGGATCAGGCCGAACCATACCGGACGGCGGCGGCAGATCCATAGCAGCAGCACGTACAGCAGCGGCTCGACATTCCCGCCGTTCGCCATCACGAG
Organism: Vicinamibacterales bacterium; assembly: GCA_035495955.1. Taxonomy (GTDB): domain Bacteria; phylum Acidobacteriota; class Vicinamibacteria; order Vicinamibacterales; family 2-12-FULL-66-21; genus JAICSD01. The sequence goes on along the minus strand of DATJFE010000088.1, from coordinate 81,401 downwards.
CAGCGCCGCGGTGGCCGGAGCGGCGGCGACGAAGAACAGCGACGCGAACACCGCACGACCCGAGTCAAGGCCGACGTCGCGAACGAAGATTCGCAGCAGCAGCCACGCCGCGGCGACGTTGATTGCGAGCAGGGGCAGCTTGAGGGCCACGACGGAGGCGCCGAGAACGCGCATCAGCGGGGCCGCGAGCCAGGCCTCCACGCCGAGCAGATAGGTCTGCCCGTACCAGAACACCGGAAACGCGCGGAGCTCGCTGAGGTGCTTGGCCATGAGCCCGGTGACGGCCTGATCGGAGTCGAAATGCGCCTGCGGCCACAGCACGAAGACCGCCGATCGTCCGACCACGAGCGCCGCGACAGCTGGAACGACCCACGGCGCCAGCGCGCGATCGACGGCGCCGGCGTTCTGTTCGACCATGCGAAGGCTATGATATAGGCGCTCTATGCCGGAGATTCCGCGCGCGCAGGATCAGCTCTTCTCCGAGGGACGATCCCCGCGCGAGAAGTACTCGTCGCTGGTCGTCGGCCGTCCGGGCTGGGGCGCGCTGCTGCAGTACGAACTGGTTCAGCTCCTGTCCCAGTACGTTCCCGGAGCGTTGGGGCTCGCGCTGCGCCGAGCGCTCTTTCCGCTCCTGCTGGGCGGCTGCGGCCGGAACGTGATCTTCGGGCAGAACGTCGTGCTGCGGCACCCGCACAAAATCCGCATCGCCGACAACGTCGTCATCGACGACAACTGCCTGATCGACGCCAAGGGGGACACGAACAGGGGAATCACGATCGGCAGCGGCGTGTTCGTCGGCCGCAACTCGATTCTGTCGTGCAAGAACGGCGACATCGACGTCGCCGACGGCGCGAACGTCGGCTTCAACTGCGAGGTGTTCTCGGCCAGCCGCGTCACCATTGGCCGGCAGACCCTGCTCGCGGCGTACTGCTACGTGATTGGCGGCGACCACGACTTCAGCGATCCATCGATTCCGGTCATCGCGCAGGGACGGCGGTCCAAGGGCGTGACGATCGGCGAAGGCGTCTGGCTGGGCGCGGGCGCGAAGATCCTCGACGGCGTCTCGATAGGCGACCGCGCGATCGTCGGGGCGGGCGCCGTCGTCCGCGAGACCGTTCCGGACGGAGCCATCGCGGTCGGCATACCCGCCCGAGTCGTCGGCCAGCGCGACCAGGCGGTGGGCGCCTGATGCCGCGCCGGTTGAACGTGCTTCAGGTCTGCGACCATCTGGGGTGGGAAGGGTCGCGGATGCACGGCGTGAAGCGCCTCTTCAGTTGGATGATCCCGCGGTTCGATCCGGACCGATACAACGTCTCGCTCGTCAGTCTCCGGAAGAAGGATTTGTCGGAGGAGACGCTCGAATCGATGGGGATCGACATCAGCTACCTGCACAAGTCGAAATTCGATCCGGCGACGCTGACGGCGCTGCTCAAGGTGGTCGATCGCAAGGAAATCGACCTCCTGCACCTGCACGGCTATGGCGCGACGACGTTCGGGCGGCTCGCGGGGATGATGCGGGGGCTGCCGACGATCCTGCACGAGCACGCGAATCTCACCGATACGCCCTGGTTCCAGAAGATCGCCGACCGTGCGCTGGCGCCGGCCACCGACATCGCGATCGCGGTGTCGAAGAGCACGGCGGACTTCGTGATTCACGCGCGGCAGATGCCGGCCGAGCGCGTCAAGGTGGTGTACCTCGGGGTGCCGCTCGAGGAGTTCAGCCGGCCGCGCACGATCGAGGAAATCGCGGCCGCGCGGCACGCGCTCGGCGCGTCGCCCGATGAACTGATCATCGGGACCGTCACGCGGCTCCACGATTCGAAGGGCAACTCGTATCTCCTCGATGCCGCGCGGACGATCCTCGCCGAGCGCCCCAGGACTCGGTTCTACCTGTTCGGCGAAGGGCCGCTGCGGCCCGCACTCGAGGCGCAGGCGCGCGCGTGCGGCATCCAGGATCGGTTCGTGTTCGGTGGATTCGCCAGAGATGTCGCGGCCGTCATCTCGGCCTTCGATATCAGCGTCTTCCCGTCGCTCTGGGAGGGGACGCCGCTCACGGTGTTCGAGGCGCTGGCCATGGGAAAGCCGATCGTGGCGACCGACGCTGACGGCCTCGTCGACGTCCTCACGCACGAACGCGATGCGATCGTCGTGCCGAAGCGCGACGCGGCCGCCCTGGCGAACGGCCTGCGACGGCTGATCGATCGGCCCGAGGATCGCGCCCGGCTGTCCGTCCACGCGCGCGTCACCGGCCGCCAGTACGACATCGCGGGCTTCGTCCGCAAGATGGAGCAGCTCTACGACGTCCTGTACCGCGTATCGCGGGCGACGAAGCGGCGCGGCGTCCTCCAGGCGGACCTGTCGTTCCTCGATGGAGGCGCGTCGGCGTGACGATCCGGCCGGGCCTCGTGCTCGCCGCGGTCGTCCTCTGCATCTACGGCACGCTGTCGCTCGCGGTGAGCTTCCCGCGCGCCGCCTACGGATTCCACAGCGACGAGGCCACCTATTACATGATGGCCTACAGCCTCGTGGACGACCACGATCTGGCCTACCGACACGACGATCTCGTCCGGGTCTGGAAGGAATTTCCATCCGGCCCCGTCGGCGTGTTCCTCAAGAAAGGCCGGACGCTTTCGGGCGGCCCCGATCCTGACGGGCGGCGATACTTCTACGGCAAGGCGTTCATTTATCCGCTCTTCGCCGCGCCTTTCGTCGCGCTCTTCGGCACGAACGGCTTCCTCGTGCTGCACGCGATCCTGCTGGCGCTGGTGGTGCTGTGCGGGTACCTCTTCCTCCACGCGCGCTCCCCCGCGTGGCCGTCCGCGATCCTCGCCGCCGGTTTCGTGATGGCCTCGGTCGTTCCCGTGTACTTCGTCTGGATCATGCCGGAGCTGTTCAACTTCTCGCTGGCGCTGCTGGCGTACTTCTGCTGGCTCTATAAAGAGGTGGCCGCGCCGGAGCGCTCCCCGCGCGGAACGGCCTGGCTGTTCACGGGCCGCGGCGACGTCGCGGCCGCGCTGCTGCTCGGAATCGCGACGTTTTCCAAACCGACGAACGCGCTGCTTTTCGTGCCGATCCTCATTTGGACGCTGAGGCGGAAGATTTTCGGCCCGGTGCTGGTCTTCGCCGCGATCGCCGGCGGCCTGTTCGCCATCAACACGGCGATCTCGGGCGACTGGAACTATCAGGGAGGCGGCGATCGCAAGTCGTACTACGTCGAGTTCCCGTTCCAGAACGAAGTGCCGATACACGATCTCGGCGTCACGAAGTCGCGCGAGACGCTCATGTCGCACGTCATCTTCAATCGGCGGACCTTCGCGTCGAATCTGGGCCATAACCTCGAGTACTTCCTCGCCGGCCGATACGCGGGACTGCTCGGCTATTTCTTTCCCGGCGTGTTCGCGATGCTCGCGCTGTTGGCGGCGCCGCGGAGACGCCCCGGCTGGCAGTGGCTCGTGCTGGCGGCGGGGTTGACGCAAGGGCTGATCTTCGTGGTCGCGACGCCCTACACCTGGAGCGGCGGCGGCGTTGGCAATCGGTACTTCGCGAGCGGATACGGCGTCATGCTGTTCCTGTTTCCGCCGCTCGAATCGCTGGTCACCGCGTTTCTGCCGTGGGCGATCGGCGGATTGTTCGTCGCGCCGATGGTGCTCAATCCGTTTGTCGCGTCGTTCAAGCCAAACGGCAATGCTCAGGCCGGCCCGTTGCGGCTGCTTCCGGTGGAGCTCACGCTTCTGAACGACCTGCCGGTATGGACGGAAGGCGGCGACCGGGCGCGCACGTGGCTCGGCGATCTCGGACAGGGCGACCCGGGCTTTCTCGTCTCGTTTCTCGACGACAACGCGTACGGACGGGAGGCCGACAAGAGCTTCTGGACGCGCGGCGACTCGCGCGCGGAACTCGTCTTCAAGGCCAACACGCCGATCCGCCGGGCAGTCTTCACCTTGACGGCGGGTCCCGTGCCCGTCGACGTCCGTCTTGCGGTCGATCGCCGAACGCAATCGTTGCATTTGAATGCGGGAGAGACCCAGCAGGTGGCGCTCGCCATGCCGCCGGGCCTCCCGTATGAAAAAGAAGTCGAAGGCGTCCAGCTCTGGAACGTGTCGGTGGCCACGCGCGGCGGCTTCACGCCGATCTTCTTCGATCCGTCCTCGAGCGACGCGCGGTATCTCGGCGTGCGCGTGAGGCCGATGCTGGAAGCCCGTCCCCAATGAGAATTGCCGTCGTCACCTCCAGTCCGCCGATGGCCGAGGGCGGGCACATGGTGATCGCGCGCGAGCTGACGCGCGCGCTTCGCGACGCCGGCCACGACGCCAGCATTCTCGTGACGCCGCAGAATCGATTCGGCCGGCAATTCTCGGCCTACCTGGCGACGTGGCTGACCGACGTGACGTCGAGCGAGGGGAAGCCGATCGAGCAGGTCGTCAGTCTTCGCTATCCGAGCTACGCCGTGCGCCACCCCAGGCACGTGTGCTGGCTGAACCACACGATGCGGGAGTACTACGACCTGTGGCCGCAGTTCAGCGCAACGCTGAGCGCCCGCGGCCGGGCGAAGGAGCGCGTCCGCCGGGTCTTCATCCACGCGGCGGATCGATACCTGTTGGCCCACAACGTCACGAAACTCTTCGTGCAATCCCGTACGATCCAGCAGCGGCTGGCGATGTGGCCGTCGGTGAGGTCGACGATTCTGCACCCGCCCGCGCCGCAGCGCCCGTACCGGTGCGACAGCTATGACGGGTCGTTTCTGTTCGTCTCGCGCCTCGACCGTCTGAAGCGTGCCGACTTGGTCGTGCGCGCGCTCGCGGCAGGCGAGGGAACCGGTCTCACCCTGACGATCGCGGGCGACGGCGAGGAGCGGGCCCCGCTCGAGCGCCTTGCGGTGGAGCTCGGCGTCGCGAACCGTCTGATGTTCGCGGGACGTGTCCCGGAGGATCACTTGATTGCGCTCCTCGCAACGTGCCGCGCGGTGATCTTTCCACCATTCCAGGAGGACTACGGGTTTGTCACGGTTGAAGCCTTCGCGTCGCGCAAGGCGGTGATCACGTGCCGCGATTCGGGCGGCGCCGCCGAGCTCGTGCAGGATGGCGTCAGCGGGTTGGTCTCCGAGCCGACGCCGCAAGCACTGGCGACATCCCTGCGACGTCTTGCCGACGATGCGCCACTCGCGGAGCGCATGGGATCGGCCGGTTTCGAAACGGCGGCGCGCCTCACGTGGCCAGAAACCGTGAAACAACTGGTAATCTGAGATCTCGGACCTCGGACATCGCATATCGGCCATCGATATATGCCTTACTCCTCTGAGCTCGAAGCGCGGATCGCCAAGAAGGTCACCAAGGCCATCGCCGAATTCGGCCTGATCGAGCACGGCGATCGCGTGATGATCGGCCTGTCGGGCGGGAAGGACAGTTGGGCGCTCATCCAGATCCTCGACGTCCTGCGCCGCCGCGCGCCGATCGATTTCTCGCTGGTCGCGGTGAACATCGACTCGGGGTACGAGGGGTACGAGCATCAGAAGCTCACCGACGCCTGCGCGGCGCGCGGATGGGAGCTTCACGTCGAGCACACGGCGATCGGCGAGACCATCGAGGACATTCTGGACGAGAGCGCGACTCCCTGTTCGCTGTGCGCGCGCCTCCGTCGCGGCGCCCTGTATCGGCTGGCGACGAAGGTCGGCGCGACGAAGATCGCGCTCGGCCATCACGCGGACGATTTGATCGAGACGCTGCTGTTGAACGTGTTCTTCCAGGGATCGATCAAGGCGATGCCCGCCAGGCTCGTATCCGACGATGGGGCGCACGTCGTGATCCGTCCGCTGGTTTACGTGCTCGAATCCGACGCGCGCGCGTACGCGAAGGAGGCCGGCCTGCCGATCATCGGCTGCTGCTGTCCGGCGTGCGGCGACCTGAGCCTCCAGCGTCAGCGCATGAAGCGTTTGATCGCCCAGCTCGAGGTGGAGCATCCCGACGTGAAGAACTCGATCCTGCGCGCGCTAGGAAACGTGATGGCGAGCCATCTCCTCGTCAAAGGCCCTGGCCGCGCGTTCAACGTCCAATACCTCACGGAGGTGAAATGACGCTATCAAGACTGGGCTGGAGCATCCTTGCCCTCACGCTGTTCGGGGTCGTTCCCGCGTCCGCGCAGCAGCGGCCGCTGGTCACGGAAGATCCGGAAGTCGTCGGCGCCGGACTCATCCTGATCGAAGGCGGATTCGACTACGGCACCGACATGCTCTTTCCCGCGTCCGGCCTGAAAGGCAATCTGCTGCGCATGCCGCTCGTCGGCGTCAGCATCGGGCTCAGCTCGATCGCCGAGCTGCAGATCGATGGCGGCCCGTACAACAGGATGTCGATCAAGAGCCGCCAGCCCGCGCCGCTCGCCGGCATGATGAACTTCACCGGCGACCGCACGCACGATGTGGAAGACATCGTCGTCGCCACGAAGATCCGCCTGCTCACGGAAACGCCCGGCCGGCCGGCGTTCGGCGTGCGCTTCGCCACGAAGCTGCCGAATGCCGGCAACGAAAGCGGTCTGGGACTCGACACGACCGACTTTCACGTCCAGGTGCTCGCCGGCAAGACCGTCCGCTCCGTGCGGATCGTCGGCAATGCGGGCCTGGGCATCCTCGGCGATCCCACGCGCGGCGACAACCAGAATGACGTGCTCGATTACGGCGTCTCCGTCGCGCGCGCCGTCCGCGAAGGCCTCGAAGTCGTCGGCGAGCTGAACGGCCGCGCCGATACCCGCAGCGGCACCGCGCCGGTCGGTACCGAGAGCCGATCCACCGTCCGGATCGGCGGCCGCCTGACGCGCGGCACCGTCCGCCTGGACGCCGGCCTGCTGCTCGGCGTGACGGCCCGCGATCCCGGCGTCGGCTTCACCGCCGGCGCGACCTGGGTATTCAAGGGGTTTACGGTGAAATAGGGCGGAGGTTGGAGGTTGGGGATGGGAGGTTGGGGATGGAAGACCGCATCTCGCCCGACCCGGTCACTTTTGCCTATCCACAGACTTGAACGCCCAAGAACAGGACCGCGACTGTTCCTGCCACGGAAACGCCGAGACGCATCCGCTTCGCGCGACGAAGCCCGGCGACCAGTTTACGGCTCGAGGTTATCAATCTGTCGAGCTCCTGGCCGCGACACGGCGGGATGAATTTGAGCCGCAGGGCAATCTGGAGTTGCGTGTCAAGTTCCGACAAGGATGCCAATGCAACTGTCAGGAAATTCACGCAGGCGCGCGCCACTCCCCGAGCTTGACCCTCTGCAATATTCGAGGGAACGGACACCGCCGCGCGACGCATCTGTGCCGTGAGACCGTAGCGTTCGGCCTCCGGAAATTCTGCGGAGACGCTGTACACCAGCAACACCAGGTCCATTGCAACTCGCCACGCCTCCAGATCTTTGTGGTCTCTAATTCCAGTCATTCCTTCCTCGCTGTTCTTGCTCCGCCCTCCCTCTGCCAATCGTCACAATTCCTGCGATTGCTGTTCGCAAGTGATTGAGGGATGACGACGTGACCGAGTCGAAGGCAACAAATCGGCCAAGCCGACGCTCCAACCTCCGGTCCCCAACCTCCGGTCCCCAACCTCCAACCTCCAATTTGCTATAGTTCCCCGTCATGAACACGTTTTCATGGCGCAAACGGACTCTTCTCGCTCTGTTGGCGGCGGTGGCGTTGCCGGCGGTCGCATCCGCGCAGCGCGGCGGGGCGCCGGTGGGGCCGCAGGCCGCCGCCACGCCCGAGCCGGCGAGGTTCCGCTATATGGGACCTGCTCCCGCGGGCCGCATCGCGTCGGTGTCGGGCGTCCCCGGCGATCCCGACACGTACTATCTCGGCTCCGCGTCGGGCGGCGTGTGGAAGTCGACCGACGGCGGTACGTCGTTCAAGCCGATCTTCGACGATCAGCCCGTGGCGGCGATCGGATCCATCGCGGTCGCGGACACCGATCCGAACACCGTCTGGGTCGGTACCGGCGAGCCCTGGGTCATCCGCTACAGCGACGTCATGGGCGACGGCGTCTACGTGTCGAAGGATGCCGGCGCGACGTGGAAGCACATGGGCCTCGTGGAGACGGGGCGCATCGCGCGCGTGCTGATCCATCCGAAGGACGCGAACACCGTTTACGTCTGCGCGGAGGGGCGCCTGACGGGGCCGCAGGAAGAGCGCGGCGTCTTCAAGACGACCGACGGCGGCGCCACCTGGAAGCGCGTCCTGTTCGTCGACCAGAAGACCGGCTGTTCGGGGCTGGCGATCGACCAGCACGATCCGAACACGCTGCTCGCGGGCACGTGGCAGGTCGAGGAGCACACCTGGGCGGAGTTGAGCGGCGGTCCGGGCAGCGGCGTCTATATCACCCACGACGGCGGCGAGAAGTGGACGAAGATCGCCAACGGCATGCCGAAGTCACCGGTCGGCAAGGTCGACGTGCAGATCGCCGCGTCGGATCCCAAGCGCATGTATGCGCTCATTCAGACCGCCGATCAGGGATCGCTGTGGCGTTCCGATGATGCGGGAACGTCATGGAAGACGGTGAGCTGGGATCGCTCGCTCATCGGCCGCGCGGGTTATTACATCCGCATGATGGTCAACCCGCAGAACGCCGACGACGTCTTCATCTCGAGCAGCAGTTTCCATCGCTCGGTGGACGGCGGGAAGAGTTTCAGCGGCAACGGCGGCCAGGTCGCCGGTGTCCCGCAGGGCGCAAGCTGCGGCGACTGCCACGATATCTGGATCGATCCGAAGGATCCCGTCCGCTACGCGCTCACCGACGACGGCGGCGCGAATATCAACACGCACAACGGTCCGGTCCGCGTGTCCCTGCCGAACGGGCAGATGTACCACGTGCACATCGACAACCGCGTGCCGTACTGGATTTACAGCAACCGCCAGGACGACGGGACGATGCGCGGACCGTCGACGGTGTCGGAGCAGACAGGCAGCGGCTGTCTGCCCGAGGGCAGCACGATGCCCTCCGCGCCGCCGGGTGGATTCGGCGGTCGTGGCGGCCGCGGCGGCGGCCGCGGCGCGGCGCCGAACGCGCCGCAGCCCGGTCGGGGCGCTGCCCCGGGAAATCGCTGTGGGAGCGCGGACGAGAACGCCAGTGCGAACGCGTTTGGCGGATTCGGCGGTGGCGGTGGCGGCCGCGGCCGCGGCGCGGCGCTCGCCTGGCAACCCGGGATCGGCGGCTGCGAGTCTGGCTTCACGATTCCGGATCCGACCAACGCGGATGTCGTGTACGCGAGCTGCTACGGCAACAAGGTCACGCGCTGGGACGCGAAGATGGGAACGGCCAGATCCATTGAGCCGTGGGAGATTTCGCTCGATTCGCCGCCGAACGAAGCGAAGTACCGCTGCCACTGGACGGCGCCGATGGCGATTGACCCGTTCGATACGAAGAACGTCCTCTACGGCTGTCAGCTGATCCTGAAGACCAGCAACGGCGGTCAGTCGTGGACCGAGTTCAGCCCTGATTTGTCGACCAAGGATCCGGCACACGTCGTCTCGAACGGCGGGCTCGTCGGCGACAATCTCGGTCAATTCAACGGCGAGGTCGTCTGGGACATCGAGTACTCGAAGATCAGGCAGGGCTTGATCTGGGCCGGGACCAACGACGGCAAGCTGTGGTACACGCGCGACAGCGGCGCGCACTGGACCGACGTGTCGAAGAATTTCAAGGACCTGCCGCCGTGGGGCACCTACGCGCAGATCTGGCCGTCCACCTTCGACGCCGGCGCGGCATACGTCGCGGTGGACTTCCACCTGATGGATGACCGCAAACCCTACATCTACAAGACGACGGATTACGGCGCGACCTGGACGAAGATCAACGGCAACATCCCGACCGGTCATCCGCTCGATTACATCCTGTCGTTATCCGGCAACCCGAACAAGAAGGGGATGCTGTTTGCCGGCAGCGCCCACGGCTTCTATTACTCGATGGACGACGGCGGCACGTGGACGCAGTTCAAGGAAGGACTCCCGCCCGCGCCGGTGAGTTGGATCAACGTCGAGCCGCGCTTCCACGACGTCGCGATCTCGACCTACGGCCGCGGGCTGTACATCCTGCCGAACATCACGATGCTGGAGCAGACCGGCGCCGCGACGCCGCCGACGGGCACGGTGACGCTCTACGACCCGGCGCCAATCGTCCGGCTCGCGCGCGACGCGTTCCAGCAGGCCGGCCGCCAGCACTTCACGCTCTCGCTTCCCACGGCGCCCTCGACGCCGATCAAGATGGAGATCCTCACGGCGGCGGGCAAGGTGTACCGCACGGAGCAGATCGCGGCGCATCAGGGGCTGAACGGCGTCAACTGGGATCTCCGGCTCGATCCGCCGACGCTCGTCGCGCTGCGGACGACGCCGCCGGAGAATCCGCACATCTGGGAGGAGCCGCGGTTCCAGAACACGGACGTGCGGCGCATCACGCACTGGGGCATCACGCCCCAGACGGGGATTCCGATGGCGGCGCCCGGCAAGTACCAGGTCCGCTTCACCGTCGACGGCAAGGAGTACACGAAGCCGTTCGAGGTGATCAAGGATCCGGCGGTCGAGGCGTCGGACGCCGATCTGCAGCTCTCGACGGCGACGCAGATCCAGATCCGCGACGCGATCACACAGACCTCGAAGATGGTCAACCAGATGGAGGTCTGGCGGAAGCAGATCGAGGATCAGGTCAAAGCGAACCAGGGCAAGGCGGATCTCGTCAAGCAGCTGGAGGCCATGAACAAGAAGATCCTCGACGTGGAGCTGCAGCTCGTGTCGCGCTCCGAGATGCTGAGCGACGACAAGTACTTCCCCGAGGCGTACAAGGCGTACATGAACCTGATCTGGCTGAGCGGCGGCGTGGGTCAGGGCGCGAGCGACGAAGCCGGCTCGATCGACTACAAGCCGACGGACACACAACTGCAGGTATTCACGCACATCCAGGGTGAGGTCGAGAAGGCCGAGGGCGGCTACTTCCAACTGCTCAGGACGGAGATACCGGCTTTCAACAAGGCGATGGTCGGGAAGGTTCCGCCGATCACCGACACGCCCGGCGGCGGGAAATAAACGCCGTCAATCGAACCGATAGAACGCGTCGACCGCCGCGATCTCCCGATCGCGGCGGTCGTTGTCCCACTCCAGTTCTTCCGCCGCAATCGCCGCCGCCGCGCGCGTGATGTCTTCGCCGGGGTAGCCGGCGGCCCCCAATTCAGTCCGTCGGATCACGATATCGGCCAGCGTGCCCGCCATCTCCGAGCGGATGGCATGAATCACTTCAGCGCCGACGTTGAGTCTTCCCGGCACCAGCGGCATGCGCCAGTCGCTGCGCTCCGCCATCAGACGCACGATCGCCGCGCAGCGGTCGCCGTAGAGCGACATCAGATGCCGGATGATGGGGGGCGCAACCTCCAGTCCGACGGCACCCGCCGTCTCGATCGCGAGGGCTTCGTGATCCGCGATGCCGGCGCCGGGAAGTACCATCGGGCCGATGCTGCGCGCGCTCTTCTGTCGTGCGCCAGGCCCGCCGGCGACGCGACTGGCAGCGAGTCCAGCGGCGCGCACGCCTACGCCGCGGGCGGTCGTGTACTTCACACCGATCACCGTCATCGCCCCCGGGGCGCCCTCGCGCGCGTGGTCGTGAATCCGAGGCGCTGCCTGCAGCACCGCCTTCCCATCCTTCCCCTTGCGGGCTGGGACGATGCCGCGGTGCACGAGGGTTACGTCGGCGTAGGTGAGTCCAAGCGCGGGGAACGCGGCGTTGGCGTCCGCAATCATCGCGTCGATCTCGCCGTGCGTGACCGCCAGATCGGATGGCTGTTTGAACGTCTCGGACTGAAACGTGCCGAGGAGCGCCCGTCCATGCCACGGAGTGAGCGTCAGCATCTGTCCGCGCGGGCTCGGGGCGGCCAGGGCGATATCGCTCGCCGGCTTCGACGTGACCAGGTTCATCGCCTTGAGGAGCGGTAGGTCGCGCCCGACGCCGAACATCCGCATGATCTCGCCGGCGTGGGCCCCCGCGGCGTTGATCGTGAGGCGTGCGTGCACGTCGATTTCGCCCCAGCCGATCTCGTCGCGTACGCGCATGCCCGTCACGCGCCCGCCCTCCGTGATCGGCGCGACCGCGCCGGCATGATTCACGAGGCGCGCTCCGCGGCTGTCCGCGCCTTCGGCGAACGCGAGCGTGAGGCGGTTGGAGTGCACGATCTGGTAGTCATACCAGTTCGCCCCGCCGGTGAGGCCGTCCTGCCGGATGCCGGGAAACAGCTTCAGCGTCGCCGCGCGCGAGAGGAGCTTCGCGGGCGGCAGGTGCAGCTCCGGCTCGACGCCTTCGTTGCGGTCGCGCCCGAGGAAGCGATCGAGCCGGAATGCGGCGCGCAGCGCGAGCCGGCTCCGCGTCACGGACCGATAGGTCCCGATCATGAACGGCAGCGGTCGCAGCAGCCGCGGCGCCATGCGCGCCAGCGCGCGCCGCTCGACGATGGAGTCGCGCGCGTAGCCGAGACGTCCGGTCTGAAGCGCGCGCAGTCCGCCGTGCGCCGTGCGCTGATGGTTGGACGAGGCGGCCGCGCCGAAATCCCCCTTGTCGATCAGCGCGACGCTGAGCCCGCGCCCCGCCGCGTCGAAGGCCGTCGCAAGCCCGTGGATGCCGCCGCCGACGACGAGCACGTCGAACGTCACGCCTGAGAGAGCGTCGAATTCACGCGGGCGCATTCGGAGAGGTATCTTATAGCAGGGCGTTCTCGCGGAGTTGGGGGGTTGGACGTTGGGCGTTCAGGAACAGATCCGCGACTACTGGAATCACCACATCCACGATCTCGAGATCACCCGTCATCCGGTCGGCTCGGCGGAATTCTTCGCGGATCTCGAGCACTACCACTTCGAAAAGCTCCATCATCTTCCGCGGCTGGTCGATTTCAACGGCTATCGCGGCAAGCGCGTGCTGGAAGTGGGCTGCGGCGCCGGCACGGATCTCGTGCGCTTCGCGCGCGGCGGGGCTGACGTCACCGGCGTCGACCTGTCGTCGTCGGCGATGGCGCTCGCCAGGCAGAATTTCTCGCAGCACGGCCTGCCGGCGGATCTCCGCGAGGCCGACGGAGAACACCTCCCGTTTGCCGACGGTACGTTCGATTTCGTCTACGCGCACGGCGTCGTCCAGTACACGGCCAACGATCGCGCGCTCGTCGACGAATGCCGCCGAGTGCTGAAGCCCGGAGGAACCGTGGTGTTCCAGGTCTACAACCGCGTGTCGTGGCTGAACGCGCTTTCGAAGGCGATGAAAGTTCCGCTGGAGCACGAGGACGCACCGGTGCTCCGCAAGTACAGCATCGGACAGTTCCGCGCGCTCCTGAGCGGCTTTTCATCCATCCGCATCGTCGCCGAGCGGTTCCCGGTGAGGTCGCGGCTGCACGGCGGCTGGAAGGGGACGGTGTTCAACACGTTCTTCGTGGGTGCCTTCAACGCGCTCCCGCGGGTCCTCGTCCGGCGCTTCGGATGGCACCTGCTGGCGTTTTGTACGAAATGACGTCTACGGCGCGAACGAGCGTAGCGAGTGAGCCACGCGCGCGGGGTGGAGCACGGGTCCGCGCAAGCGCGCGTGTAGAGGAGTCCGAGGGGCGAAGCCACTCGGATAAGATTAGACCGCTGCGCCGATGCCCGATGTGTCTATCGTCCGTTGTCGACTTCCGAAAATCCAGCGCCTGCGTGCGGTCTTTCTGCAGGAGCTCAACGCTCAGGTCCGCTACGACGCCGCGCACACGAGGAGCGGGACGACGGAATACCTCGTTCGCCGGCAGGACCGCGACATCGGATACGGATCGGTGAAGGACGCGCAGGCCGGTGCCGGCACGGTCTTCGAGTTCTACCTGCTCCCGGTTCTCAGAATGGGCGCGCTCGACGTCCTGCGCAGGCTCGCGGACGTCTCGAGCGCCGACGCGCTCGAATGACAGAGCAACGACCACTTCTACGCGGCACTCGTGCAGCAACTCTCCGGCCACGTCACGTCCGACACGATCCTGTTTGCGGCCGGAAACTCGAACGGGCTGCAATCATCGAATGGCATGTTCCGCCGCCGGCGCCGAAACGATCGCGTATTCGAACACCACGCCGAGCCGGTCGGCGATTTCGTCATCGAGGTTGCCGGGACCGTGGTCGCGACCGGCGGCTTCCTGCTCCACTACAATCCGCCGTTCGCGGATCTGTTCATGGAAGTCCGTCCCGATGCGCGCCGGTGCGGCTACGGCTCCTTCCTGATTCAGCAGCTCATCGTCGAGTGCTACCTGGCCGGCCGCGTGCCCGCGGCACGGACGGGCGTCGACAACGTCGCGTCGCAGCGGACATTACTGAAAGGCGGCCTGCGCGAGTGCGGCCGGATGCTGCGCGCTGCTTTTCGCTGAGGCAGGCCTGAAGGCGGCGCTACGGCTGCGACGCGAGTTGCGAGTGAGCGCAGCGAACGAACCACGCGAACCGGGCGCGCCGGCGGGCAGCCCTCGGAGAATCATGAATCTGGTCAAAGCGCAGGCCCTCGGGAACGATTTTCTGCTGCTGGCCGAGCACCGCGCGCCGCAGGCGGGGGAGACCGCCGATCTGGCGCGCCAGCTCTGCGATCGCCATCACGGCATCGGCGCGGACGGACTGATCCTCTTCAGCGACGGACCGCGCGGCGCGCGCATGCGGCTGTTGAATGCCGACGGCAGCCACTCGGAACTCTCCGGCAACGGCGTCCGCTGTCTCGCGGCCTGGCTGGCGCGCGTCCGCGGTCTCGGATCCGGCGAATCGCTGGAGATCGAAACGGATGCCGGCACGAAGATGCTCCAGTTGTTGGGGCGCGAAGGGCGGCGCCTGACATTCCGCGCGCACATGGGGCAGCCGGAAGAGATCCAGCGCCGCACGGTAGCGGTGGCGGGGATGCCGGTCGAGGCCGTCACGCTGCGCGTCGGCAACCCACAATGCGTGGTCCTCGGCGACGTGAGCGTCGAGCGCCTGCACGACGTCGCCGCGAAGCTGGCGGTCCATCCTGCGTTTCCCGAAGGGACGAACGTCGAGCTCGCCGCCGTCGAAGCGCCGGCGCGCGTCAGGATCCTGATATGGGAACGCGGCGTGGGTCCCACTGAAGCGTCGGGGACGGGCGCGTGCGCCGCCGCCGTCGCGGCGATCGCGTTCGGCGGGGCCGCGCGGGACGTCGAGGTCATCGCTCCGGGCGGGGCCCAGCGCGTCGAGTGGCAGGAGGACGGCCTCTTCCTGACTGGCTGGGCCGAAGTCGTCTTCGAAGCCCGCTGGATTGTCTAGGGCTGTTGTCCCTACCGGCGTTTCCGCGGCGGTTGCCGAAGCGTATCCACCGACGCGATGGCGGCGTCAACCTTTTTGCGTACTTCCGTGAGTCTGCCGACGACTTCCTGATAGTTTCCCGCTTCAGTCGAGCTGCGCGCTTCTTGCAGGGCGGTTCGCGCGCCGGCGAGCTCGGCGCGCGCGGGGCGCAGGGCTTTCGGCGGAACATGGAGGCTGGCCGCCACTCGGATGTCGGTGTCCAGCTGGCTGACCCGGGCGGAGCAATCCGTGACGAGCGCGTCGGCGGCGCGGTGCGCCCGCGTCTTGCCGCCCTCGGCTTGACGCGCCGCCTCGCCGGCGCGCTGCCGCGCGTCGATCGCGTAGCTGAGGGCCTGGCGGTAATCCCGCTGATCGACAGCCTCGTGCGCCTTCTGTAGTTCGGTGGCCGCGGCCGTGTAGTCGTCGGGCGCGTACTTGTCGGCGCCGCCGGCGCGTGCCGCATCGACGGCGGCTTGCGCCTGGTCGATTTCCTTCTGCGGCGGCTCGGAGCAGCCGGCCGCGAAGAGCAGCAGCAGGACTCCGATCGGCAGGCGGCGCACGATCGGCGAGTATAACAGCAGGATGATGTACGATGAAGACGGTTGCTCCGCACGATCGGCCACGGGAGAAACTCGATCGCGTCGGTGTCGGCGGTTTGGGCGATAACGAATTGCTGGCGATCGTGCTCGGCCACGGCATCTCGCGGACGAGCGCGCTCGAGCTCGCCAACGGCGTGCTCGCGTCGGTCGGCGGACTGCACGGACTCGCGCGGGCGACCGCCGACGATCTCCGCCGCGTTCCGGGAATCGGCACCGCCCGGGCATCGCAACTGATTGCCGCCGTCGAGGCCGGGCGGCGAACGCTGATGCGCGGCCGGCGCGAGCGCCCGCAGATCATCACCGCGCGCGACGTCGCGGAACTGCTCGTGCCGCAGTTTGGGAGCAAGCCGGTGGAGCAGTTCGGCGTCCTCCTGCTCGATACGAAGCACCGCGTGCTCCGGACCCGGCTGCTCTCGATCGGCACGCTCGACGCGAGCATCGTCCATCCCCGCGAGGTATTCCGCGAGGCCGCGAGCGGCGGCGCCGCGGCGATCATCGTGTTCCACAACCACCCGTCCGGCGATCCGACGCCGAGCGGCGACGACGTGGCGCTCACGAAGCGCCTCATCCGCGCGGGCGACGTAATGGGGATCGATGTGCTCGATCACGTGATTCTCGCGGAGAACCGGTTTCACAGCCTCCGCGAGGCGGGAGACCTCAAATAAATCCGGCAATCGGTTGATCGGATAATCTGGTAGTCGTGCTCTATTTCGACTGTTTTTCGGGCGCCTCGGGGGACATGATCCTCGGCGCCTTTCTGGATCTCGGATTGCCGCTCGACGCGCTCACGAGCGCGCTTGGCAGCCTCGCCCTCGAGTACGGCGCGGTGAGCGCCGAGCGCGTGAAGCGCGCCGGCGTGGCGGCGACGAAGTTTCGTCTGCAGGAGAAAGCCCCCTCCAGCGGGCATGGGCACCATCACCTGAAGCACATCGTGGCCGCGATCCGCCGGTCGGCGCTGAAGAGGGAGAGCCAGGAACGGGCCGTGCACTTGTTCGAGCGCCTGGCCGAAGCCGAAGGCGCGATCCACAACACGCCGATCGAGAAAGTCCATCTGCACGAGGTCGGCGCCCTCGATTCCATCATCGATATCGTGGGCGCCGTGTACGCGTTCGAATGGTTCGGGATTCAGGACGTCGGGGCGTCGCCGCTGAACGTCGGCGGCGGCACGGTCGAATGCGCCCACGGAAGGTTCCCGGTGCCGGCGCCGGCGACCGCGCGTCTGCTTGCCCACGTCCCCGTTTACGGAGACGGTGATTGCGAGCTCGTGACGCCGACGGGTGCGCTGCTCATCACCGGCTACGCGCGGGCGTTCGGGCCCCTGCCCGCGATGCGCGTCGAGAGGATCGGTTACGGCGCGGGCGAGCGGGATCCGGAGGCGAGACCGAACGTGCTCCGGCTCTTCCTGGGCGAGCGGGCCGCGGAGCACGCCACCAGCTTGGACGGTGCGGATGAACGGGTCGTGAAGATCGAATGCGAGATCGACGACATGAATCCGCAGTTCTTCGGGCCGCTCATGGACCGACTGCTGGCGTCGGGCGCCCTCGACGTGTTCTACACGCCGATCCAGATGAAGAAGGGCCGTCCGGGAACGCTCGTGACCGTCATCGCGCCGCCCGCGTCGCGGCACGCGCTGACCGCGGTCCTGTTCCGCGATTCGACGACGATTGGCCTGCGCTACGAGGAGATGTCGCGGACCTGCCTCGATCGCGGCGTCGAAACCGTCCGGACGCCTTACGGTCCCGTCCGCTTCAAAATCGCGCGCCGCGACGGCGTCGAGCTGAACGCATCTCCGGAGTTCGAGGACTGCGAGCGGCTGGCCGCGGAGCACGGCGTCTCGATCAAGACCGTCCAGGCTGCGGCCATTCAATCGCGCGGCCGGTAGGCCGCGCAGGCCAGATTTCCAGATGACCCGATTTCCAAATTCCCCGATTGCGTAATTACCCGATAAGATTGTTCGGATGTCCCGTTTCTATCTGACGACGGCAATCGACTACGTGAACAGCCGTCCGCATCTCGGGACCGCGTACGAGAAGATCACGGCCGACTGCATCGCGCGCTACAAGCGGCTGGCGGGGTTCGAGACGCGGTTCGTCATGGGCAATGACGAGCACTCCCAGAACGTCTATCGCAAGGCGCGCGAGGAGGGGCTCGAGCCCCTTGCGTACTGCAATCAGATGGAGCGAGAGTTCCGGAGCGCGTGGGACCTGCTCGACATCTCGTACGACGATTTCATCCGCACGACGCAACCGCGGCACAAGGCGGCCGTCCAGGAGATGGTGCGCCGCATCGACGCGAACGGCGACGTCTACGAGGGCTTCTACGAAGGCTGGTACTGCGTCGGGTGCGAGGCCTTCAAGCAGGAAAAGGATCTCGTCGACGGCAAGTGTCCCCTTCACAGCGTCGTGGAATGGATCAAGGAGAAGAACCATTTCTTCCGGCTGTCGAAGTACCAGCGGCGGCTTCTCGATCATATCGACGCCCATCCGGACTTCATCGCGCCGGACGTCCGCCGCAACGAGATCCTTCGGCTGATTGAATCGGGCCTGGAGGACATCTCGATCAGCCGCGCCGGCCAGTCGTGGGGCATTCCCGTGCCGCACGACCCTTCGAGCGTCGTCTACGTCTGGTTCGACGCGCTAATCAACTATGCCGCGGCGGTCGGATTCGGCACAGACGAGGAGATGTTCGCGAAATGGTGGCCTGCGAATCTGCACGTCATCGGCAAGGACATCACGCGGTTCCATACCGTCATCTGGCCCGCCATGCTCATGAGCGCGGGGCTGCCGCTGCCGCGGCAGGTGTTCGGCCACGGCTTCATGTCGGTCGACGGCCAGCGGATGAGCAAGACGCTCGGCAACGTCGTGGATCCGGCCGACGCGGTGAGCAAGGTCGGCGTCGATCCGCTGCGGCTGTATCTGATCAAGGAGGTCACCTACGGCGGAGACGGCGATTTCTCGTGGTCGCGGCTGCAGGACCGCTACAACGCCGATCTCGCGAACAATCTGGGCAATCTCGTGAGCCGGATCGCCGCGATGACGGAGAAATATCGCGGCGGACGCGTGGCGCCGGCGGAAGCGCCGGGCCGCCTTGCGGAAACGGCGGCGAAGGGGCTGAAAGACTACCGCGACGCGATGGACCGCTGCGCGCTCGAGGGGGGCGCGGCCGCGGCCTTCCGTCTCGTCGATGCCGCGAACGAGTACATCGCGGAAACGGAGCCGTGGGCGCTCGCGCGGCCCGAACACGAAGCCCGGAACGCGGCGCGGCTCAGTCAGGTGCTGTTCGACGTCGCCGAGGCCGTGCGGATCGCGGGCATCCTGCTGCTGCCGATCATGCCGAAATCCGCGGGGGAGATCCTCCGCCGCGTCGGCGAAGCGACACCGGCGGATCGTCTCCGCCTCGACGAGGCGGCGTGGCGCAACGACGGCAATCGAACCATCGTCAAGGGCGACAACTTGTGGCCGCGCATCGAAGGCGCCGGCAAGAGGAGCAGCAACGTGACCGAGCAGCCGACTCCGCCGCAACCGTCTCCGGCGTCCGCCGCGCCGGCGGCGACGCCGGCGGACACCCGAATCACCATCGACGACTTCCTCAAGATCGACCTCCGCGTGGCGAAGGTGCTCACCGCCGAGAAGGTGCCCAATTCGCGCAAGTTGATGAAGCTGTCGATCGACGTCGGCAGCGAGCAGCGGACGCTGGTGGCGGGGATCGCGGAGGCCTATGAACCGGAGCAGCTCGTGGGAAAAACCGTCGGCGTCGTCTTCAACCTGAAGCCGGCGAAGCTGATGGGGATCGAGTCGAACGGCATGATCCTCGCGGCGAGCCCGGAGGGCGGCAAACCCGTCCTCGTCGCGTTCGACGGAGACATCGCCCCTGGGGCGCGCATTCGCTAGCGCCAAGAGGCGCACTGCCGATTGGCGGTTGGCGATTGGCGATTGCATTGCCGATTGGCGATTGGCGATCGACGAATTGTCGATTGCCGATTGTTAGTCGATTGGCGATTGGCGATTGGTGATTGGGTTCTCAACAAGAGAGGCGTCTGTCGTGCATCAGCAATCAGCAATAAACCGCCAATCGGCATTGGCCTTCGACAATCGATCACACAATCATCAACCCTCAATCCTTAATCGATCACACGACCATCAACCCTCAACCCTTCGATCGCCAATCGCCAATCGACAATTTCGATCGGCAATCGCCAATCGACAATTTCGATCGGCAATCTGCAATCGTCAATCGGCACTGTGATTGATAGTCATTGCCACCTGGCCGATGAAGCCTTCGAGGGGCACCTCGAAGGCGTAATCCAGCGGGCGCGGGAAGCGGGGGTGACGGGCGCGCTGTGCATCCTGGCCGCCGGCGACGAGGCGGAAGCCGGCCGCGCGCGCGACGTGCAGGCGCGCTGGGGCGCCGTCCGCTTTGCCACCGGGGTGCATCCGCATGCGGCGGCGGTGTTTGCCGGGCGCGCGGGACACGCTGCGGACGTGACGCGTCAGCACGCGGCCGCCTTTCGGGCCTGCGCAGTGGGGGAGATCGGGCTCGATTATCACTATGACTTCGCGCCGCGCGACGTGCAGCAGGATGTGTTCGCCGCGCAGGTCGATCTGGCGCGCGAGCTCGGCCTGCCCGTTGTCGTGCACACGCGCGAGGCGACGGAGGATACCTTCGCCATCCTCGAGAGCGCCGGCGGCATCGCAGGCGTCTTCCACTGTTTTACCGGCGACGCGGCGATGGCGCGCCGGGCGCTCGACATCGGCTTCTATGTCTCGTTTGCCGGAATCGTGACGTTCCCGAAGGCCGAGACGCTTCGGGAGGCCGCAAAGCTCATCCCGCCCGACCGCCTCCTGGCCGAGACCGACAGCCCATACCTGGCCCCCGTGCCGCATCGCGGCAAACGGAACGAGCCGGCGTACCTGGCGCGCGTGGTCGCAGCGCTGGCGATGGCGCGTGTGGAGACCGTCGAGGCGCTGGAGGCGCGGACCGCGCAGAATTTCGCTCGCTTGTTCCCGCCAAGTCACGTCGGGTGAATGGCTTAGCGCGTTGACACTGCCGTGGGGAGTCCGATATGTTGATGCGACACCTGGCGACAATCCTTTGAGCGATACCGCGCAAAACCTGCCCGTGACTGCGGATCTGGCCCAGATCTTCGAGCCGATCCGCGACGACCTCGAACGCGTCGAGCACGAATTCGCGCGACATATCCAGTCGCGTGTCGCCCTGATCCCCGAGATGGGGAAATACATCCAGAAGAGCGGCGGAAAGCGCGTGCGGCCGGCCGTGCTGCTGATGGCGGCGCGCCTGTGCGGCTATTCCGGTGAGCGCGCGGTGCTGAACGCGTCGGTCGTCGAGTTCATCCATACCGCCACCCTCGTCCACGACGACATCATCGACGGCGCCGACGTGCGCCGGGGCCGGCTCGCCGTGCATTCGCGATGGGGCAACGACATCACCGTCCTGCTGGGGGATTACCTCTACATCAAGTCGATGGCCATGGCGCTCACCCAGGATTCGCTCGAGATCGTGCGACTGCTCTGTGACGTGACGCTGCGGATGATCGAAGGGGAGCTCTATCAGTTGACGAAGACCGGCGACGTGGACATCAGTGAAGAGGAGCATTTCGAGATCATCCGGCGCAAGACGGCGTATCTGTTCGGCGGGTGCGCGCAGATCGGCGGCGTGCTCGGCAGCGTCACCGACGGGCAGGAGGAGGGCCTCCGCGACTTCGGCTTCAACCTCGGCATCGCCTTTCAGATCGTCGACGACCTGCTCGACTATACGGCCGATGAAACCGCGCTCGGCAAGCCCGTCGGCGGCGATCTGCGGGAAGGGAAGGTCACGCTCCCGATCATCTATCTGCTGCAGCGCGGGGGGGCGGACGCCGATCGCCTCATCCGCACGGTCGTCTCCGAGCGCACCGTATCGAAAGATCAGTGGCGCGAGATTCTCCGCATGCTGCGCGAGCAGCGCGCGCCCGACCTGGCGTACGCCAAGGCGCTCGAGTACGCCAACCGCGCCAAGGCCGCGCTCGACGTCTTTCCGCCCACTCGCGAGCGCGACGCGCTCAAGGCGCTCGCCGATTACGTGCTGTCCCGCGACAGGTGACTCATGGCTCACGGCTCATGATTCATGGCGTGTGGCTTATGGCTCATGAAAACAAGAAGCTGTAAATCAGCCTGAGCCCTGAGCCGTGAGCCGACCGGACGAGCGTTTACATCAACTGCGCGCGCTCATACGTCACCATGAAGAGCGGTACTACGTCCACAACGCGCCCGAGATCTCCGACGAAGAGTTCGACGCGCTGCTCCACGAGCTCGAGCGGCTCGAGGCGGAAAACCCGGATCTCGTGACGCCCGAGTCGCCGACGCAGCGCGTCGCCGGCCGTCCGATCGAGGGCTTTGCCACCGTCGAGCATCTGTCGCCGATGCTCAGTCTCGACAACGCCTACAACGACGAAGAGCTGAAGGCGTTCGACGAACGGGTGCGCAAGGGCGCCGGCCTCGGCGAGGCGCCCGCCGCCTATGTCGTGGAGCTGAAGATCGACGGCTTGAGCATCGCGTTGACCTACGACAGCGGGCGGCTCGTGCGCGGCGCGACCAGGGGCGACGGCGTCCGCGGCGAGGATGTGACGGCGAACGTCCGGACCATCCGCGCGATTCCGCTGAAGCTGAACGGGGAGATTCCCGGACGTCTCGAGGTGCGTGGCGAGGTGTACCTGCCGCGGGCGTCGTTCGAGCGGATCAACAGCGAGCGCGAGGAAGAAGGCGAGCCGCTCTTCCAGAATCCGCGCAACGCGGCGGCCGGAACGATGAGAAACCTCGATCCCGCGCTCGTGGCAAAGCGGCGGCTGGCGGCGTTCACCTATCAGGTTGTTCTTCCGCCTGCAGGCGGAAGCCACGACATCTCACACCTAGCTGCGGACCCGGCGGCGTCCGCCTTCAGGCGGAAGACGCACGCCGAAACCCTCGAGGCCCTTCACGCGCTGGGCCTGCCCGTGGAGCGACACTGGCGGCGCTGCGGGAGCATCGACGACGTGATCGCATTCTGCCGGGAGTGGGCCGACGCGCGCCGCGATCTCCAGTTCGAGACCGACGGCGTCGTCGTCAAGGTGGACGACCTCGCGCTGCGCGAGCGGCTGGGGTCGACGGCGAAGTTTCCGCGGTGGGCGACGGCATTCAAGTTCCCGGCGCAGCAGGCGCACACGAAGCTGCTGCGTATTGCCGTCAACGTCGGGCGCACGGGCGCCAATACGCCGTATGCCGTCCTGGAGCCGGTGTTCGTCGCGGGCTCGACGATCTCGATGGCGACGCTGCACAACGCCGAGGACATCGCGCGCAAGGACCTCCGCGAGGGGGACACCGTCGTGATCGAGAAAGCCGGCGACGTCATTCCGCGCGTCGTCGCCCCGGTTCCGAGCCTGCGGCCGCCGGATTCGACGCCGTGGATCATGCCGACGGAGTGCCAGGCGTGCGGAAGCGCCCTGGTCCGCGGCGAGGACGAGGTCGTCTGGCGGTGCGAGAATACGTCGTGCCCGGCGCGGCTGCGGCGCAGCCTCGAACACTTCGCGTCCCGCAGCGCGATGAACATCGAGGGGCTGGGCGAATCGCTGGTCGACCAGTTGATCGAGCGGGAGCTCGTGCGCGATTTTTCCGATCTCTATCATCTGACGGCGGAGCAGCTCGAGCACCTGGTGGTCGCCCCGCGCGATCCGCGATCGGATCGTGCGGTGCCTCGACGTCTGGGCAAGGTGGGCCGTAACGTATTCGAGCAGATCGAGCGCAGCAAGGCGAACGACCTGTCGCGGCTGGTCTATGCGCTCGGAATCCGCCACGTTGGCGAAAAGGCGGCGGCCACGCTCGCGCGGCACATGCGCACGCTCCAGGCCATTCTCGACGCGCCCGTCGAGGCGCTCCAGACGATTCCCGACGTCGGTCTGGTCCTCGCCGCGTCGGTCCGCACGTTTGCGGACGAGCCGCACAATCGGGCGGTGATCGAGAAGCTCGCGCGGGCCGGCGTCAACATGGAGAGCCTGCAGCCGGCGATCGACGTCACCGCGCCCGGCCGGCTGGCCGGAAAGACCTTCGTCCTGACCGGCACGATGCCGACGATGACCCGCGAAGAGGCAACGGCGGCGATTGAAGAGCTGGGAGGCAAGGTGTCGAGCTCCGTCAGCAGGAAGACCGCATACGTCGTGGTCGGGCAGGACCCGGGAACGAAGCTGGAGAAGGCACGAACCCTGGGCGTCCCGACGCTGTCGGAAGCCGAATTCCGCGAGATAATCGGGTGAGGATGCGCCGTCACACTCTTCTGGTCGCCGCCCTCTGCAGCGCCGTCTCGTTTCTGATCGGCGCGGCGGTGAACGCGGGCTTTCCTTCGATTCCCGCGATCGCCTCGTCGCCGGGCGGCCAGGCAGGACGGGCGGGGTTGCGCCCGACGATTGGCGCGCGCCGCGACGCGGCCGTGCCCGGCGTCGTGAATTTCGCCGACGTCGCGGACCGGATCAACGCGGCGGTCGTCAACATCGATTCGGCCACGCGCGGCGGCCACGACGCGCGCCGGCGGCGGCCGTCGGACGATCCCGGCGACTCTCCGCGCGACCTCGATCTGCCGCGCCAGGGATCGGGCAGCGGGTTTGTAATCGATCGGCAGGGGTTCATCCTGACGAACTTTCACGTCATCGAGGACGCCGATCGAATCACGGTGACGCTGGCCGATGGCCGCGTGCTGCGCGGCGACGTCGTCGGCGCCGATCCGGCGATCGACGTGGCGCTCATCAAGGTTCCCGGCGGCGGCTCGCTGCCCGAAGCGCCGCTCGGAAACTCCGACGAGCTGCGCGTCGGTGAGTGGGTCTGCGCGATCGGAAATCCCCTGGGCTACGTGCATTCGGTGACCGTGGGCGTGGTGAGCTTCATCGGCCGGAAGCTGTTCGACGCGAGCCTCGACGATTACATTCAGACGGACGCCGCGATCAACCTGGGCAACAGCGGCGGACCGCTCATCAACGCGCGCGGCGAGGTGATCGGCATCAATTCGGCGATCAGCTCGCGGGCGAACAACATCGGCTTCGCCGTGCCGATCAACCAGGCGGTCGCGATTCTGCCGCAATTGAAGACGCGCGGCACCGTCTCCCGCGGTTTCATCGGGGTCGTGCTCACCGACGTCACGCCGGATCTGCAGCGGTCGCTCAAGCTGTCGGTGTCGCGCGGCGCCCTCGTCCAGGACGTGAGCGCCGGTTCGCCGGCGGAGCGCGCGGGCCTGAAGGCCTACGACGTGATCCTGACGGTTGACGGCCGCGAGATCTGGACGAACGAGGAGCTGATCCGCGACATCTCGGGCCGGCAGCCCGGGAGCGTCGCGCGCCTCGACGTGCTGCGCGACGGGCGGCGGCAGGTAACGCAGGTACGGCTGACGGAGCGGCCATCACGGGACGCGCCGCCGGCGACGCGGGGGGTCTCGCCACGGCCGGCGGGCGTGACGGCACCCTCCGATCCTGCGCTCGGCCTCATCGTCCGCGATCTGGATCCCGCCGCGGCGCGGCGGATGGACATTCCGCCGTCGGTGCAGGGAGCGATCGTGGTCCGCGTCGATCCCGTCGGCGCGGCGTTCGTGCCGGCGATGCGGCGCGGCTTCGTGATCATGGAGATCAACCGGCAGCCGGTGCGGTCGGCGGCCGATTTCCAGCGGCTGATGACGGCCGCCCGCACGGGTGACGCACTGGCCTTTTACGGGTACGATCCGGCCGTGGGACAGCGTACCTTCGTGATGGCGACCGTGGACGCTCGGTGATGGCGAACGAGCGAACGCGAGTGAGCCACGCGAACGGAGCGGGGCGCGGGGCCCCCGCGAGAGAGCGTGCAGGGGGGACCGGCGGGGCGAAGCCCCCCGGCCGAGGATGAAGGCGAGAATCCTGGTCGTCGACGATGAAGCGGAGATCCGTCGCTCGCTGCGGATGATCCTCGAATACGAGGGTTACGACGTGCAGGAAGCCTCGAGCGGCCCCGAAGGACTCGCGCTCATCGAGCGTGAGCCGCCGGATCTCGTGTTCCTGGACATCAAGATGCCGGGGCTCGACGGTCTCGAGGCGCTGCCGAAGATCCGGCAGGCCAACGAGACGCTGCCGGTCGTCATCATCTCGGGCCACGGCACGGTCAGCACGGCGGTCGAGGCGACCAAGCTGGGCGCGTTCGATTTCATCGAGAAACCGCTCGCCAGCGAGCGCGTGCTCGTCACGATCCGGAACGCGATCGATCAGACGCGCCTGAAGGACGAGAATCGATCGCTCAAACGGGCGGTCGAAGCGCGGCATCAGATGGTCGGCGACAGCGTCGGGCTTCGCCAGGTCTGGGAGGCCATCAAGCGCGCGGCGCCGACCAATGCGACGGTCCTGCTCCTCGGCGAGAGCGGCGTCGGCAAGGAGCTGGTGGCGCGCGCGATCCATCGCAACAGCCTGCGCAGCCGCGATCGGTTCGTGCAGGTCAACTGCGCGGCGATCCCGGAAGAGCTGATCGAATCGGAGCTCTTCGGCCACGAAAAGGGGTCCTTCACGGGCGCGACCGAGAAGCAGATCGGCAAGTTCGAACAGGCCGATCGCGGCACGATCTTCCTGGACGAAGTGGGCGACATGAGCGCCAAGACGCAGGCGAAGGTGCTCCGCGTGCTGCAGGAGGGAGAAGTCGAGCGGCTCGGGTCGGCGCGGACGATCAAGGTGGACGTCCGCGTCATCGCGGCCACGAACAAGGATCTCGAGTCGGAGATCGAGCGCGGCACGTTCCGCGAGGATCTGTATTTCCGCCTGAGCGTGATCCCGATCCGCGTGCCGACGCTGCGCGACCGGCGCGACGACATTCCCGCGCTCGTGCGCCACTTCGCGGACCTGTTCGGGCGCGAGAACAACCGGCGTCCGCAGCGCTTCACGCCCGCCGCGCTCGAGCTCATGCAGAAAGCGCGCTGGAAGGGCAACGTCCGCGAGCTCCGCAACACGGTCGAGCGGCTCCTGATCATGACGCCGGGAGACAGCATCGACGTCGACGATCTGCGCGACATCGTGCGACCCGATACCCGGCCGGCGGGGGCACCCGACGGCGCGCCCGGCAACCACCTCGCGCCCGGCACGCTCCGCGAGTTCAAGGAGTCCGCGGAACGGAAGTTCCTCGTCGAGAAGCTCCGCGAGAACGCCTGGAACATCTCGAAGACCGCCGAGGTGATCGGCACGCCCCGGTCCAATCTTTACAAGAAGCTGGAGCAGTACGCCATTACGCAGGAAGCCGACGGCTGACATTGCCGAGGGGCGAGTGGCGCGTGGCGATTGACATTTGTCGGGTGCCGATTGGCGACCGACGGATTGTCGAGTGGCGAGTGGCGAATGACATTGTCGAATGCCGATTGGCGATCGACGGATTGTCGGGTGCCGATTGCCGAGTGGCGCGTGCGATAATGAGATCGTCGCAGAGCGCCAGACGATCGTCTCCGATCGTGGCTTCCGCCTTCAGGCGGAAGATGCGCCGGAGGAGGAAAGTCCGAACTCCGCAGGGCAGTGCGCCGGTTAACGGCCGGTCGGGGCAACTCGAAGGACAGTGGCACAGAAAATACACCGCCCGCCGTCGCTCACTTCGTGAGCGACGGCGAGGCAGACTCGCGAGAGTCTGTCGCAGGTAAGGGTGAAAAGGTGCGGTAAGAGCGCACCGCGCCGGTGGCAACATCGGTGGCAGGCAAAACCCCGCACGGAGCAAGGCCAAATAGGGAAGCCCGATCCACCGCACGGTGGATCAGCGGACGGCCCGTCCGACGCTTCCGGGTAGGCTGCTGGATCCCGTCAGCGATGACGGGGCTAGAGGAATGATCGTCATCCACCGTAAGGTGGAAACAGAATTCGGCTTACGGCGCTCTGCGGCCTTACAATCCCGCGCATGCTGAGAATCTCATGCGCGCTCGTTCTGTCGACGCTCCTCGCGCAGGCGCCGCCGCCGCGCGCGACGGTCATCCACGCCGGACGGCTCGTCGATCCCGCCGCCGGGACCATCACGGCCAATCAGACGATCGTCGTGGAGAACGGCCGCATCACGTCCATCGGGCCGAACGCGGCGGCGCCCGCCAACGCCGAGATCATCGACCTCTCGAAGCAGACGGTGCTGCCCGGCCTCGTCGACGCGCACAACCACCTGGCGCTCACCTACAAGATGGATCCCGAGAGCAACGTCTATTACCTGACGTACGTGATGGACTCGACCGCCCTGCGGGCGATTCAGGCGGTCTCGAACGGCATGCAGATGCTGTCCGCGGGATTCACGGTCGTCCGCGATCTCGGCAACAACGGCAACTACGCCGACACTGCGCTCCGGGTCGGCATCGAGCAGGGATGGGTGCCTGGACCGACAATCGTCAACTCCGGGATCATCATCGGCGGCATGGGCGGACAGTTCACCCCGACGCCCGAAATGGCGAGGGAGCACAACATCGTCTATCCGGAGTACCTCGACGCCGACACGCACGACGAGATCGTCAAGGCCGTGCGGCAGAACATTCTCTTCGGCGCGAGAGTGATCAAGGTCTGCGTCGACTGCAAGCCGTATCCCTACACGGTCGACGACCTCAAGACGTTCGTATCGGAAGCGGCGAACGCGGGCCTGAAGGTCGCCGGCCACGTGCAGACCAAGGTCGGCGCGCTGCGCGCAATCGAAGCCGGGTTCTGGTCGCTCGAGCACGGCGGTCCTCTGGACGACGAGGTGCACAAGCTGATGGCGAAGAAGGGCGTGTGGCGCGTCGGCACGGAGACGCCATTCACGACGTACCGCGGCACGAAGGAGGCCTTCGATCGAACCGTCGCCGGTATGAAGAACGCGTGGGCCAATGGCGTGAAGATGGCGTTCTCCACCGACGCGGACTACTACATCCCGGGGATGACGCGCGGGGAAGTGGTGATCAACTTCCTCCTGAGCTGGAAAGCGTCCGGCATTCCGGCGAAGGACGTGCTGAAGATCATGACGATCAACGGCTACGACGTCTGCGATCTGACGTCGCGCCGCGGCCCCATCAAGGCGGGATTTCCCGCGGACATGATCGCCGTGTCGGGCAATCCGCTCGAGGACCTGGATGCGCTGCGGTCCGTGTCGTTCGTCATGAGGGACGGGATGGTCTTCAAACGCGACGGTCTCATGACGCCGGAAAAGTTCCTTCACGGGGGGCCCGTGAACGGCTGGCGCCTTCGCTAGCGGCGGCACGGATCCCGCCGGCGTCCTGGCAGACCTGCGTCGGAACCGGATCAACACTCCCTGGATCTTCCCGCTGCAGTGGCTGTTGAGCCGTCCGAGCGCGAATCGCGATGGAAGCGCCGGCACCAAGGTCTAGCGCCGCGTCGTGACGGCCGGACGTTCGACCAGTCGTGGGAGTCGATCAGTCGTACGACACTCGCGCACTCCGCGTGTTTCGCGGCTGTATACAGCGGCTGTCTGCGGGCTCTGCTAAGCTTATCGTGCACAACATGCCCACTTATCTGGTCACCGGCGGAGCCGGCTTCATCGGATCGCACCTGGCGGAGGAGCTCGTGCGGCGCGGACATACCGTCCGCGTCGCCGACAGCCTCGTCACAGGAAAGCGCCGCAACCTCGATCACATTTCCGGGATCGACTTCCTCGAAGGGGATCTGGCCGATCTGGCCGTGGCACGGCGCGCGGTCGACGGCGTCCAGTACGTGCTGCACCAGGCCGCGATTCCATCCGTCCCGCGGTCCGTCAAGGATCCGATCACGTCGCATCACGCCAACGTCGACGGGACGCTGAACGTCCTCATCGCCGCGCGCGACGCCGGCGTCAAGCGGCTCGTGTTCGCCGGCTCCTCGTCGGCGTACGGCAATACGCCGACGCTCCCCAAGCGCGAGGACATGCCGTCGAACCCGACATCGCCCTACGGCCTGCAGAAGGTGATCGCCGAGCAGTACCTGCAGATGTTCACCCGCCTCTACGGGCTCCAGACGGTCTCGACGCGCTATTTCAACGTGTTCGGCCCGCGCCAGGATCCCTCCTCGCCCTACTCGGGCGTCATCTCGGTTTTCGCGACCGCGCTCCTCGAGAATCGGCCGCCGACGATCTACGGCGACGGCGGGCAGACGCGCGACTTCACCTACGTGGCCAACGTCGTCGACGGCGTGCTGCGCGCCTGCGAGGCGCCCAACGTGAGCGGGGAAGTGATCAACGTGGCGACGGGCGGGCGCATTTCTCTCAATGAGCTGTTCGAGACGATGAAGCGCCTCGTCGGCGCGAGCGTGGACCCGACGTATGCCGAGCCACGGACCGGCGACGTGCGCGATTCGCAGGCCGACATCTCGAAGGCCCGCCGCCTGCTCGGCTACGCGCCGTCCGTGTCGTTCGAGGACGGCCTGGGCCGGACGGTGGAGTGGTATCGGACCGTGTCCGGCGTCGCCGCTCCGCAGCGGTGAATACGCACGCGTTCGTCGCGGCCACGATCTTCCTCGTCTCGTGGGGGTTGACGACCCACGGGAAATATTCAGTCACGGGCGACGAACCCCATTACCTGCTGATCGCGGAGAGCTTGCGGTCGGACGGCGACCTCGATCTCGACAACAACTACGCACGCGGAGACGCCGCCCGTTTCGGCGCGGCCGGTCTCGAGCCGGAGCTGCACGCGAGGCGAAGCCGTACGGGTCAACTGATCTCCGTTCATGACCTGGGCGTCCCCGTTGTGCTGCTCCCCGCGTACGTGGTCGCCACGAGCGCCGCGAAGCTACCCACCGAAACCCTTCTCACGCGGTTCCACATGAACCGGGGATTGTTTGCGTACTCGCTCCTCTCACTCGTGATCATCGCGATCGTCACGTGGGCTGCCGTCGTCACGTGCGGCGCCCTCGAAGATCAGGGGATGTCCCGGCGGATGGCCGCGGGCATGGTGCTCGTGGCGTGGCTCACGGTTCCCGTGCTGTCGAATTCCTTCGTCGTATTTCCTGAACCGTTTGCGTTGCTGGCCGCTGCAGGCGCCGTCGCCCTCTGGGCGTCGCGATCGCCGCGATGGAGATGGAAAGACTCGGCGGCGGTGTTGGTCCTCGGATGCCTTCCGTGGTTTCACAAGAAATTCCTGCTGTTCGGCATCGGCCTCCTGCTGGTAGCGTTGTGGCGCCGGAGGGATTCGCTGAAGAGTCTCTCCCATACGCAGAAGGCCGCGGTCGGCGCGCTGTTCGCAATCCCGCCGCTGGCGCTTGGCCTGTGGACGATGTACGTCTGGGGAAACCTGACGGGCGGGCAGACTCTCGAGCGCCTGCCCTTCTCATGGAGCGCCTTCGGACACGGCATCGTGGGATTGTTTCTCGACCGCGAAAGCGGCCTGGTGTGGTGGGCGCCCGTTTACGCACTGTTGCCCGCGGCGTGGTGGTTGCGCCGGGATCTTGCGGTCTGGCTCATCCCGGTCGTGGCGCTGGTGATCCCATGTGCCGCCCACGATCTCTGGTGGGGAGGGTTCTCGCCGGCCGGCCGCTTTCTGGTCCCGCTCGTCCCCCTCTTCTGCCTGGCGGCGGTCGCTCTGGTGAACGTCCCGACGGCGCGGTATGCGGCGGTCATGCTGCTCATTCCGCAGATCCTGATAGCGGCTTACGGCTGGCAGCATCCGCGCGCCCTGTGGCCGCAGGGGGACGGCACCAACAGAGTGCTCGCAGCGCTGCTGCAGCCGATCGGACAGCCGGATCGATGGCTGCCGTCGTTCCGCACGGATCCCCAAGGAGCCTGGACGCCGGCGGCGGCCCTCATCGCGCTGCTCGCCGCGCTGAACGCGACGATGATTCTGGCGTCGCGTACGGCCCCGCTCGAGCGGCGCGGCTGACCTTCGTTCTCTCGAGTTTCTTTTATACTGCCTGAATGCGGCGCTGTCTGACCGCGTCGATCGTCGGTGCGGCGTTCATGCTGATCGGCGCGGTGCCGTTCTCGTCCGTCGAGTCGAATCGGATCTGGTTCGCGCCCGGTCCCGGCACGGTCGACTATCTGGACCTCTTCGAGCGTCCCGACGAGTGGGCGCATGCGCGCCAGATCGTGGACGTCTTCAAGTTCTATCAGCAGCACACTCAGCTTCCCGCGCCCTCAATCGTTGGCGCCAATTCCTTCGACGCGCTGGCGCGCGCCGGCGCGTTTCAAGCGCTGACGAAGTGGGGGAAGAAGATCGCGATCGAAGCCGGCTCGGTCAAGGAGTTCTACTGCACCCCGGACGCGAGCGGGATGAATGCGTCGATCGCGAGCACGGTTGCGTCGCTGCAGGCGGTTCAAGGCGCCGGAGGCACTGTCGCCTACGTTGCCATGGACGATCCGTTCGCCGCCGGACGCGCTCCCGTCTGCGGAGGGCCGGCGCTCGAGCCGACGGCCGATCGCATCGCGATCTACGTTCGCGGGGTGCACAGCGTATTCCCGAACGTGAAGATCGGGTTGATCGACGCGTATCCGACGTCGAGCGAGGCGGACTTCGAGACGATCCTGAACCTGCTGGCCGCGCGCGGCGTCCCGCCGGCGTTCGTCCACGCCGACGTGGATACCCGCGGTCTTCGTGCCGGCCGCGACGACTTCACCCGCGACATGCGGGCGCTGCGGCAGGCGTGCGTCGCCAGAAACATCGCGTTCGGGATCATCATCTGGGGTTACAACGGCGATTCCGACGTCCTGTATGCCTTCGACGCCGACAAGGTCGTTCAGGAGATCGCCCAGGCGTTCGCGGGATGGGATGACATGCCGGATCAACTCATCTTCCAGAGTTGGGCCGTGTCGTCGACCGGCCTCCTCATTACGCCGTCGAATCTGCCGGAGGACCATCCGTACACCCACACCAATCTGCTGTGGGAGGTCTATCGGCGGCTGCGCGGGCAGACCGGTCCGGTCACAGGCACCGCTATCCGTCGGTAATGGTGGTCGCGCATCGCGACGCCATGACATCGTCCCGCTGGCTCCGTCAGTAGACACGCGCGCAACCGAAGGTGCGCGGTGTTTGGGCGGCCGATCGCCGCCGAATCCTCTCCATCGCATCCGTTGGTGGTCGCGCGGCTGCAATCGTCGAAGCGGCGGCGGAGATGCGCCGTCCTCGACGCGGCCGAATCACGTGCGCCTCCAGTCAGTTCCCGGGACGAGACGTTCGCCGCGCGCGCGGACCGACCCTTGCCATCTGACCGCACGGCCCCGGCGACCTGATCAGACGAGGTGCCCGACCCTGATGCACTTTGCCGTGACGGCATGGGGCCTTCACTCTTCCTTTTCTGGAGGTCACGCTATGCGCGCATTGTTCATGGTTCTCGCACTCGTCGCCGCCGCGGCGCTCCCCGCCGCGGCCCAGCAGAAGGCCGCGGGCGGATCGTCGAAGGCGGCCGGCCGCTCGGCCGCCGCGGCGCCGTCGGCACCCGTCAACCTCAATACCGCCACGCAGGCCCAGATCGAAGCGCTCCCGGGCATCGGTCCGAAAGTCGCGCAGCGGATCATCGAGTACCGGCAGAAGAACGGCCAGTTCAAGAAGATCGAGGATGTGATGAACGTGAAGGGGATCGGGGAAAAGAGCTTCCTGAAGCTGAAGCCGTACCTCACCGTCACCGAGAAGGCCGAACACCCCGGAGCGTCGCCGCGCTAGACGCCGACTGTCCGCCTGGATGCGAGCGAGGTTCCACGTCGATGGCGCGCGGCTCTTGCGGTCACTTGCCGGGATTCACGATGCTCGAGCTCCTATTCGTGCTCGCCATCGCCGGAACATTGACGACGATTGCCGTTCCGCAGGGGTTGCGCGCCATCGACGACTTTCGGACACGGGGGGCGGCAAGGTACCTCGCGCAGCGTCTCGCCGAATCGCGCATCAACGCCGTCCGGCGATCGGCCGCGACGGGGCTGCGCTTCGAGGCGTCCACGCCGGACTATCTGATCACCACGATTGTCGACGGCAATCACAACGGGCTCCACACCACGGAGATCCGAAGTGGCATCGACAAGACAACAACGCTTCCCGAAACCCTGGACGCTCATTTCGCCGGCGTGGCGTTCGGGATCCTGAGTGGCGTACCCGATGCGGACGGCCTGCCCGCGACCGGAGCCGACGGCGTGCGGATCGGCGCGTCGAAGCTTCTCTCGATGAATCCCGACGGCACGTCCACATCCGGCACGCTGTACGTGCACGGGCGGGAGCGCGCGCAGTATGCGGTGCGAGTGCTCGGATCGACGGGCCGCGTGCGCCTCCTGAGGTACGACTACTCGCAGCGGCGCTGGATCGATCTGTAAGCCCTGAGCCCTGAGCCCTGAGCCACGAGCCATGAGCCACGAGAAGGACCGACGGCGCGATCGGCGCCTTCGTCGAAACGATCTCAACGCGCGCATGCGGCCAGGCCATCGCCTGCTGGTCATCGACGTCAGCGCGAGCGGCGCGCTCGTCGAGGGGGGGCGGCCGCTTCGCCCCGGATCGCAGGTGGATGTGCAGATCGAGAATCACGCCCACCAGGGCAGGTTCTCGGCTCGGGTGGTCCGCTGCAGCGTCGCGGCGATTCATCCCGAGAGTGGCGTGACGTACCAGGCAGCGCTCTCGTTCAACGAGAGCTGCGACTGGATCTGCGAATGATCGACCCATCCCGGGTAGGCAGTCCCCCGTCAGCGGCCTGACCGGCGCGGGGAAGCCGGCAGGCGGACGGGGAGTGCCTACCCGGAAAGGTTTTGATGAACGTGAAGCAGACGTCGAAGGAATGAAATGATTCAGCGTTTTCGTCCGCGTTCGCTGGCACCGGATTTGGAGTCGCGCTCTGCTCCAATTCCAAAGGGAGGCCTGATGGCGCGCGCGTGGTGCCGATCGACGGAACGCCGGCGTGGCCTGTCGTCGCTGCTCGCGGCCCTCACCTCGTCGCTGTGGTCCTGCCGGGATCCTCGCGCCTTGCGCGAGCGGTTCGAGTCGGAACTGCGGGACCTGATGAACGCGCGCGAGGTGGAGTTGCGCGACGGTCCCGCGATGCCGCGGCCTCCGTCCGGCGCGATTTCAGTCGATGTGACGTCGGGCGACTTCGCGCTGGGCGCGATCGACGCGGTCTTCGACGAGGGAGGCTGCGCGTTCGACGACTGGGATCGCCAGTTCCTCGAATCCGCGCGTCAGTTGGGCGCGCTGGTGCTCGTCATCGATCGTGCCCAGCGATCGGGTCTCCTCGGGGCCTCTCGGACCCGCGCCGACGGCGCGGCCCCGATCGTCGGCTCCAGCGCAGGGATCCGGGCCGTCCGCGCCCGGATCGAGCGCGTCGCCGCCACGGATTTCACCGTTTTGATCCAAGGCGAGAGCGGAGTCGGCAAGGAACTGGTCGCGCGGCAAATCCACGATTTGTCCGGGCGGCGCGACGGCCCCTTCGTCGCCGTCAACTGCGCCGCGATCGTCGAGACGCTCCTCGAGGCGGAGCTCTTCGGGATCGAGGAGCGCACGGCGACCGGCGTGCGCGGGCGACGCGGGAAGTTCGAACATGCGCACGACGGCACGCTGTTTCTGGACGAAGTCGCGGATCTCTCGCCCGCGGCGCAGGCCAAGCTGCTCCGCGCGATCCAGGAAATGTCGGTGGAGCGGGTCGGCACGATCGGCGAGCGGCCCATCGATACGCGGATTATCGCCGCCACGAACCAGAAGCTCTCCGATCTTGTTGCGAGCGGGCGATTCAGGCTGGATCTGTACTACCGGCTCCATGGCGTCGAGATCGACGTTCCCGCCCTGCGCCATCGGCCAGACGACGTGCTGGAGCTGGCGGAGTATTTCCTGGAGCGGCATCGTGACTTCCGGCGGCTGCGGCTGTCCCAGGCGGCGTCCGACGCGCTGGTCGCCTATCGCTGGCCCGGCAACGTGCGCGAGCTCGAACGCGTCATCGAGCGCGCCGTGGCACTCGCGGATTCCGACCAGCTGCAACTCGACGACCTGCCGTCCTCGCTTCTCGACGGGTATGCGGAGGTTCTCGTGCCGTCCTTCCGGCGCTTCGAGTCGATGCGGGCGTGGGGAAGCCGGTACGCGCGGATGGTGCTCGAGCGCTGCGACAACAACAAGCGGCGCACGTGCCGCGAGCTCGGAATCTCGTACCACACGCTGCAGGCCTACCTCCGATACAGGCCGGAAGAACGGAGAGAAAAACTCCCACCGACAGGTCCCGCCGGGTTGCCTCCGGCAAAAGCGGTTGGCGCAGGCAGGGCGGACGGTCCGCAAGGGTACGCGCCACACCCGGCTGGAGGAATGCAATGGTGAGAAACATCCTGGTGGCTCTGGTGTTCGTCACGTCCACGATGGCGTTGGCGCCGCAGCGTGCGATGGCGGGCTGCACGACCGACCTTCTCGATTGCTACACCGAGGCCGCGAAGATCGACAACTTCTGGTATCGAACCGCGGCGGGTCTCGACTGCGAGCTGGATTACGCGGAGTGCGTTCGCGTGAAGATCATCGGCGCGTAGTCCGACAGCGTGCGGCCGGGTCACGCCCGGCCGCCCGCAAACGAAAAGCCGGAAGGTTACAAGCCCGAAAGTGAGGTCAAATGGGCCGCACCGCTCACTCAATTCTGATCGCAATAGCGCTCGGACACCCCACCTGTGGCACGGCACAGATGTCGACGGCGAGCATGGATCCGATCTTCGGTCCGGTCGTCGGCACCGACGTGATTTCGGGGCGTGCCGAAGATGCCGATGGGCGCGTGATCCTGATGGTCGGCGGAAACGCGCTAGTGGCGATCGACCTCGACGCCCGTACGACGAGCCGGACGGCGCTCAAGATTCCCGGTGCCCGCTGCTGGGGCCTCGCGCGCCTGTCCGACGGCTCACTCTGGACCCTTCGCAACCGCCAGACGCTGATGATGATCGATGATCGCGGAGCGTCACAGCGCGAGATAGGCCTCGAGAGACCGCTGATCGGCGTCTTTGCGGAAGGAGAACGGCTGATCTACCAGGAGGCCAACGCCGACGGGCCCGCTGCGGCGCTCCGGGCCTCGCGTCCTGGAGAGCCGAGCCGGGTGCCCTGGGGCGATCTGCAGATCAGGGCCTTCAGCGCGTTGAATCGCGTGGCCGCGGGCGCCCTGAACATGGTGAACTGCGGCATCGGCCGTCACGGCGAAACACCGTGCTGGTTTCCGGACGAGCCGGTGATTTCGCTGATCGATCCATCCGGACGCACGCGGCAGGTGGAGCTCGCCGGCCTCGATCGGGTCGCCCCGGAGACGTTGATTGCGGCCGAATCGCCTCGACGCCCTGTCCGTGATGGCTATGTCGACGCCTCGGGGACGATTTGGGTGTTGAGCAGCGGCGAGCCGCCGGATCGCGCCCCCGATCTGCCTGGCGCATGGGTGATCGCGCGATACGGCCCTCACGGCGAGGAGATCGACCGCCGCCGGTTGAGCGAGCCGGCGCGTCTCATTCTTCGCGCCGGCGGCGGGCGCGCGCTCTTGCTGGCTGGCGATGGAATGGTGGCGGAGGTGCGCCCGTGATCCCGCTGGCGCCCGCCTGCTATTTCGCGCTTCTGTCCTTCGCGTGGATCGCTTCCCAGCCCGGAAGCCCGATCCGGTCCACGATCCACTATCCCGACGTGCCGCCGGCGGTCGTCTCGGTGTCCACGTTTCTATGGCGTGAAGGCGCGTCGCCTGTTCGGGTCGCATCGGTCCCTGCCCACATCGGAAAACCTGTCGACCTCGCGGCCGCGGCCGGAGCGCGGCTACTCGTGGTATTTGCGCGCGCCGACGGCGCGTACCTCGTTGACGGTCCGTTCACGGCCCCGGAGCACGAAAGCGATCGCGTACTGGATCCCGCATCGAGATGGACGATCAAAGCGGCGCTGGCGAGCGGACCCGCGCACGGGACGCCGCTCGAATGGGTCGGTGCCGTTCATGATTCCGCCGACGGGTGGCCGCGATGCTTCTGGAACGGCTCCGGCAAATGGGAATGCTGGGGGGCCAGGACCGACGAGGCGGGCGTCGTGCTCGCCGCCGAGCCCGGAAAGCTCTGGTGGACGGTCGCAAGCGGTGCGCAGGCCGCGGAGTGGCGATCCGATGAATGGGGTCGCCTGCTCATCGTACGCGGACCCGAGAACTCGCCCGCCGACGCGCTTCGCTTCGTCCTCGCCCAACCCGTCGCGCCGCCCCCGCAGCGGTTCCGGACGGTGCGCCTCAATACGGCGTTGGCGACGACGGTTACGGCGACACCGGTTGGCGGAGGAGCGGTGTGGGTCGCAGGGGCTCGGCCGCCGGCGCGATCGTGGGCCGAGATTCGCGCCGCAGGCGCGGGCCCGAAATATCTGTCGCTCGAAGATCTGTCGAGCGGTCCGCCCTCGCTTCGTGTATCGATCGCGCTCGATCGCCCCCGGCGGCTTGAAGGAACCGTCAGCGGCGGCGGCACGCGGGCACGAGGCGCGCTGGTCACCCTGTTCCGGCTGATCGATCCCGTCCCGGATCCGAAAGAACGCGTCAAGCCGCGGCGCGTCTTCGCGGCGGAATCCACGGCCGATGAAGACGGCGCGTACCGGTTCGAGGAGCTTGCGGACGCCGACTACGAGGTCGTCGCCTGGCACCCGCAGCTCGGTCGCGCATCGGTCTTCGTGCCGCAGGCGCGCGAACAGCTGCAGATTCAGC
This sequence comes from Vicinamibacterales bacterium, assembly GCA_035495955.1. Classification (GTDB taxonomy): domain Bacteria; phylum Acidobacteriota; class Vicinamibacteria; order Vicinamibacterales; family 2-12-FULL-66-21; genus JAICSD01. The sequence goes on along the minus strand of DATJFE010000088.1, from coordinate 42,956 downwards.
TGGATCTCCCCGGCGTCGTACGAGGACGCGTTCTTGTGGCTGGCAAGCCGGCAAGCGGCGTCGACGTATTCAGCGTCCCGGATCCCGCCGCATTCAACAGCGCCGAGGATCCGGTCGACGTCAAAGGCGGCGACGGCAGCACCGGCGCCGACGGACGCTTCGCGGTGGCGCTCGCGGCCGCCGGCGGCGGCGAGCTTCGTGTTGGCGGCGGCGCATACGCCGTCAGGCGGCTTCCGCTCCCCGTGCCCTCGGTTCCGTTGGTCGACCTCGGCGACATCGAGCTCGGCGCATCGCTCGACATCGCCATCGTGCTCGATCAGGACGCGCCCTGCGGGATTCGCACGGTCGGACCCGTCGGCCGCACCGGACTGCACGTCCTCACGGCCGTGCAGACGGGCCCTGGACTCTACAAGGTGTCTCTGCCGGAGGAAGGACTCTGGGAGTTCGGCCTTTCGTGCGGCCGCGAAACGCGCACGCTCGTGCCGGCGGTCGTCCGAATCGGTCCCGACAACGCAGGCAGGCAACTGCATTTCTCGGTGAAGCAAGAGGAATAACGATGATCACCTTCCGGCATTCGTGTGCGATCGCGAGTTCGCTCGCGTGCATCGTGTTCGCGGCTACGCTATCGCTCCGGGCACAATCGTCCTGCATTTCCTCCTCCGGCACGACGAGCCAGTCCGGGCCGGGAGTCTGGCGATTCGTCGCCGGGACGTCGCAGACCAACTGTTCGGGCCGGACCAATGGGGTCTGGGCGTGGATCCAGGGACAGTCATATTCATGTTCGGGACCCCAGGACGCCGATGGCACGTGCTACGACATCAGCGGGCCGAGCTCGGCGGTGACGACGACGTTCCAGACGTCGGTGTGTGGATCGGCGACGGGAATCTCGTGGCATGAATACAACGACGGCACCTGGCACTTCCTCGCTTCGCCGCAAGGGATCCGCACGACCGCATTGCTCGCGGGACTCTGCGTCGACCCCGATCCGGATCCCGAAACGGAATGCGCGGCGCAAGGGGACCAGTACTACTGGAACGGCGACAAGTGCGCGCCGCGCTACTGCCCGATCCTGATTGCCACGGACAAGGCCCAGAGCTACACGCTCACGCCGGCGGACCGGGGCGTGGCGTTCGATATCGACGGCGATGGCAGCGTCGATCAGATCGCATGGACTGAACCCGACTCCGAGGTCGCATTTCTGGCGTTCGACAGGGACGGCGATGGCCGGATTACCAGCGGCAGGGAATTGTTCGGCGATCACACGCTGCCAGGCGTGCCGAATGGCTTCGAGGCATTGCGGCTCCTCAACCTGGAAAGCAATGGAGGGATCGAGCGCGGCTCGGTCAGCAGCGACGATCCGATCTATGCGCGGCTGCTCCTCTGGACCGACAGAAATCACAACGGCATCAGCGAGCCGTCGGAATTGCGGCCCGCAAGAGAACTGATCTCGGATATCGGCCTGGGGTACGTTCCGTACGCGCGCCGCGATGGCTCCGGCAACCGCTTCCGCTTCCGCGGCTGGGTACACGTAAGGACGGCGTCGGGCCGGAACTTTGCGTGGACTCCGAACGAGGATCGGGACCGACGGCGGTACATCTATGACGTATTCCTGACGACGGCACGACGATAGACGCGGGACAGAGTCGGGCCGATCAGGAATGCCCTCGATCAACTGCCGCCGATGCGGATGTCCTGCGTCTTGTGCTCGCCATCGGCGATCGCGATCTTGGTAGCCGACGGCGAGAGGCGCTGCAGGAAGGCTGAATCGAACCACTCGCCTGGCTCCACGTCGTCTGCGGCCGCGATCAAATAGTCGCCCGCAGGCAGATTGCGGATCGTGTAGACGCCGTCGGCGGATGGCCGGGCTCCTTGAAGCCGCCGCGACTGGGGAGTCCAGAGCGACGGATTCGCCGGAAAGATCACGACGGTGTAGTCAGACAGGGCGGCGCCCGCGGCGGTCCGCAGCGTGCCGGAGAGCTGCCCCAGGCGATCGGCGAAGACGATCGCCGCGTCCATCACGTGTTCATTCGGCTGGACCGAGAAGGCCTGGTCGAGCGCGTCCGTCCCGTTCGCCGTCGCCGACTTCAGCAGCCAGCCGCCCGGACGGCCCAGGCCCGGAAAGGACACGCTGAGCCGGTAGCGGCCCGGCGTCAGGCCATCGATTGTGAAACGGCCGTCCGGCTTCACGCTCGCCGGGCCCGGCGCGAATGACACCGATCCCTGAACCATCGCCGGCGCAGCGCGCACGCGAATCGCGCTGAGATCGGCCGGCGGCCTCAACGCCGCGGCCTCGAAGCGAATCTGTCCGGCGAGCGACAGGCCTGGTTCGAGTGAGAGGCCCAGTCCCACGATGGGCTCGCCGTCGATCACGAGATCCGTGGACGCCCAGACAAGCTGGGGCGGAGCGCCGCTGGTGCCGTCGGCGTTGGCAATCGGCCGCGCGGCCCGCGCGAGTACCGTGTACTCGCCCGGTGAGACGCCGGCGAATGCGAAGCTGCCGTCCGGCGCCGTATGCACCGTTCGGAATCCCTCGAACGCCTGGCCGGAAACGATCGTCCGGAGTGCGCTCAACGTGACTTCCGTTCCGGGCGGCGCGCCCCCTTCAGGCAGCGACACGGTGCCCTCGACCCGCGCCGTGGGTACGAGCTGCAGCGCGAAGTCGACGCCGCCGCGTTCTTCGCCCGGCCGAAGGGAGACGACGCCGGCCTGCGATGCGATCGTACTGCCGGGAAAATACGTCATCGCCAGCGCTACGCCGCGGTCCGGCGGGGCAGGAGACTGCGGACTCACCGTCGTCGCGTGCCGCACGTCGGCGTCGGTCGTCAGCCGGAGCTCGGCGGATCCCGTGGCGGGCCGGCCTACGCCGCCCACGACGTAATCACCCGCGACAAGACCGAAAATCCGATACGCGCCGCGGTCGTCGGTCGTCGTCGAACCAGCCGGGACCAGTCGTCGCTCGCCGTTCGCCATGGCGTAGCGCATCGCGCGGACGGACGCATTCGCCGCCGGCTCGTTGTTCTGATCGAACACGACGCCTGTGACGACGGCGCCGCGCGGCATGCGCACGACGATCGCGACCGTCTGGCCGTCGCCAAGTGGAATGGCGGATCCCGGGCGCTGGGGGCGCTTCGCGCCGTACGCGATCGTTACCCACGCGGGCTTGGACGCGGTCACCGTGTAGCGGCCCGCGGGCAGGCCGTCGAATACAAATCGTCCGCCGTCGTCTGTGATGGTGGTACGGCCGGAAGCGTCAGGACTGCCGCATGTCACGCGCGCCTTGCGCACGGGTCGCGCCTCGCCGTCGTCGCTGACGACAACGCCGGAGATCGCCGCCGTTCCACGAATCGTTGCTCGAGGATCGCGCGCCTGGCTCCCGGACGGCTGGGACCCCAGCGCGAACAGCAGCACGGGCAGCGCCAGGTTCACACTAGACTCCCCTCAGCGGATCTCGACCGACCTCAGATCCATCGTCTTCTGCTCTCCCTCGAAGAGCCGGATCGTCCCTGCGACGCGGGATAACGACTGGAGCAGGGCCGGATCCTGCCATTCCCAGACGCGGTCCTCCTTGACGGCGGCCACGTAGTACTCGCCGGCCGGCAGCGATTGCATCGAATAGACGCCGTCGACGCCGGCGCGCGCGGTCCGCATCCGGCGCGAGAGCGCGCCCGCCGACGACCACGCCGCGCTCTCGACGGGAAACACGATGACGATGGCCGTAGGGTCGGGTCCGGTCGCGTCTTGCACGACGCCGTCGAGCCGCGACGGCCGATCCGTAAAGGTCATGACGACGCCGGCCGCGTCCTTCGATTCGAGATCGACCGGCAGATCGGCGATGTCGCGACCCTGGTACAGCGCGCTCTTCAGCGACCATCCGGCTGGCAGCACGCTGACCCGAAGCACGTAGCGTCCCGGCGGCACGCCGTAGGTCTTGAACTGTCCCGTCTCGTCCGGCCTCCCTGTCTGCAGCGCCAGTCCAGCGTCATCCAGCTTCGTGCCGTCGGCTGGATCGAGCGTGATCCGGATGTTCGTCAGCGACTCGATCGACGGCTTCTCGATCGTGCCCTCGAATTCGATCCGGCCGCTGACGCGCGGACCTGGCGCGAGCGGGACGATCACGTCGGGCAGGTCGCGATCGCCCACCGAGATCGGCATCTGTGCAACGAGCGTGGCGTCGGCGGGAATCAGCGGCGGGCCGACCGCGGGAATTCTTGGCGTCGAGGAAATTGTGACCGTCCCTGCCGGCGTCGTCGTGCGGGTCGCTTCGTCCGGGTCGATGGGTGCGCGCGGCACGCGAACCACGCGCAGCACATATTGGCCTGCCGGTACGGCGGGAAACGTGAAACCGCCGGCCGAATCCGTCAACGCCGCGGCGACGTCGAGGGCGTCGACCGTGTCGTCGCCTCCGGCGAGGGCGAGGTGCAGTCCGGTCGTGGCGGCCGGCCCCTCTGGTCCGATCACCGTGCCGGAGATGCGCACGCCGCGGGCCGGCCGAAGCTGCAGATCGATTCCGCTGCGCTCTTCGCCCGATCCGACCGTGACCGCCGTCGCCTGGGCCGCCGTCGGCGCGGCCGGGTAATACACGGTCGGATAGATGAGAATTCCCGACGCGCCGACGATCGGCGTCAGCGTTCCGGGCGGCAGCGAGATAGTCTGCCCGCCGGCTTTCATCGCGTACGGCGATCCGGCGGGCGCGATCGCGGAGCCGATGCCGTTCATCTCGCGCCCGAGCTCCATGCGCTTCACATCGCTGATCGGCGTGCCCGTGAAGAAGGACTCCATCACGTCGGTCGGGACGGACGTCTGCGTCGACGGCACGACGATCACGTAGTCGCCCGGCGTCAAGCCCGCGATGCGGTACATGCCGCGATCGTCGGTGAACGTCGTCGGTCCAGCCGTCGCCCGACGCCGACCCGCCACGAACGTCCGTCCCATTGCCTGCACGCGCGCATTCACGACGGGATCGCCGGTCTCGTCCAGGACGGTTCCCGAAATGGCCCCGTGCTTCCACATCCGCACGTCGAGGCCGTTCACACGCTGTCCTGGTTTCAACGGGATGGTCTGCCCGCTGCCTCCGGGACGCCGCTGATTGTATGTGGCGGGGACGTAGCCGCCCTTGGTCGCGGTGAGAAAGAGCGACCCGGAACGCAGTCCGCGGATCACGAACTGGCCATTCCCGTTCGTCATGACTCCAGGAGTCGGAGCCGGGGGATTTGCCGAAGGGACGGCTGGCCCCGCCGGGATCACGACGACGCCGGGGATGGGTCGGCCGGTAGCGGCGTCGATCACGCGTCCGCTGACGACTGCGGACCGGGTCTCGGCGTCGAGCTGCGGGGCCGTCCGCCCGAGTGTCGCGAGCAGGACGAGCGCGTTCAACACGTCGATGTTCCCAAGATGACGACTCCCGCCAGCGGTTTCCTGCCTATTGAATGGTACGACAAAAAACACGCGCCGGTGTTGCGGATCCAGCCGCCCGCATAGTACCGTTCACTGGATACGCGATCGCAGCCGACTGCGCCCATGACACAGCCCGCGTCCGGCACGCTCAAGAAAACCCCGCTGCACGCGCGGCACCGCGCGTTGGGCGCACGGATGGTCGAGTTCGGCGGCTGGGACATGCCGGTCGAGTACTCCGGCATCGCTGCCGAGCACATGGCGGTGCGCACGCGGGCGGGCCTGTTCGACGTCTCGCACATGGGCGAGATCGAGATCGCCGGCGCCGCGGCGTTGAACGCCGTCCAGCACATCACCTCCAACGACGCTTCCCGCCTCGCCGACAATCAGATTCAGTACTCCGCTCTGACGACGCCGACCGGAACGTTCGTCGACGATGTGCTGACGTACCGTCTTTCGGCCGAGCATTTCATGCTCGTCGTGAACGCGTCGAACATCGTGAAGGACTTCCACTGGATCGCCGAGCACGTGAAGGACGTCGGCGGCGATGTCGTCGCGGTCAACACCAGTTCGCGCTACGCGCTGATGGCGCTTCAGGGGCCCGCGGCGCGCGGCGTCCTGCAGACGTTGACGGGCGTCGATCTCGATGCCCTGAAGTACTACTGGTTCGCGACGGGCGAAGTGGCCAACATCAAGGCAACGATCTCGCGCACCGGTTATACGGGCGAAGACGGGTTCGAGGTGTTCGTGCCGCCGAGCGCCGCCGAGCGTGTCTGGGATGCCATCCTGCAGGCGGGAAAGGGCGCGGGCGTGGTTCCCGCAGGCCTGGGCGCGCGCGACACGCTCCGCCTCGAAGCGTCGATGCGGCTGTACGGCAATGACATGGACGAGACCACGTCTGTCCTCGAGGCGGATCTCGGCTGGATCGTCGGGTGGAAGAAGGACGAGTTCCTCGGCGCCGACACCCTGAAAGAGCAGAAGGCGCACGGCACGTCGCGCAAGCTCGTGGGGTTCGAGATGCTCGAGCGCGCGATCGGCCGTCACGGCCACGAGATCTACATGGCCGGTCAGAAGGCCGGCGTCGTCACGAGCGGCACGCAGACGCCGTTTCTCAAGAAAGCCATCGGGATGGCGTACCTGCCTGCGGGACAAACGGCGCCCGGCACCGAGTTCGACGTCGATATTCGCGGCCGGCGCGCGCGGGCGGCGGTCGTGCCGATGCCTTTTTACAAGAGGCACAAATGACTTATCCCTCAGATCGGAAGTACACGAAGGACCACGAGTGGATCCAGACGGACGGCGGCGCGGCGTCGAAGGTGGGCATCACCGATTACGCGCAGAGGCAGCTCGGCGACGTCGTCTACCTCGAGCTGCCGCAGGTCGGCCGCGCGTTGAAGAAGGGCGAGGTGTTCGGCACGATCGAATCCGTGAAAGCGGTGTCGGAACTGTATAGCCCGGTGGACGGAGAAGTGACCGAGGTGAATTCCGCGCTCGCGCAGAATCCCGAGGCCGTCAACAAGGATCCCCACGGCTCGTGGATGATTGCCGTGAAGGTCACCGGCGGACAGGAGGGGCTTCTCGACGCCGCGAAATACACGGAACTCACCAAGTGAAGCCACGGACCACGCAGGACACGCGGAACTGACGAATGATCACCCGAACGGACCACGCACCTCGGACCGCCGACATCGATTCGTTTCAATCACGCCACATCGGCCCGGACGCTGAGGCCCAGGACTCGATGCTGAGCGTCATCGGTCTGCCGACGCTCGACGCGCTCATCGATCAGACGATTCCGCAGGGCATCCGATTCTCCGAGCGGCTCAATCTGCCGCCTGCCGAGACCGAAGCCGCCTATCTGCGGCGGCTGCGCGGCGTCGCCGCCAAAAACCGCGTTGCGCGGTCGTTCATCGGCATGGGCTACTACGACTGCCACACGCCCGCCGTCATCCTTCGCAACGTGTTCGAGAATCCCGGCTGGTATACACCCTATACGCCGTATCAGGCGGAAATCGCGCAGGGCCGGCTCGAATCGCTGCTCAATTTCCAGACGATGGTGCGCGATCTGACCGGCATGGAGATCGCGTCGGCATCACTGCTCGACGAAGGCACGGCCGCCGCCGAGGCCATGACGATGTTCCATCGCCTGAACACGAAGAAGGCGCCGGCAGGGCGGGAGAGCGTCTTTCTCGTGTCGTCCCGGACTTTCTCGCAGACGATCGACGTCCTGAAAGGGCGCGCCGCCCCGCTGGACATTCGGATCGAGATTGGCGAGCCCGAGGCGATGCCCGTCGACGACGCCTTCGGCCTGCTCCTGCAGTATCCCGACGATCACGGCGAGGTCCGCGATCTCCGGGCCATCATCGAGAAAGCGCACGCAGCGGGCGTCCTCGTCGCCGTCGCCAGCGATCTGATGGCCTTGACGCTGCTCGTGCCGCCGGGCGAAATGGGCGCCGACGCCGTCGTCGGCAACTCGCAGCGGTTTGGCGTGCCGCTCGGCTACGGCGGGCCGCATGCGGGCTTCTTCGCGACGCGTGAATCGTTCGTGCGCCAGGCGCCTGGCCGAATCATCGGCGTCTCGATCGATGCGGGCGGAAAGCGCGCGTACCGCATGGCGCTCGCGACGCGGGAGCAGCACATCCGGCGCGAGAAGGCGACGTCGAACATCTGCACGGCCCAGGCGCTGCTTGCGAACATGGCGGCCATGTATGCGGTATTCCACGGCCCGAAAGGGCTGCGCGCGATTGGAGAGCGGATCCACAGCCTCGCGCGCGCGCTGGACGACAGCCTGACGGCGGCCGGCCTTAGACAGACCAACGCAGCCTACTTCGATACGCTGAGGATCGAGGGCGCCAACGCGAGCGCGGCTCGGACCGCCGCGGAAGCGTCCGGCCTCAACCTCCGCTACCGGTCCGACGGGGCGATCGGCATCTCGGTCGACGAGACCACCACGATCGACGATGTCACGGAGATCGTCCGCGCGTTCACGGGCGGAACGAAGCCGCTGTTCCGCGCCGGCGTGCCGTTTACCATGAAGGCGCCGATTCCGCTGCGCCGCACGTCGGCGTATCTCACGCATCCGATCTTCAATTCGCATCATTCCGAGACGGCGATGATGCGCTACATCCGGAGCCTGGAACGCAAGGACGTGGGCCTGGATACGTCGATGATTCCGCTCGGCTCATGCACGATGAAGCTGAATGCGGCGGCGGAGATGCTGCCGGTGACGTGGCCCGAGTTCGGCCGCATGCACCCGTTCGCGCCGACCGATCAGGCCGCCGGCTACGCGGACGTGTTTCGCGATCTGGAGGCCGCGCTGTGCGAAATCACGGGATTCGCCGCGATCTCGCTGCAGCCCAACTCCGGCGCGCAGGGCGAGTTCACCGGCCTGATGGCAATTCGCGCGTATCATCGCGATCGCGGCCAGGCCGGCCGAGACGTGGTCCTCATCCCCGCGTCCGCACACGGCACCAATCCCGCGAGCGCGACGATGGCGGGGCTGCGCGTCGTGGTGGTCGCGTGCGACAGCCACGGCTACGTCGAGCTCGACGATCTTCGCGCGAAGGCGCAGCAGTATCACGACTCCCTGGCAGCCTTGATGGTGACGTATCCGTCCACCTATGGGATCTTCGAGGAGCGGATCCGCGAGATCTGCGCGATCGTCCACGACCACGGCGGCCAGGTGTACATGGACGGCGCGAACATGAACGCGCAGGTCGGGCTGACGAGTCCGGCGGCCATCGGCGCCGACGTCTGCCACCTGAATCTGCACAAGACCTTTGCGATTCCTCACGGGGGCGGCGGACCCGGCATGGGACCGATCGGCGTCGCGGAGCATCTCGTCCCGTACCTGCCGGGCCACCCGATCGTGAAGGTCGGCGGCGCGAAGGCGATACCGGCGGTCGCATCCGCTCCGTGGGGCAGCGCGAGCATCCTGCTGATCTCCCACGGCTACATGCGGATGCTGGGCGCCGCGGGAATGACCGACGCGACGCGCGTCGCGATATTGAGCGCGAACTACATCAAGGCGCGGCTCGAATCGCACTACGACGTGCTCTATGCCAACCGCAACGGCCGCGTCGCCCACGAGTTGATTTTCGACCTGCGTCCGTTCAAACACGGCGCCGGAGGCACGATCGACGAACAGGACGTGGCCAAGCGCCTGATGGACTACGGCTTCCATGCGCCGACCGTCTCGTTCCCAGTGGCGGGCACGATGATGATCGAACCGACCGAGTCGGAGCCGAAGGGGGAGCTGGATCGCTTCTGCGACGCCCTGATCTCGATCCGCGGCGAGATTCAGGCGGTGCTGGATGGGCGCGCCGACCCGAAGGACAACGTGCTCAAGAACGCGCCGCATACCGCCGAGGCGGTCACGGCCGATGAGTGGACGCATCCGTACTCGCGCGAAGACGCCGCCTATCCGCTGCCGTTCGTCCGGGCGAACAAAGTGTGGCCCGCGGTCGCGCGGATCGACAACCCCTATGGCGATCGGAATCTTATCTGCGCGTGCCCGCCGACTGAGGCGTACGCGTAAGCTCCTGCGCCGCGCGCTGATAGCCCCCGAGCAGCTTCTGAGTAATCGGACCGGGCCTGCCTGAACCGACCGTGCGATCGTCCACCATGACGACCGGGCTGAGCTCCCGCGTCGTGGACGTGATGAACATCTCGTCGGCGGTGTCCAGATCCTTCGGATAGAGGATCTCGTCCCGCACCTCGACGCCGACGTCCTTTCCGACCTCGAACAGAAACGCGCGCGTCACGCCCTCGAGCAGCCCCGATGCGGATTTTGGCGTCAGCGCGGCGCCCCCCCGGACGAGGAAGAAGTTCGCCTGGGAGCACTCCGAGAGCTCGCCGCGATAGTTGCACATCAGGCCTTCTTCGGCGCCGCGTCTGTACGCTGCCTGCATCGCCAGCGCGTTGTTCAACAGGTTGTTCGACTTGATCATCGGGCTCACGGAAGCCGGATGGTTTCGGAGAATGTCGACGAGCGCGATGCGAATGCCGTCGCTGGACACGCGGGGCGCCGGCGGTTCCAGCGGCTTCACGATGATGACCAGCGTGGGGCTCGGCGTCGCCTTCGGGTCGTACGTCAATTCGCCCACGCCTCGGGTCAGCAGCACTCGGATGTAGGATTCGCTGCGCGGCTGCGCATTGTCGTCGGCCGCCTCCATCGTTTGCCCGATCCATTTCAACAGCGTGGCATTGTCGAACGGGACGTCGAGAAGCAGTTGCTCGGCCGAGCGCCTGAGGCGGCGCACGTGGCGATCGTACAGGAACGGCACACCGTTGTAGGTGCGAAGCGTCTCGTACACGCCCTCGCCGTACACAAATCCATGGTCGTACACCGGGACGACGGCCTGGCCGGCCGGCACGATCGTCCCATTCACGTACACCGCGCCGCGCATAAGAAGTGAATCGTAACATATGGCTCCGGCGGGCGGCCGGAAGCGGACGCCTCGTTCCGGATCCGAACAACTCGCGGCGCGCGCCGCGGGCATTTCGGTCGTGTTGTCGCGGCACGCGCCTTGATTGGTCGAGGCCTGGAGTGGTCCCCTTTTTCCGCGACCTGCGGTTCTCGGTGAGGAGCCTGGGTCGTACGCCAGGACTGACGGCGATGCTCATCGCGACGGTCGCCGTCGGCATCGGCACGCACGCGGCGCTGTCGGGATTCACGAACGGCCTGCTGGCCCGGACGGCCGTCGGCGCCGGCGGGCAACCGGTCGTCGTGATCCAGTGGCACGCCGGACCCGATCGCGCGCTGCCGGTCCCGGCTGACGCCTTCACGCGGCTGCGTAACTCCCCGCTGTTCGAGGCGGTCGCGGCCGTCCGCGAGTCGCGCGTCCGCGTCACGCTGGCTGGACGCGAGGCATGGATGTCGGCCGCGGCAGCGTCGCCCGAGATCTGGAAGGTGCTCGCGGTCCCGCCGGCGCTGGGGAAGATGGCGTTTGCGGCCTCCGCCGACGGCGCGATCGGTGTGATCGCGAGCCATCGAATCTGGCGCAACGAACTCGGCGGCCGGCCGGACGCGATCGGCATGGACGTCATCGTCAGCAGCCGCAAAGGACGCCTTGCCGGCGTCGCGCCGGAATCCTTCGAGGGCCTGTATCTGGGACGCGCGATCGACGTCTGGGTTCCGCTCGACGAACCCAGCGGGACCCGGGCGGTATCGATGCTCGCTCGCCTCGAGCCCTCGTCGACGATCGAGCGCGCCCAGACGGACGCGACCGCCCTGGCGGGGCGCGATCCTGGCCCGACGCTGGTGCGCTATTCCGGCGTCGAGCCGGACGTCGAATCGAAGTTCGCGCGCGTCCGCAATCTGCTGGCCTGGGCCGCGATGCTCGTGCTCCTGACCGCCGGGGCCAACGTTGCGGGCTTTCTGTTGTCACGCTCCGCGCGGCGCGCGCACGAGACGGCGGCCAGGGTCGCGCTCGGCGCGACGCGCGCGCGCCTGGCTGGACTGATCGTTGCCGACGGCGTCGTCATCTCCGTCGCCGGCGGCGCGCTCGGCGCCGTCGTCGCGTACTGGACGGCGTCGGCGCTGCCGGCGCTTCTGTACGTGGAGGACGCCGAGCGCCTCCGCCTTGCGACGGATCCGTGGGAGGTCGCGCTCAGCGCCGCAACCTATACGCTCATCATGCTCGCGTGCGCGCTCGCGCCGCTCGCGCAGATCGAACAGCATGGCCCGATGACGGTCCTGCGGCGAAGCGGCGGGCCGCTGGTCGAATCGGGCGGGTGGCTTCGCTCGGCGCTCATCGTCGCGCAGATGGGCGTCACCGTCGTGCTCGGCATCGGCGCGGCCCTGCTGTTTCAGGAATTCCGCGCGGCGCTCGCGAGCGGACGAGGCGATCGCCTCGGTCAGCCGATTGTGGCGGTCGTCGAGGCCGCCGCAAGGTACGGCAATCCCCAGGCCGGACGGCAGTACTTCAGCCGTCTCGAGCACGAGACGAAAGGCGCCTCGCAGATTGCGAGCGTCGACTGGATCTCGACGCTGCCTGGCGGGCGGCCGTCCACGGCGGTCGTGCGTCTCGAGCAGGCGCCCGCGGGGCGGACGCACGCGTCGATCGATGCGATGACGCCGTCGGGCCGCGATCTGATCGCGATGACGCTGACAAGCGGACGGATGTTCGGCGGCCAGGACGACCCGTCATCGTGCCGCGTCGCGCTGATGAACGAGGCGGCATCCGTGAAGTACTTCGGAGGCGAGGCGCTGGGGCGATCGTTCCAGGACGCGTCCGGCCGCCGCGTGGACGTCGTTGGCGTGGTGAAGAAAGGGAAGGATGCGGCGGAAGATCCGCGCGTGTACTTCTACGAACGGCAGACGCTGGTGTCGCCATCCCACAATGTCGAGGCGAAGCCGGTCAGCCTTCCGATCCCGCCCGCGGCGCCGGCCGTCTCGCCCGACGTCGACATGGACATCGACGTCGCCTCGCCGGGATACTTCAGCGCCATCGGCGCGACGTTCGAGGCCGGACATGGCTTCGAGTCGGCGGCCGGGTGCGAGATGGCAGTGGTCAACCGTGAGGCCGCGCAGGCGTACTTCGGCGGGAAGGCGCTCGGCGCGGCGATCATCGAGCCCGACGGCCGGCGCACAGAGATCGCCGGCATCATCGACGAGGATGGGCTGCGTCTGCTGCAGCGGCGTCCCGAGCCCACGGTGTATTTCTCGATGGCCCGCCGATACCTCCCGCGAATGACTTTGATCGCCGGAACTCGGAAGGCGACGCCGAAGCTCGTCGAGGAGATCGATCGCCGTCTGTCAGCCGTCGACGGCGCTCTCTCGCCGCCCACGGTGTCGACGATGGAGCAGCAGCTCTCGCGAACGGCGCTCGGTCCGGAGCGAATCGCGATGGTCCTCGTGGCCGCCTCTGCGGCGATCGCCCTGGGGCTCGGGCTGCTGGGCGCCTACGGGATCATGTCGGACGCCGTCGTCCAGCGAAAGCGCGAGATTGCGCTTCGTCTCGCGCTCGGCGCGCAGTCGTGGAAGATCGTGGGCGGGGTCCTCCGCGACGGGGGACGCGTGGCGGCGACGGGCGTCGCGGCGGGGCTGGCTGCGTCGTGGATCCTTGTCGCGATCGTCCGGCACAGCAATCCCGGCGTGGACAAACCGGCCCTTTGGATGTGGCTCGCCTGTCCGCTCGTCCTCGCCGCGGTCGTGGTCATTGCCGGCATTCTTCCCGCCCGCTGGGCCCTCGCGGTGGATCCTTTGACCCTCACGCGCGAAGGATGATTTTGGGCCGCCCGATCCTGCATACTTCAGTCTGACGATGCGAGTGCTGAATACGCAGCAGATGCGGGAGGCCGACCGTCAGACCATCGACGACATCGGGTTGCCCTCGATCGTGCTGATGGAGAACGCAGGCCGTCAGGCGGTGGCGGCCATGGAGGCGGCGTTCGACGACCTCGCGTCGAGCAAGGTCGGCGTGCTCTGCGGGCGCGGCAGCAACGGCGGCGACGGCTTCGTCGTCGCCCGAACGCTCGCGCAGCGCGGCATCGAAGCGATCGTGTTTCTCCTGGGCAGCGTGGCGGACGTCCGCGGCGACGCCCGGACGAACCTCGAGATTCTCGGCCGCGTCGGTCTGACCGTCGTGGAGATCGCCAACGCGCAAGAGTGGGAGCTGCACTTCACCGAGATCTCCGAATGCGACCTGATCGTGGACGCGATCGTCGGGACCGGCTTTCATGGCCCTCTGACGGGGCTGCTCGAGACCGTCGTCGCCGACGTGAACGGCCTCGGCGTGCCCGTCGTCGCGATCGATCTCCCGACCGGCGTCTCGGCAGATACGCACGAAATCGAGGGCGAGGCGATCGAAGCGACCATGACCGTGACGCTCGCGGCGCCGAAGATCCCGCTGATCCTTCCGCCGGCCGATGCCTATGGCGGCGATCTCGTCATCGCCGACATCGGCATTCCGACGTCCCTCATCGAGGAGCTCGACGGTCCATGGCTCGAGTTGCTGACGCGCGAGCGCATGCGCGAGCTGGTTCCGGCGCGTGCGGCGGATTCACACAAGGGAGATTTCGGCCGCGTCCTCGTGATCGCGGGCTCCATCGGCCGTACCGGCGCGGCACATCTGGCCGCCATTGGCGCGCTGCGATCGGGCGCCGGTCTCGTGACGATTGCCACGCCGCGCTCGTGCGTCGCGACCATCGCCGCCATGATGCCGGAGTACATGACCGAACCGCTGGAAGAGACGTCGGCCGGCGCGATCGATTTTGCCGCTGTCGATCGCGTGCTGGACCTGAATGCCGACGTCATCGCGATGGGGCCGGGCCTCGGACAGGATCCGTCGACCGCGGCGTTCGTCCAGGCCGTGGTCGAGCGCTCGGGCGTCCCTCTCGTGCTCGACGCGGACGCGCTGAACGCCTTCTCGGGCGATCCCGAGCGTCTGGTCGCCCGCGATGGTGTCGACGTCATCGTGACGCCGCACCCGGGCGAGATGGCGCGGCTGCTGAACGTCAGCATCGAACAGGTCCAGTCCGATCGGGTCGAGCACGCACGCGAGTTCGCCGCCGCCCACCGCGTTCACGTCGTCCTCAAGGGACACCGGACGATTATCGCGGGACCTGACGGCCGGACCTTCGTCAACCTGACTGGAAACGCCGGCATGGCGACCGGCGGCACCGGCGATCTGCTGACGGGAATGATCGCCGCGTGGTTCGCCCAGATCCTCGACGCGGAGGCGGCCTGCAAGCTCGCCGTCTATCTTCACGGCACGGCGGGAGATCTCGCCGACGCCGACGAGGGCGACGTGGCGCTCCTCCCGACCGATATCGCCGCACACCTCGGCGACGCCGTGCTCGAACTGACGGCGCGCCGCCGCATCAAGCGTCAACCGGACGGATCGTGAACCCGCCGACAGCGCCCAATTTCCCGACGGGGGCCATCGAGACCGGCAGCCAGACTGAGACCGAGCGCGCCGGCGAAGGGCTCGGCCGCACGCTCCGATCCGGCGACGTCGTCCTTTTGTACGGCGATCTCGGCGCCGGCAAGACCGCTTTCGTGCGCGGGCTGGCCCGCGGGATCGACGCGGATCCCGAGCAGGTCTCCAGCCCCACCTTCACCATCGTCCAGGAGTACGCGGGAAAGTCTCCGAACGTGACGTTGTTTCACGTCGATCTCTATCGCCTGGAAGCACCCGAGATCGATGACCTCGGTCTCGAAGATCTCGTGTCGGGCGCGGGCATCGTCGCGATCGAATGGGCCGAACGCTGGAGGGGCCGTCCGGACGATGCGATCGAGGTGACGCTGAAGGATCTGGGCGACGAGCGACGAGCCATCACCGTCACTCGACCGCGCTGATCCGCGCGATCACCGCGCCCACGGCAGCGCATCGCGCCAGTTGCGCAGCCAGCTCTTCACCGGCGGCAGATCGAGCTTGTGGTACCACGTCCACAACTGGGTGGTGTCGCCTGCGATGATGCCGTCCACGCTGACCGTGGCCGGCGGCGGCACGAGCTGCGCGGCTCGATCGAGGATCGGCCGCTTCAGCGCGCTCGGCGACACCCTCGCCAGCATGAGCAGCGTCAGGACGTCGCGCGGACGAGCCGTCCGCAGCACCCGATCGAGCAGGGCGCGGTTCGCGCGTTCGTCGGTGGTCCGCTCCATCGCGCGAACGGCCGTCGCGAACTGTTCCGACGCGTCCTCGTAGATTGGTACGGCCGGCCGCGTGCCGGCTCCCATCAGACTGGACGCTCCGGCGGGTACGAGCGACTCGCCCCAGTCGTTCTGCATCTGCACCCACCCAGTGTCGACGTGCACGTGCGAGGTGCCATCGTCTTCCACCGTGAGATCGAAAATGCAGCCGAGATCGATGATGTTTCCCGATGGCGTCCGGAGCGCAAATCGACCGGGCGGCGCCCAGATGCGAACGCGCACGGTGCCGCGGTCGAGTGTCACGCGGTGGCGCTTCGACGTCGTCTCCGAAAGCGTCAGCGCGCTTCCGGCCTGGACCTGCATCGTCCCGATGCGCGCGATGTCGACGCGGGCCGCGGCGTCGAGACGGAGAGGGTCGTCGATCCGAAGCTGCGACGGCTCCGCCGCGGCGCCCGGCGACGTTCGCTCGACGACAACGCGCCAGGGCGCGCCGTCGGGCCAGTTCCAGCGCCACGACCAGAACGCCGTCGCCGCCGCGGCGAGCAGGGCGAGGCTGGCGGCGAGGGCCAGTATCGGACGCGCGTAGCTTCGGCTCCGCTGCCGCGCCGGCAGCGGCAACGGACGCCGCGCCGCGTCGAAGCGCGCCGACGCCAGGCGCCGCTCGATCGCGACGACCTCCGCGGAGGGAGGCCCTGCCGGATCCCAGAGGTATTCGTCCAGTCTGCCTGTATCCTCGGCCGTCATGGTTGTCCCAGTCGCTCGCGAAGGAGCTTGAATCCGCGATGAAGATTGACGCGAACCGACTCAGGCGTCAGGCCGCACAGCCGGCCGATCTCGGCGCCGGAGCATCCTTCGACCAGACGCAGCAGCAGCGTTTCCCGGTACGCTTCGGGCAGGTCACGAATGGCTGCGATGGCCTCCGCCGCCTCGAGGGCAATGTCGGGGGCGTCGCGATTCGCATGCCGGTCATCGAGCTCGGACTCGAACGGCCGCCGGCGGAAATAATCGATCGCGCGTCGGCGGGCCATCGCTCCGATCCAGCCGCCGAAGGCAGCCGGCTCGCGCAGCGTGCCGATCGCGGTCCAGGCTTGAAGGAACACCTCCTGCACGAGATCCGGAGCGGCGTCGGGGGACACCCGCGCCAGCAGGATGGCATGGACGAAGCGTCCGAAGCGCACGTACAGCTCGCCGAAAGCGTCGCGGTCGCCGCGCTGCGCGGCGATCACGAGCGGAACGTAGTCGTCGACGGGCCGTTCCGCCGGGGCTGCGATCAGAAAACGCCTTTCGAAATGAGCCGCATGGTAATGACGCCTGCGCGGAGTGGATGTTAACGGCGGCTTGCGAGGTCGTGGCCGTGCAGGCGCGAAAAAGTTACTGACGCAAATCCTGACACTGCCGGGAAGACGCCCCTCGAAGGCCCATGCTGGGCGCGTGCAGCTCCGGCGTCGATCTTGCTGCCGTTCGAAACAACCCATGCGCATCGTCTGGTTGATTCCCATCACCATCCTAGTTCTCGGCGCCGGTGCCTTTTTCCGCGCGCGCCGGAACCGGGGCGCGGCGTCGTTCTCGCCGGACCCCGTCAGCGGGCAGTGGCTCGCTGAGGCTCGAACACGGGAAGAGCATCCCTGGTAGGCGCCAGCCTTCCGATTTTCGATCGCCGGAGCGCAGGAGTATCCTGAATCTGGCGATCGAGGAGGGCTCATGACTGACAAAGAGCGGCCCGTCGAGATCAACATCAGCGGCATTCCAGTGGCGGGCGTGGGCGGCCTCGGCCTCGTGGCCATCGCGGCGCTGATGACCTATCAGATGCCCCAAGCATGGCTATTCGTCGCCGCGGGGGCGATGGGTGGCGTGGTGGTCGGCGCTGTCCTGATTCTCTCGCGTCATGGCCGGAGACCCTCAGGTCCGAGCGGCAGTGACCCGAGAATTCTGTTCCGGACTGGAGGGCCCGAGCCACGAAGTGGGGAGGCGACGAGCGCGAGCGCCGTACGACAGGATTTGGAAACGCTCGCCGCGCTTGGGGCTTAACGGTCCTCCCAACCGATCGGAATCACTCGACCCGGTAGTTGGGGGCTTCCTTCGTGATGATGACGTCGTGAACGTGGCCTTCGCGCAGGCCGGCGGGGCTGACGCGGATCATCTTCGCGTTGCGCTGCAGCGACGGGATGTCGGGTGAGCCCGTGTAGCCCATGCCGGCGCGAAGTCCGCCGACGAGCTGATGGATCATCGCGGCGACCGAGCCCTTGTGGGCCACGCGCCCTTCGATGCCTTCCGGGACGAGCTTTTCTCCAGCATCGGGATTCGCCTCGAGATCGAACTCGTCCTGGAAGTAGCGGTCGCGGCTGCCGCGCCGCATCGCGCCGAGCGATCCCATCCCGCGGTACTCCTTGAAGCTGCGGCCCTGGAACAGAATCAGCTCGCCGGGGCTCTCGTCGGTGCCGGCGAACAGGCTGCCGATCATGACGGCGCTCGCGCCGACCGCGATGGCCTTCGTGATGTCGCCCGAGTAGCGGATGCCGCCGTCGGCGATGACCGGAACTTTGCGGGGCGCGGCCGCGCGCGCGCAGTCGGCCACCGCCGTGATCATCGGCACGCCGATTCCGGCGACGACGCGGGTCGTGCAGATCGATCCGGCGCCGATCCCGACCTTGACCGCGTCGACGCCCAGATCGATCAGCGCCTCGGTGGCCTCCGCCGTCGCGACGTTCCCCGCGACGAGGTCCACGTTCGGGAACTCGCGCCGGACGCGGCGGACCATGTCGAGCACGCCCTGCGAGTGGCCGTGCGCCGTGTCGACGACCAGGACGTCCACGTTCGCGCCGACGAGTGCCTCGGCGCGGGCCATCGCATCCTTGCCGACGCCCACGGCCGCGCCGCACCGCAGCCGTCCGAGCGAGTCCTTGCAGGCGTTCGGATACTTGATCGCCTTCTGGATGTCCTTGACCGTAATCAACCCCTTCAGGCGGTACTGATCGTCGACGACCAGGAGCTTCTCGACCTTGTGGCGGTGCAGGATGTCGCGCGCCGCGTCGAGCGTCGTGCCGACCGGCACCGTAAAGAGCGGCTCGCGCGTCATGATGTCTGAGATGGGCCGATCGACGTTTGTCTCGAAGCGCAGATCGCGGTTGGTCAGGATGCCGACGAGACGCCCTTCCTTGCTGCCGTCCTGAGTGATCGGCACGCCCGAGATGCTGAACTTCTTCATCAGCTCGAGCGCCTCGAAGATCCGATTGGTGGGGGACAGCGTGATCGGATTGACAATCATCCCGCTCTCGGAACGCTTCACGCGATCGACCTCGGACGCTTGTTCCGCAACCGACAGGTTCTTGTGAATGATGCCGATCGCGCCGTGCTGCGCCATGGCGATGGCCAGCCGCGACTCGGTCACCGTATCCATCGCGGCGCTGGCGAGCGGTACGTGGAGCTTGATGTTGCGCGTGAAGAGAGTGGAAACGTCGACGGCGCTCGGAAGGACCTGGGAGTGCTGCGGCACGAGCAGCACGTCGTCAAACGTCAGCGCTGTGGCCAATCCGACCGAGATTTGATCGGCGTTGAGAACGTCCGTCCGCGTGTCCATACAACCTCGCATACAACAAAGGGCAGCCGTTGTTCAGCTGCCCTGCGCTTTGCCGCACCCCGCGCACCTTGCGCACCCTGCGCACCCCACGCACCCTACGCACCATGGCACTTCTTGTACTTCTTTCCGCTCCCGCACGGACAGGGATCGTTGCGGCCCACCTTCGGCTCATCGCGCTTCACCTGCCGCACGGTGTCGTCGCCGCCCGTGCGTCCCGGGCGCGGCGGTTCGGCAACCGCCGTGGCTCCGCCGCCGCGAATGGCGCCGAACGGAGAGGCGGCGGCCGCCGAAGGACTGTTGAGGATCATCGGCGACGGCTTCCGCGGCGCCGGCCGCAGCGGCCCCGCGCTTCCCGGGCCTCCCACGCCGCCTTCCATGGCATCACCCGCCATGGGCATCAGGCGCCACAGGTAGCGGACGATTTCCTCTTCGATCCGATCGCGCATCGCCTGGAACAGCGCGAAGCTCTCCTTCTTGTACTCGACGAGCGGATCGCGCTGACCGTAGCCGCGCAGGCCGATGCCTTCTTTCAGATGGTCGAGGCTATAGAGGTGGTCCTTCCACTGCGCGTCGACGATCTGGAGCATGATGTCGCGTTCGACGCGGTGCAGGATGGCGGGCTCCGGGAGCAGCCCCTCCTTCTTTTCGTACTTCTCGAGCGCCACTTTCCAGACCGCGTCCGTCATCTGATCGGCGGTCATGCCGCTGAAGTCGAACGACGCCTGCTCCTGCGGGTCGAGGCCGAAGATCTCGGAGACCGCCTTGATCAGCGCGTCGAGATCCCACGACTCGGGATCCGTATCGCTGCTGGCGTAGGTCGCGACGGTATTCGCCGCCAGATCCTCCGCGAGCGCGAGCAGGTAGCCGCGTATGTCGAACGTGTCTTCTTCGGTGTAGCGGATCTGCCCGTCGAGGAGCTCGCGGCGCAGCGCGTAGATGCTCTCGCGCTGCTTGTTCATCACGTCGTCGTATTCGAGGAGGTGTTTGCGGACGGAGAAGTTCTGCGCCTCGACCTGCTTCTGGGCGCGCTCGATGGCCTTGGTGACCATCCTGTGCTCGATCGGGACGCCTTCCTCCATCCCGAGCCGCGTCATCAGGCCGGAAATGCGATCCGACCCGAAGATCCTCATCAAGTCGTCTTCGAGCGAGAGATAGAACCGCGACGATCCGGGATCCCCCTGCCGGCCGGCGCGGCCGCGAAGCTGATTGTCGATGCGCCGCGCTTCATGCCGCTCGGTCGCGATGATGTGCAGGCCCCCCAGGGCCACCACCTCGTTGTGCTCGACGTCGGTCTGCTGCTTGTAGGCCGCGAAAATCTGCTCGTACGGCTGGCGCGGCACGCGATAGAAGTTGTCGAGATGGTAGAAGTAGACGAAATCGGCGTCGTCGACGAATTTTTCCTGGCCTTTCGGAAGCTTCTCGGCGATCTGGTCGGCCAGCGTCTGCTGCCGCGCCATGAATTCGGGATTGCCGCCGAGCAGGATGTCGGTGCCGCGGCCCGCCATGTTCGTGGCGATGGTCACCGTTGACTTCCGCCCGGCCTGGGCGACGATCTCCGCTTCCTGCGCGTGATACTTCGCGTTCAGCACGACGTGCTTGATGCCGCGAAGCTTGAGCAGCTTCGAGAGGCGTTCCGACTTCTCGATCGAGACCGTCCCGACGAGCGCGGGCCGTCCGAGCTTCTGTTTCTCGGTGATGTCGCCGACGATGGCGTCGTACTTCTCTTTTTCGGTCCGGTAGACACTGTCCGGCTCCTCGATCCGCCGCAACGGACGGTTGGTCGGGATCACCATCACGTCCAGCTTGTAGATGCTGGCGAACTCCTGCGCCTCGGTGTCGGCCGTGCCCGTCATGCCCGAGAGCTTCGCGTACTTGCGGAAGTAGTTCTGGAACGTGACGGTCGCGAGCGTCTGGTTTTCGCGCTCGATCTTCACCTCGGGATGGTTGGTGTTGTGCTCCTTGGCTTCCACCGCCTGGTGCAGCCCGTCGCTCCAGCGCCGGCCGGGCATCAGCCGTCCCGTGAACTCGTCGACGATGACGACCCCGCCGTCCTTGACCATGTACTCCACGTCGAGATGGAACAGCGAGTGCGCGCGCAGCGCCTGGTTGATGTGATGGAGCAGCGGCATGTTCTGCGGGTCGTAGAGTCCCTGGCTGCCGGGCACGAGCCGGTGCGCGAGCATCTTCTCCGCCTTCGCCATGCCGCTCTCGGTCAGATTGACCGTCTTGTGCTTTTCGTCGACGATGTAATCGCCGGTCTTTTCGAGCTCCTCGCGGTCTTCGGCCTTCACATCGCCGCGGGTCGTCGCGCCCTTCTGCAGACGCGGGATGAGCCGGTCGACTTCGTAATAGAGATCCGTCGATTCCTCGGCGGGGCCGGAGATGATGAGCGGCGTCCGCGCCTCGTCGATCAGGAGCGAGTCGACTTCGTCCACGATCGCGAAGTTGTGCCCGCGCTGCACGTAGTGCGACAGGTCGAACTTCATGTTGTCGCGCAGATAATCGAAGCCGAACTCGTTGTTCGTGCCGTACGTGATGTCGCAGGCGTAGGCGACCTGCCGCTCCTGATCGTTGAGGTCGTGCTGGATGACGCCGACGCTCATGCCGAGGAACCGGTAGATGCGTCCCATCCACTCCGAGTCGCGTCTCGCCAGGTAGTCGTTCACCGTGACGACATGGACGCCTTTACCGGCGAGCGCGTTCAGGTACGCCGGCAGCGTTGCGACCAGCGTCTTGCCCTCGCCGGTCTTCATCTCCGCGATCTTGCCTCGGTGGAGGACCATCCCGCCGATGAGCTGCACGTCGAAGTGCCGCATGTTCAGCGTGCGCCGTCCGGCTTCCCGGACCACGGCGAAGGCCTCTGGCAGGAGATCTTCCAGGGTAGCCCCGTCCTCGTATCGCTTGCGGAACTCGACCGTCTTGTCGCGAAGCTGTTCGTCCGACAGCGCCTGGATGGCCGGCTCGAACGCGTTGACATCGGCGACGATCGGACCGAGGCGCTTGAGCTCGCGCTCGTTCGCGGTGCCGAAGACCTTCGCGAGAGCCTTATCGATGATCATGCGGAGAGACCCGGCGCAGCCGCGCCAAGGTATCTCATGATTGTAGCAGAAGGCTTGGGTTCAACCCGATGAACCCTTTGAACCCCGACTAGTGGGCGAGGAGCGTCATCGGGTTGGTGAGGCGCCCGTTCATCCAGATTTCGTAGTGGAGATGGGGACCGGTCGACCGGCCGGTGGTCCCGACGTAGCCGACGATGTCGCCGCGCTTGACGGATTGACTGGCGGTCACGGCCATCCGGGACAAGTGGCCGTATTTCGTGACGATGCCGTAGCCGTGGTCGAGGATGACCATGTTGCCGTAGGCGCCGTTCATGCCGGCGCTGGTGACGATCGCGTCGCCGCTCGCGAGCACGGGTGTGCCGTAGTCGGCGGAGATGTCGAGTCCTGGATGGAACGACGCCTCATCGTTGAAGGGATCCTTGCGCGTGCCGTATGACGAGGTCAGCCAGCCGGCAACGGGCCAGATCGACGGCGTCGCCGAGGCGAGCGCGCGCCGCCGTTCGACGCTGTCGCGGACCGAGTCGAGACGGCTCCCGATCACGCCCAGGAGCTCACTCAGAACGCTGAGCGGTCCATCGACGGTTGCGATGCCGCCCTTCAACGCGGGGCCGAGCATTTCGGTCGCCGACCCGCCCATCGCGCGCGATTTCACGACCGCGGGCAGCTTGTCCATCGCCCGGCTCGCGCCCGGATCCACGGCCGACCGTTCCCCGAGCTGATCGACCGCCGTCTGCAGCGCCGAGATCTGGTTGGCCAGCTGTCCGGTCGCTTCGCGATAACTCGCGTTTTCGACCTGCAGGGAAGCGTTGCTGGCGGCGAGGTCCGCGATCGTCGTCGTCGCGCTCCAGCGCGCGCCAAGGCCGACGAGCACCGGCAGCGCGAACAATCCCGCCACGGCGGCGAGCGTCGGCCACAGGGACAGCGTCAGCCGGCGGATCGCGCCGGTCTGCCGATCGGCGATGACGAAGGTATAGCGTCGAGCGCGCAATGTGATTCGAAACGGCCGGGGAGAACGCCGGAACTGTAGCACAGCCGCGGACTTCGGGGCCAGCGAAAAGGCCGCCCTCATTCTGGTCGACAGTTTGCACAACCGTCGTCGGCCCAGTGCAAGAAAGCGCAAGTGGGCAACAGCTCGCCTCACTGTCGGAAAGTGAAGAGCGCAATGAAGGCAACAGGGCGGCGATGACGGTTTTGTCAGCGGATGCTGGGCTCTGCGGACTGACAAGAATGTAAGGAGATGCGGCTATGAAAGCATTGACGGTTGGGCTCGGCGTCTGCGCCGTACTGGCGGTCTTGAGTCCGTCGGCAGCGCGCGCGAACCCAATCGGTATCGGCGCCGGCGATATGGCTCGCGCCGTTCGCGCGCACTTGACGGCCGGTCCGATCGACGTCGATACGATGATGGCGCATGCGGAGGAGAGCCTCCGGCCGAGCGGCCCCTTCGGTACCGACAAATCGATGGAAGTCCTCGTAGACGACCACGCGGCGTCCGCCGCGATTCGGCTCGACGAGCTCGGGGTCCCTCCAGTGTTCGTCTTTCGTCCGGACGGGCCCGACGCGATCGAGCGAAACCAGGGACACCACGCGCACGGCGGTCCCCCTGCGAGCTTCGTGAACACCGGAGAGAGCGGCGTCGTCGTGACAACGCCCGACACCGGATCGCTGCTTCCGACGGCCGATCCGCCGCAGCTTCCCCAAACCTTCGGCGACGCGATCTCGGCCATCCCCGAGCCCGCGCCGTTGCCGCTTCTCGCGACCGGTTTCGCAGTGCTGTTCCTGTATCGCCGTCGAGAGGGAACGCCGAAACCCTGGAACGCCGAAACCCTGGAACCGCGGAGCTAGAACACAGCCCACGGGAGAACAGGAGATCAGGAGAAGTCTTGGTCTTCCTGTTCTCAGAACTCCTGATCCCCTGTTCTCCTGCCAAGATTTCCTGCGATAAGTCTTCTACCCCCGGTATTGGAGCGCCTCCGCGACGTGGTCGTAGCCGACCGCAGGGGCGGCGTCGAGATCGGCGATCGTTCGCGCCACGCGCAGGACGCGGTCGAAGGCGCGCGCGGTCAGCGCAAGACGATCGGCGGCGCCGCGGAGCAGATGTTCCGTCCGGACGTCGAGGGCGCACGCCGCGCGGAGGGCGCGCGGCGTGAGGCGGGCGTTCGTCGATACGCCGGTGGAGACGGCGCGCGCCTGCTGGCGGCCGCGCGCGGCTTCGACCCGGACGCGAATCGCGGCGGTCGATTCGCCGTCATGTCCGGGCGTCAATTCGGCCGCCGGCAGCGCCGCAACCGTGACGGTCAGATCGATGCGATCCCGCAGCGGGCCCGACAGCCGCGATGCATAGCGATCGATTTGCGTCGGTGTACACCGGCATGGACGGCGGAGATCGCCCTGAAAACCGCACGGGCACGGATTCATCGCGCCGATCAGGACGAACCGCGCCGGAAACACCGCGGTGCGCTGCGCGCGCGCGATGCGGACCACGCCGTCCTCGAGCGGCTGGCGGAGGACCTCGAGCGCGTGCCGGTTGAATTCCGGCATCTCGTCCAGGAAAAGAACGCCGTGGTGCGCGAGGCTGATCTCGCCGGGCCGCGGGATCGAGCCGCCCCCCGCGAGCGCGACGTCGGACACGGTATGATGCGGCGCGCGGAACGGCCGCGCGCGGACGAGGCCGGCGTCTGGCGGCAGCAGCCCCGACACGGAGTGGATGGACGTCACTTCCAACGCCTCGTCGAACGAGAGCGGCGGCAGGATTCCCGCCGTCCGCTTGGCCATCATCGTCTTCCCGGATCCCGGAGGGCCCGCGAGCAGCACGTTGTGGGCTCCGGCGGCGGCGATCTCGAGAGCCCGGCGCGCGAGCGTCTGCCCGCGTACGTCCGAGAAGTCGCCGTGCACGTTTTCGGTCACGGCACCGTCCGGCTCCGGGTGCAGAACGACCGGCTGCGGATCGTTGAGCGCGCGGACCGCCTCGGTCAGCGAGCGCACGGGATAGAAGTCGAGGCCATCGACGACCGCGGCCTCGCGGCTGTTCGCGGCCGGAAGGAGCAGGCCCCGAAACCGCCGCCGCCGGGCGTCGGCGGCGATCGGCAGCACACCCCGCGCAGCCTGGATTCCGCCGTCGAGGGAGAGCTCGCCCAGAATCAACACGTCGTTTACATCACGCCGTGAGATGACGCCGGACGCCGCAAGCACGCCGAGCGCGATCGGCAGGTCGAATGACGATCCCGCCTTGCGCACGTCGGCCGGCGCCAGATTGACGGTCACGCGATGGACGGGAAATTCGAAGCCGGAATTGCGTATCGCGCTCCGGATCCGGTCGCGGCTTTCGCGCACGCTCGCGTCGGGAAGGCCGACCATCGTGAACGCCGGCAGCCCGTACGACACGTCGACCTCGATGTTCACGGTCGAGGCGTCGATCCCGAAGACCGCCGCCGAGCGCACGCAGGCCAGCATGGCGGTCCGCCGGTGCAAGCCGGCGCGCAGAGCAGGGTGACGCGATTTCCAAAGAAAAACGGCGCCGGGTGCCGGCGCCGCGTCCAGAGATTGCAATAAGTGCGGCAGCCGCGGCCGCGCGCATGTCAGGGATTGCGCTGCTGCGTGTCGGGTGAGCTCGCCGCGGACCGCCCTCGTGAAGCCGACATGATCTTCAGCTTCGCTCCCGGCGTGATGCGGTTGCTCGACAGGCGGTTCCACGTCTTGATCTTGGCAACCGTCGTGTCGAAGAGCTGGGCGATCGACGACAGGGTGTCGCCGCGCTTCACGTGATATGTGATCTGCGTCAGCCGCTGCGGCTGCACGGCGGCCGGCGACTCCGGCGTCTCGACGATCGCCCGCGAGGCCACGGCGGTCGGCGCGCCGCGTTCCGTCCGCGCGGCGACGATCGTCGCCGGCGCGCGGGGAATGATCAACGACTGGCCGGTATGCAGGCGCGACTTGGTCGACAGGTTGTTCGCCTCGGCGACGTCGCTGCGCGAGACGCCGAAACGCCGCGCCACGGTCGACAGCGTCTCCCCCTTTTTCGCCGAGTACCACTTCAGCGTGACGAAGTCGGCGGGTGAGGCTTCGGCGAGCTTGGCATTCAGGCGATCGGCGCTGCCCTTCGGGACCTTGACCTCGTAATTCGGATACTTGACCGGCGTCGTCCAGCGGCGCAGCTCCGGATTCAGCGCCTGGATCTCGTCGACGGTCGTGCCCGCCCATTCCGCGACGCGGCGCAGGTCGACAGCCTGGGGCATGGCGACCTTCTCGTAAGCGACCGGCTCTCCCGTCACCAGCTCGAACCCGTACTGAGCGGGGTTGCGGCCGATGATCATCGCCGCGAGAATCATGGGGACGTATTCACGCGTCTCGCGCGGCAGATACTTCGAAGACGCGGAGAGGCGCCAGAAGTCGTCGACGCCGGCCCGCTTGATCGCGCGCGACACGCGTCCGGGTCCGCCGTTGTACGCGGCGAGCACCAGGTTCCAGTCTCCGTCGAACATCCGGCTGAGCGTCTTCAGATACTGGGCCGCGGCCAGCGTGGCCTTCTCGGGATCGGAGCGCTCGTCGATGAACCAGTCGGTGTGCAGTCCGTGTTCCTTCGCCGTCGGCTTCATGAACTGCCACGGACCCTTGGCGCTCGCCTTCGAGAGGGCGTTGGTCTTGAAGGAGCTCTCGATGATCGGGATATATGCGAGGTCGAGCGGCAATCCCTCGGCGCGGAAAACGCTCTGGATCATCGGCAGGTAGTGCGCGCCGCGCCCCAGGCTTTCCTGGATGTAGTCGCGCAGCCGTCCCTGGAACAGCTCGACGTAGGACAGCACTTTCGGCGAATCGGGGATCGGAATGTCGTGCGCGTTCTGCTCGAGGTCGGCCTTGACCGCCGCCTTTGTCGCCTCGTCGGCCGCCGGGGCAGGGAAGGTCGTCGCGTTCTTCAGCAGATCGTCGATCGGCGCCGCCTCGGAGGCTTTCTCGGCGAAGCCGTCGCCCTGCGCGAGCGCCGTGACTTCGTAGGCATTGATGCGATCGATCAGCCGATCGAAGTGATCGCGCATACGGGCGTTGGCCCGCGCGCCGTACGGCGATGCGAGCAGCACTTCGACCGCGCGATCGAATTCATGGCGTGCCTGATCGAGATGTCCGGCCTTCAGTTCGCGCTCGCCGTCTGCGAAATACGCCTGCGAGGTCGAAATGAGGGCCGCGACCGGATCCGCCGCGACCTTCGGCGCGGGCGCGGGCGCCGGAGCGGCTGCGACAGGCGGTGCGGGCGGCGGCGGCGTCGGGACCTGCGGTTTCGGGTTGGCGCCGCAGGCCGCCACCATTACGCAAAGCCCCACACCTAACGTCCATCGCTGCATGCTGGGCGCTCCCTCGAGGTCAGCCGGCTTATGCATGACCCGGCGGTCGTGCAAGCCGCTTGCCCTGTTGAGGTCGAAACCTGTGTTAAGGCCCCGCTGGGGCCGGGACGGTCTTTGAGCTGGGGCGCATAGGATAGCAAGCCGAGGAGGGTCGGTCAACTCTAAAGCCAGTCAGCCCAACAATAAGACGGAAGACGGAAGGCGGAAGGCGGAAGAGAACCGGCCCTTCCCGTCTTCCGTCTTCCGTCTTCCGCCTCGCGGGATTCGCTAACGAGGCCAAGGGGCCTGGACGAAAAGTCTATGCTGCTCAGCCAGATCTTTTGCTGCCGGTGTCACGATTGTCTTCTCGCCGATTACAATTTTGCGATTCTGGCGGACGGCCTGCCGCACGTCGTCTTCGCATACGAACTCGGCAGGAATTTCACCTGAGGTTGCTACACCTGGAGTGTCCCGAGGCGTCGACGGGGCCTGCCCTGAAGGTGCATCGGTCTCTTGGCTTGCGTCTTTAGGCGGAAGGCTCCCCGCCGGGCGGTAGCCGCGCGAGGTGAGGAACTCGTCGATCTTCCGCGCAAGGACGTCGGCGGCGATGCCTCCCGGCGGGAGCGGCGCTGCGGGCGGCCTCGGCAGCGCGGATCCTGCCGACGCCGCGGCGGCCGCCGGCTGATGCACGACGGCCGGCTTCACCTCGTACGCCAGGCGCTTGATGTTGATCAGATGCCGCGGCGAGATGTTGTCCGACGTGATGTTCCCTCCCCAGCCTCCGCAGCCGAGCGTCATCGCCGGATCGAGACCGGTCGTCAGGCCGATCGACCCGTGCGTCGTCGGCGTGTTCACGACGATTCGATAGGCCGGCTTCTTCAGGCCGAACTCGAGAATGATGCGATCGTCGCGCGAGTGGATGGACATCGTGTGGCCCATGCCGCCGTAGCGCAGGATCTCCTTGCACCGCTCGCAGCCCTCACGCCAGTCCGCGACGACGTAAAACGAGAGGACCGGACACAGCTTTTCGATGGACAGCGGGTAATCGCGCCCGACGCCGTTCAGCTCGGCAATGAGGACGCGCGTGCCTGGGGGGACGCTGATGCCCGATTGCTGCGCGATAAAGCTCGCGGGCCGCCCGACGAGCGCGGGATTTGGGAGACGCTGCGGGCTCAGAAGCGCTTTCGCGACCTTGTCGGACTCTTCCGCGGTCATGAAATACGCCCCGTTCTTCACGAACTCGCGCTTTACCTCTTCGACGATGGGCGCGTCGACGACGACGGAATTCTCCGACGAGCAGAGCACGCCGTTGTCGAACGTCTTGCCCGTGACGACGTCGCGCACGGCCTTGGGCACGTCCGCCGTGCGTTCGATGAACGCCGGCGCGTTGCCGGGGCCGACGCCGTACGCCGGCTTGCCTGCGCTGTACGCGGCGCGCACCAGTCCCATGCCGCCAGTCGCGAGGATGACGGCGACTTCGCGCGATTTCATCAGTTCCTGCGTGCCTTCGAGCGTCACCGTCGTCATGCAGTTGATGGCGCCCTCGGGCGCGCCCGCCCGGCGCGCGGCGTCGTTCATGATCTCGGCCGATCTGGCGATGCAGCGGATGGCAGAGGGGTGCGGGCTGATGACGATCGGGCATCGCGCCTTGATCGAGATCAGAATCTTGTAGATCGCCGTCGACGTTGGGTTGGTGGTCGGCACGATGGCGCAGACGACGCCGAACGGATCCGCGATCTCGACGACCTTGCGATCCTCGAGGCGGCGGATCACGCCGACGGTCTTCATCGGCCGGATGAACCTGTAGACCTCCTCGGAGGCGAAAAGGTTCTTCTGGACCTTGTCGGCGACGACGCCGTAGCCGGTTTCTTCGTGTGCGAGGCGCGCCAGGGCTTCGGCGTGCGGCGTGACGGCGGCCGCCATGGCGTCGACGAGGGCATCGATCTGATCCTGCGAGAATTCCGCGAGGACGGGAGCGGCGGCCTTCGCGCGTCGCGCAAGCGATCGCGCCTCGGCGATGGAGGCGAGATCCCGATCCGTCTGGGCCATTACGCGCCCTTGGATTCCTTCGGCGCCTTGGGAATGATCTTCTCGACTTCGTTGTGCGGGCGGGGGATGACGTGGACCGAAATCAATTCGCCGACGCGGCGCGCGGCGGCGGCTCCGGCGTCGGTGGCGGCTTTCACGGCGCCGACGTCACCGCGCACCAGCACGGTCACATACCCGGCGCCGATGTACTCCTTGCCGACGAGAACGACGTTGGCGGCCTTCACCATGGCGTCGGCCGCTTCGATCGATCCGATGAGTCCGCGCGTTTCGACCATCCCCAGAGCTTCCATGTTCTCCTTCGCTCACCCTCGCTTGCGGCAAACGCTAACATATTGCTGTACCTGCCACAACTGCGGTACGATGCCCGCCGTTCATTCCTGCATGATGCGCACAACAATCCGCCGGTCTACATCGACACTCCTGCTCGCTCTTGCGCTTGCCGGCTGCGGGGGAAAGAAGGAAAGCGAGCCCGCTGTCGCGACGCCCTCCGTGGCGTTCAGCCGCGACCGCATCGCGATCGGGAGCGCCGTCACGCTGACGTATAAGTTCGTCGTCGCGCCCAACGCCACGTTCGACAAGGACTACTGGGTGTTCGTGCACGTGCTGGATCCCGAAGGGGAACAGATGTGGACCGACGATCACCAGCCGCCGGTGCCCACCACGCAGTGGAAAGCGGGACAGACGGTCGAGTACAAGCGCACGATTTTCGTGCCGAACTATCCGTATATCGGCGAGGCGATGGTGCGACTCGGGTTGTACGACCTGTCGTCGGGCCGCCGGCTGGCGCTGAACGCCCCCGAGGTCTCGCGCCGCGAGTACCTCGTGACGAAGTTCCAGATCCTCGCCTCGTCCGAGAACATCTATATAGGGTACCGGGACGGCTGGCATCCCGCTGAAGTGGACGCCAAGAATCCGCAGAACGAATGGACCTGGTCCAAGAAGACCGCGACACTCTCGTTCCGGAATCCGAAGAAGGACTGCACGCTCTATCTTCAGTACGACGCGAGAACCGACCTGTTCAATCCGCCGCAGCAGGTGACGCTCAAAATTGGCGATCGAGTCGTCGGATGGTTCCCGGCGGACTCGAAGGCCCCCGCGCTCAAGACGTTCCCGCTCACGGCAGCGCAGCTCGGCACCGCGGATGTCGCGGAACTGGTGCTTGACGTCGATAAGACATTCAAGCCCGGTGGCGCGGACCCCAGAGACCTGGGAATCCGCGTTTTCCACGTGTATATCGAGCCGAAGTAGAAGATCCGAGATCAGGTCAGGTGCTGGAGGGTTGGGTACGGGAGGTTGGGTACCGGAGGTTGGGACCAACCTCGACTGTAGTGTTTCTGGACACTCCGCCAACCAAATGGTAGACTCTTTCGTCCCAATGAAGGTGCTGAAAACGGCTCGGGTGGCCCTTGCTACGTGTGTGCTCGTGGCAGGCAGCTCATCCTTCGCTTCCGCCGAGATCGTGTTCCTGACCTCCGGTCGGACGCTCTCGGTCAAGGACCACAAGGCCGATGGCGAAGCGGTTGTTTTAACGCTTCGCTCGGGCGGCGAGGTTACCTGCGACAAATCGTTGATCGACAAGATCGTTCCCGACGAAGTTCCGCATCCGGAGCCGGCGCCGCCCGCGGCGTCCGACGCGCAGAAGCCCTCGGCGGCCGACCGCGGCGCGCAGCTCAAGATCACGCCCTACACCGACATGATCATGGCCGCGGCACAGGCCCACGGCGTCGATCCGATCCTGGTCCAGGCGCTGATCCAGGTCGAGTCCAACTACAAGCCGCGCGCCCGCTCCTCAAAGGGTGCGATGGGCCTCATGCAGTTGATGCCCTCGGTCGCGAAGGAATACAAGGTCCGCAACGCGTACGACCCGAAAGCAAACGTCGAGGCGGGCGTGCAGAAGCTCAAAAGCCTGATCGACAAGTGGGGCACCGAGCTCGCGCTGGCCGCCTACAACGCGGGCGAAGGCGCCGTCGAGAGGTTCAACGGCATTCCGCCGTACCGCGAGACGCAGAACTACGTCGATCGGATCCTTTCCATCGCCGGCCTCAGATAGGCTTTGGGCTTTAGGCCTTGGGCCTTGGACTCGAGCTGGCCGTCGCTCCGCTCTTTTCCCAAGGCCCAAAGCCCAAAGCCCAAAGCTTAAATCCCTCCAACCCCGTCTAATCCAATTAGTTGTGTAGAATTGGCGGGAGGGTTCCACCTCACTGATGGAATACAGGTGTAGGCTCGGGACGCCGGGCGGGGAGATCATCGAAGGCATCTACGTCGCCGACAACGAGGCGCGGCTGCGGCGTGAGTTCGAAGAGAAAGGTCTCCTGGTCCTTGCGATTCAGCAGGGCGGCCGACGCGCGCTGGCGGGGCTGCGCCTGCCTGCGCTCCCGAAGCGCCACAAAGTACCGAGCCGCGAGTTCCTCGTGTTCAACCAGGAGCTGGCGACGCTGCTGAAAGCGGGCATGCCGCTGGTGCAGTCGCTCGACATCCTCCGCCGGCGGATCACGAACCCGATCTTCAAGAGCGTGCTGGACGACGTGTTCGACCGCGTGCGCGCGGGGAGCGCGCTCTCGGAAGCGTTCGAGGCGCACGGCACGCTGTTTCCCGGCGTGTACACGGCGTCGCTGCTGGCGGGCGAAAAATCCGGCAACCTCGAGCAGGTGCTGCGGCGCTACGTCAGCTACGTCAAGATCGTCTCGAGCGTGCGGCGCAAGACCGTCTCCGCGCTGGTGTACCCGGCGATCCTGCTCGCGCTCTCGCTTATCGTGGTCACGATTATCGTGGTGAAGGTCGTTCCCGAGTTCGGGTCGTTCTACAACCAGTTCGGCAAAGAGCTGCCGCTGTCGACGCGCGTCATTGTCGCCGTCTCCGATTTCGTGACGACGTATTTCCTTCTGATCGCCGGGGGACTCGTCGCGGCGGCGCTCGCCGCGTGGTACTGGTTGAAACAACCCGGCCAGAAGAAGCGCCTCGATCGTCAAATTCTCAAGGTGCCCGCGCTCGGACCGATCGCGCAGAAGTTCTCGACCTCGCAAGGCGCCCGCACGCTGGCGACGCTCCTGGGCGGAGGGATCCCGCTGGTGAACGCGCTCGAAGTCACGTCGCGGTCGCTGAGCAACGAACACATGGCGGGAGAGCTGACGTCGGCGGCGCAGCAGGTGCGCGAGGGGCGCGCGCTCGCGATGGCGATGCAGGACAGCGGCGCGTTTCCCGACGTCGCGATCAAGATGGTGGAGGTCGGCGAGTCGACCGGCGCGCTGCAGGAGATGCTGAACAGCCTGGCGGATTTCTATGACGAGGAGATCGACACCAATCTCGGACGGTTCGTCACCGTGATCGAGCCGATCCTGCTGGTGGTGATGGGTCTCGTCATCGCCGGGCTGTTGCTGTCGCTGTATCTGCCGCTCTTCAATCTGTCGTCAGCCCTGCAGAGATAAGGACGCATGGACGCAAAGGTACCCGCCGCAACCGCCGATCACGCGGAGCTCTACGTGGATGCCGGCGCCAGCGAGCAATCGGCGGCCGAACAGGCTGCGGAGATCGCGCAGGCGCGCCGGCTGGCGGAGCGGTATCGGCTGCCGTTCCTGGATCTCGCGCACTTCAACATCGATCACGATCTCTTCCGGACGATTCCGGCGGAGCTGATGCTCCGGTACGGCTTCGTCCCGTATCGCCGCGAGGGCAACGCCCTGGTGATCGTGGTCAGCGATCCGACCGATCTGCCGATGATCGACGAGCTCGGCGTGCTGCTCGCCATGCCGATCAAGGTCATGGTGGCGGCGCCGTCCGCGATCCAGGGCATCCTGAAGAAGAGCGAGAGCTCGACGCGCGTGCTCGAGGAAGCGACCGAGAGCTTCCAGCTCCAGATCCTGCGCGAGGACGAGCAGGGCGACGAGCAGTTGACGGTCGAGAAGCTGACGACGGACGCGAGCCCGGTCATCAGGCTGGTCGACACGACGATCTACACCGCCATCCAGCGGCGCGCGAGCGACATCCACATCGAAACCGCGGACGACGCGGTGTATGTGAAATACCGCATCGACGGCGTGCTCCAGCCGGCCATGCGGCCGATCGACAAACGCTTCCACAGCACGATCATCTCGCGCGTGAAGGTCATGGCGGAGCTCGACATCGCCGAGAAGCGCATCCCGCAGGACGGCCGCTTCAAGCTCCGCCTGCCGGGCAAGACGATCGACTTCCGCGTGTCGATCATGCCGAGCGTCCACGGCGAAGACGCCGTCATCCGCATCCTCGACAAGGAATCGATCAGCGAGCAGTTCCACGAGCTGCGCCTCGACATCCTGGGCTTCCCCGACACCGAGCTGCGGCGCTTCCGCAAGTACATCGCCGAGCCGTACGGGATGGTCCTCGTCACGTGGCCCACCGGTTCCGGCAAGACGACCACGCTCTACGCCGCGCTGTCCGAGATCAAGACGATCGAGGACAAGATCATCACGATCGAGGATCCCGTCGAATACCAGCTCCGCGGCATCACGCAAATTCCGATCAACGAGAAGAAGGGCCTGACCTTCGCCCGTGGGCTGCGATCGATCCTCCGCCACGATCCGGACAAGATCATGGTCGGCGAGATCCGCGACAACGAGACGGCGCAGATCGCGATCAACTCGGCGCTGACCGGGCACCTGGTGTTCACGACGGTCCACGCCAACAACGTGGTGGACGTCCTCGGGCGATTCCTGAACATGGGCGTCGAGCCGTACCAGTTCGTGTCGGCGCTCAACTGCGTGCTGGCGCAGCGCCTCGTGCGCAACATCTGCGTCCATTGCAAGCGGCCGGCGAAGATCACGCGCGCGCAGCTCATCGAATCGGCGATGGATCCCAACCTGGCCGACAGCGGACTGTTCTTCGAGGGGCCCGGGTGCATCGAGTGCGGCGGCACGGGCTACAAAGGGCGGACCGCCATATGCGAACTGCTCGATCTGACCGATAACATTCGTGAAATCATCCTCGCGCGGCGGCCGAACTCCGAAGTGAAGAAGGCCGCGCGGGAAGAAGGCATGCGCTCGCTGCGCGAGTCCGCGGTCGAGCGCGTGCTGGCCGGCGTCACGACGCTGCGCGAGGTCAACAAGGTGACGTTCGTCGAATGAGTCCGCTGCCGCGTTTCCTGATCAGTCCGCCGCCTGCCGTCGGAGTCGAGATTGCCTCCGATCGCGTGACGGCCGTGTCGATCGCGCGCCAGGGAGCCGGCTGGATCGTCGGCGCGCACGGGACCGAGCGCCTGCCAGCGGGCCTGGTCACGCCGGCGCTCAATGCCACGAACGTGCACGACGCGCGGGCCCTCGCCGCGGCGGTGCGATCCGCCTTCGATAAGCTGGGCGCGCGGCCGCGCCGCGTCGGGCTCGTCATTCCAGATACGGCGGCGAAAGTGTCGCTGCTGCGTTTCGAGAAGGTGCCGGGCGCCTCCGATCTCGATCAGCTGATCCGCTGGCAGGTCAGGAAGGCCGCCCCCTTCAAGCCGGAGGACGCGCAGGTCTCGTGGATCCCCGGGGCGCCGATGCCAGGGGGCGGCCGTGAGTACGTCGTGACGCTCGGCCGGCGCGACATCGTCGAGAGCTATATGCGCGCGTGCGTCGAGGCGGGCGCCGAGGCCGGGATCGTCGATCTCGCGTCGCTGAATCTCATCAACGCCGCGCTCGCCTCGGGCAGCGAGAGAGGCGATGCGCTCATCGTTCACGTCGCGCCCGATTACGCGACGCTCGCCATCGTCCGCGACAAGCAATTGATCTTCTTTCGCACCAGACAGCTCGAGCCGGATGCGGACCTCGCGGATCTCGTGCATCAGACGGCGATGTATCACGAGGATCGGCTGAGCGGCGCGACGTTCGCGCGCGTGGTGCTCTCCGGGGCGTCGGCGCGCGGCACCGATGCCGGGGATCGTCTGCGGCGGACCCTCGAGGAGCGCATGGGCGTCCGCGTCGAGCCGCTGGACTTCAGGGGGACCGCTTCGATGCGCGACCGCATTGCCGCGGGGCCGGATCTGCTGGACGCGCTCGCGCCGGCCCTCGGCGTCGTGCTTCGGGAGCGCGTGGCCTAGTGCTTCGCACCAACCTCTCCACGCGGCCGTTCTACAACGAGCGCGCGGTGCACGCCGTGGCGGTCGTTTTGGCCATCCTGGTGCTCGCGGTGACGGCATGGGAGATCAGCCGCGTGGTGAAGCTCTCGCGGTACAAGACCGAGCTGAATGCGGCGATCGCGCGCGACAAGAACGAAGCGGTACGCCGCGCCCGGGATGCCGCGCAGATCCGGAGTGGCATCGATCAAAAGCAGCTTGCCTTGATCGCCGGCGCCGCGCGAGAAGCCAATCAACTGATCGAGCAGCGCACGTTTTCATGGACGCAGTTGTTCAATCTTCTGGAAGCGACGCTTCCCGAGGATGTGATGCTCACGTCGGTGCGGCCGGATTTCAAGGAAGGGGTCACCCAGGTGAACCTCGACGTGCAGGGACGCCGCAGCGACGACATCGACGCCTTCTGGGATCGGCTCGAGAAGACCGGGGCCTTCCGCAACATCCAGTGGAGCGCGGTCACCGTGACAGACGACGGGCTGAACCGGATTCAGATGCGGGCGGCGTACTCGCCGCGCGAGACGCCGACGCGTCCGGTGTCGGCCGTGTCGCCGCGAGTGGCGCCGATCGCTTCGCCGGCCGCCGCTCCGGGAGGCAGGCGATGAGCACGCTGCAGCGCGCCCTGTCG
Source organism: Vicinamibacterales bacterium (assembly GCA_035495955.1). Lineage (GTDB taxonomy): Bacteria > Acidobacteriota > Vicinamibacteria > Vicinamibacterales > 2-12-FULL-66-21 > JAICSD01. Next base: position 6,270 of record DATJFE010000088.1, on the reverse strand, counting down.
GAGAAGCGCCGCATCATCGTTCCGCTCGCGCTGGCCATCGCGGCGAATGTCGCGCTGTATGCGGTCGTCGTGTTCCCGCTCGGGCGGCAGGTGGTCGCCGCCCAGACGCAGGCGCAAGCGGAGCACGAGGAGTTGAACCGGGCGCGGCTCGACTATCAATCAGCGAAAGCCACCGTGACCGGCAAGCAGCAGGCGGATGCCGCTCTGCAGAAATTCTACAAGGACGTGCTGCCGGCCGATCAGAGCATCGCGCGCCGTCTGACGTATACGCGGCTCGCGCAGCTTGCCAAGCAGGCGAACGTCAAGCTCGAACACGGCACGAACAGCGTCGCGCACGAAAAGGGAAGTACGCTGTCGAAGCTCTCGACCACCTACACGCTGACGGGCGACTATCGCGACGTGCGCCGCTTCATTTACTCGCTCGAGACCGCGCCGGAATTCATCGTCCTCGAGAACATCGGGCTCACGTCGGGCAGCGAGCAGCCGGGGCGCGGGCTGTCGATGAATCTCGACATAGCGACTTATTTCCGGTCGGGCGATGTCCACGAGTGAATCGCCGGCGCCGGTCGGCTCCACGGCGCAGCGTCCGCGTCCGATCCTTCTCGTGCTCCTCGGTGCGGCCGCGGTGGCGCTGCTCGTTTATTCGATGTGGCCGACAGCCAGCCCGACGGCGGCGCCGTCTAATCAGGCAAGGGATCAGCGCACGGCAGCGGGGCAGACGCCGTCGAACGCGCTCGCCGTGCGGCTCGATGCGTTGAAGCAGCCGCCGCCGGAGCCCGCGGACGCGGCACGGAATCCGTTCCGGTTCTATGTGAAGCCGCCGCCGCCTCCGACGCCGCGACCGTTGCCGCCGGCGCTGAAGCCGGGCGATCCCGGGTATCAGCCGCCGCAACCGCCGCCGCCGCCGCCGATTCCGCCGATCCCGCTCAAGTTCATGGGGACGCTGGAAAAGGGGGGCAGGAAGTGGGCGATCTTCTCGGACGGGCATGGCGCTCCGCTCTTCGGGAAAGAAGGGGATCTCGTGCTCGGGCAGTACAAGATCGTGCAGATCGGCGTGGAGTCAGTCGTGATGGAATACCCGGATGGCCGTGGACGCCAGATCATCCCGTTGAGAGGACAGTAGGCGAAATGTTGAATTCTGCCGAAGGGCGAATGCTGAATACGGCGCGAACGCTCCTGTTGCTCTCGCTGGTGTTCGTCATGGCCGGATGCGCGGCATCGCGCGCGTTCCGCCGCGGCCAGGATGCGCTGCGGTCCAACGACTGGGACACGGCGGTGACCTACTTCACAAAAGCGGTCCAAGCCAACCCCGACAACGCGGAGTACAAGATCAACCTGCGGCGCGCGCAGGAAGAGGCCGCGCGCATGCACATCGAACGGGCGCGGGATCTCGAGCAGAAAGATCAGCTCGACGCGGCCTTGATCGAGTACCGCAAATCGCTGGAGATGATCGGGACCGATCGCATCGCGCAGGCCAAGATCGGCGAGCTCGAACGGAAGGTGCGCGAGCGCATCGAGGCGACGCAGCCCAAGCCGAAGATCGATCAGCTCCGAAGCCAGGCGCGTAATTTCAACGCGCCGCCGCTGCTGAACCCGGGATCGCGCGAGCCGCTGCGGCTGAACTTCAACAACTCGTCGCTGAAGGACATCCTGAACTTCATCGGGACCGCATCCGGCATCAACATCACGTATGACCAGGGCTTTCAGGACAAGGGCTACACCGTGAACCTCGACGGCGTGACGCTCGAGGAGGCCCTGCAGCAGGTCCTGTCCGCGAACGGCTACTATTACAAGGTCACCGGCCAGCGCACCATCGTCGTCATCCCCGATCAGCCAGCGAAGCACGCGCAGTACGACGACCTGGTCGTGCGGGTGTTCTTCGTGAACCACTCGGACGCCACCGAGCTGGCGCAGACCCTCAACACCATCATGCGGATTCCGCAGATGCCGATACCGCCGATGGTCCAGGCGAACAAGACCGCCAACACGATCACCGTCCGCGGCACGGCGTCGGTGGTCGACGTGATCGATCGGATCATCAAGGCGAACGACAAGCCGCGCGCCGAAGTGCTGCTCGACATCGAGATCCTGGAGGTCAATCGGAATCGCGTCAAGCATTACGGCATCAATTTGAGCAGCTACACGCTCAACCTGCTCTTCTCCCCGGAGCTCGCGCCGCCGAATACGACGGCGATCAGCGCGCCGCCGCCGTTCAACCTCAACACGATCAGCCAGGGCGTGAATACCGCGGACTTTTATCTGGGCGTGCCGACGGCGGTGGTGAACTTCCTGGAGAATGATTCGCACACCAAGACGCTGGCGAAACCGCAGCTTCGCGGCCAGGAAGGGCAGGCGCTCACGCTGAACCTGGGTGCGCAGGTTCCCGTCCTTGCGACGGTATTCGGCTCGGCGGCTGCGGGCGGCTTCGCGACGATCCCGCAGAGTTCGTACAACTACAAGGACGTCGGCGTCAATCTGGCGATCACGCCGCGCGTGACCTACGAGGGGGAAGTCCTGCTGGATCTCAACGTCGAGAACAACGCGATCGGTTCGCCGGTCGACGTCGGCGGCCAGTCTGCCTTGTCGTTCACGTCTCGGAAGGCGCACACCTTCCTGCGACTGCGCGAAGGGGAACCGAATCTGCTCGCGGGGTTGATCAAACAGGACAACTCGACGGCTCGAAGCGGAATACCGGGTCTGGGGCGCGTGCCCGGCATTCGAAAGTTGTTCACCTCGAACGACATCAGCGACAGCGACACCGACATCGTGATGCTCATCACGCCGCACGTCGTCCGCGATCACGAGCTGACGAGCGCCGACGTGGGATCGATTTACATCGGGACGCAGACCAACGTCGGCCTGAGCGGTCCGCCGCCGTTGATCGCGCCGCAGCCCGAAGCGGCGCCCGTGCCGACGGCTCAGCCGCCTGTGACGCCGCCGAGCGGAATTCCGCAGCCGCCGAACATGTCGACCGGAGGCGTCCCCGCTCCGCCGATCGGCAGCCCCGGCGGCGTGCAGCCGACGCCGACAACGCCCACGGCCCCCCCGGGAACCTCGCCCGTTCCCGGGCCGCTGCCGGCATTGCCGACAGCGCCACCAGCCGCCGTGCCGGCCGCGGGCCAACCGCCGACGACACCGCCGACGACACCGCCCGAAACCCCTCCGGCGAATCCGCCGCGCGACGTGGTGCCGTCGCCCGCGACACCGCCCGCGGTTCCGGGATCGCCGTCGACGCCGACGCAGATCATCATCACGACGCCGGGAACCGAGCTGCGTGTCGCCGGCGGGCCCTATCCCGTGCCGCTGTCGATCAACAACGCGTCGCGCATCTCGGTGCTGACGCTGACCGTTACCTATAACCCGGCCATCCTGCGCGTTCGAGGCGTCCAGGACGGCATGTTCATGCGGCAGGGCGGCGTGAGCGCGACCTTCACGCCCAAGACGGACAACCAGACCGGCCGCGTCGACATCGCGATCGCGCGGGTCGCCGATCAGCTCGGCGCCTCCGGAACCGGCCTGATCGCCGCGCTGGTATTCGACGCCGTCGCGCCGGGCGCGAGCGCGATCAGCGTGAGCGGCGTCGCCGCCGGCCCCACCGGCGCGCCCGTGCCGCTCGCGTTCTCGCCGGTCACGGTAACGGTGCGGTGAGACCCATGCTGAATGCTGAATGCCGAATGACGAAGGAAGCGGCCAGCGACAGCGGCTTTACCTTCGTCGAGCTCCTCGTGGTCTGCACTATCCTGCTGATCCTGGCCTCGGCCGTCATGCCGCTGGCGAAGGTGAGCATCCAGCGGACGCGGGAAGCGGAGCTGCACCGGGCGCTGCGCGAGATGCGGACGGCGATCGACAAGTACAAGGACGCGGCGGACGTGGGAGCCATCGCGCCGTTCGACATCAAGGCCGGCACCGAGAACTACCCGCCGGACCTCGAAACGCTCGTCAACGGCGTCACCAAGGCCAACGACGCCACCGGCGTGAAGCTGAAGTTCCTCCGCCGGATTCCGATCGACCCGATGACGCATTCGACCGAGTGGGGCCTCAGGTCCTACACCGATCGGCCCGACTCGACGTCGTGGGGCGGCAGCAGCGTTTACGACGTGTACAGCAAGTCCGAAGGCAAGGGACTCGACGGCACGAAATACAAGGACTGGTAGATGTCAATGCCGAATGCTGAATGCCGAGTGCCGAAAGCATTGACCGGCAACTCCGGATTTACTCTCGTGGAGTTGCTCATCGTGATCTCGCTGATCTCGATCCTCGCCGCGATGGGCATCGTCGGATACCGCAACTCCGTGATCTCGGCGCGCGAGAGCGTCCTGCACACGGATCTGTTCCGCATGCGCGACGCGATCGACCAGTACTACGCAGACAAGGGGAAGTATCCGGGCACGCTCGACGCCCTGGTCAGCGAGGGCTACATGCGCAGGCTGCCGGAAGATCCGATCACGAAGTCCTCGGATACCTGGGTCACCGTCCCCGCGGAGCCCGATCCGAACAACCCGAGCGCCGAGCCCGGCGTGTACGACGTGAAGAGCGGCGCGCAAGGCACCGCGCTGGATGGAACGAGCTACTCCGATTTCTGACCGTGAGCCTGTTGAAGCGGCTGAAGGCGCGTCTCGAGCCCATCCTTCTCAGCGACACTGAATTCATCGACAACGCGTTCCGCGACATCCTGGGCAGGGAAGCCGACAGGGACGGCCTGGAATTCTACCAGGGCGTGCTGCGGCAGGGCGTCAGCAGAACCGCGCTGCTGCTCGACATCACGCGGTCCGAGGAATTCAGGCGCTCGCTCGCTCCCGCCGGGCGGTCGGCGCTCCCCGGCCTGGTCGCACAGCGTCCCGAGCGCTACAGGAGGACACTGGATCGCGTCAACGGCCAGTCGATCCTGGTGTTCGACGCGGCATCGGCTGCGGATTTCGACTGGCTCGAGTCGTCCATCATTGCCAATCGCTACTACGAGGAGCCCGGCGTCTGGGTGCTCGACATCGACTTCGACAAACGCCTGATCGCCGAGATGATCGCGGCGTTCGCGCCGCAGGCGGCGCTGGAGATTGGATGCGCGGCCGGCGCCGTGCTCGACTGTCTGGCGGATCTGGACGTCTCCGCGGAAGGCGTCGAAATCAGCGCGATGGCGATCGCCAGGGCATCCGATCGCGTGCGGGCCCGCATTCATCAGGGAGACCTGCTCTCGCTCCCGCTGGAGCGTTCCTACGATCTCGTGTTCGGGCTGGATATCTTCGAGCACCTCAATCCGAACAGGCTTGCCGCCTACCTCGCGCGCATCGCCGGCCTCGCGCGCGACGAGGCATTCCTGTTCTGCAACATTCCGGCGTTCGGCGAGGATCCCGTGTTCGGCACGGTCTTTCCGTTCTACGTGGATGGATGGGCGCAGGACGCGGCCGCCGGGCGCCCGTTCTCGAGCCTGCACGCGGACGAGGCGGGCTATCCGATCCACGGCCATCTCACCTGGGCGGACGCGGCGTGGTGGGTGCGGCAGTTCGATGCCGCCGGCTTCACGCGAGACGTCGAGATCGAGCGCGCGCTCCACGGCAAGTACGACGGCTACATGACCAAGCGCTCGCCCGCGAGACGCGCGTACTTCGTGTTTGCCAGAAACGCGTCGGATACCGGACGCCGGCAGATACTCCAGCGCATCGCCGCGCCTTCGCGCGTGCTGACCTGATGGTCCGGGTCGTTCGTGTATTCGCGGCGTCCACGCGAAAGGCGGAAGACGGCGGAGGCCCGTTGATCCGCGTATTCCGCGTGATCCGCGGCCCGAGAACCGCGTGCTCCGCGTGATCCGCGGCTCGAGAACCGCGTGCTCCGCGTGATCCGCGGCTCGAGAACCGCGTGCTCCGCGGCGGAGTCCGCGGCGCCTATTGCACGTCGACCGAGGTCGTGGCCGTACCGATCTGGCGGCCGTTCACGTCGAAGACGTCCACACGCACGGTCTTCGCGCCTCTGCTGGTGAAGGAATGCGTGAACTGCGGGCCCGCCGTCCTGAACGGTCCCGTCCCATCGTCGAGCGACCACACGAAGTGATCGATCACCGCATTCCCCAGACCACCCGCGGTGAACGTGACCGGAGTATTGACCAGCGGGCTCGACGATGAGGCGCTGAGCGTCACTTGGAGCGAGCCGACGATGACGGTGGTCGAGAGCGACCCGGCGTCGCCGCCGGCATCCGTGGCGGTGGCCGTGGCCGTATACGTGCCCGACCCGCCGTACGCGTGATTGGCCTGAGTGGGAACGCTGATGGCCCCGAGACTC
>DATJFE010000087.1:0-64559 GCA_035495955.1 Vicinamibacterales bacterium | reverse complement strand
CGCGGACGCGAAGTACATCGACGTGATGGAGCGCACGCTCTACAACGGCCTGATTTCCGGCGTGTCGCTCGACGGGACGCTCTTCTTCTATCCCAACCCGCTCGAATCGAACGGCCAGCATCATCGCCAGCCGTGGTTCGGCGTCGCGTGCTGCCCCGGCAACATCACCCGCTTCCTGCCGTCGGTGCCGGGCTACGTGTACGCGCACCGGGGCGACACGCTGTACGTCAATCTCTTCGCGGGCGGCAAGGCCACCGTGGAGACCGCTCCCGGCAAGAGCGTCACGCTCGTGCAGGACACGCGGTACCCCTGGGACGGCGACGTGCGCATCACCGTCACCCCCGACCGCGCGCGATCGTTCCCTCTCAAGGTGCGCATCCCCGGGTGGGCCCGGAACGAGCCGGTGCCCGGGGATCTCTATCGCTTCCTCGACGCGAACGCCGAGCCCGTGACGATCCGGGTGAACGGCACGGCCGTTCCGCCGACCGTCGAGGAGGGCTACGTCACGATCGATCGCGAGTGGACGCCGGGAGACGTCGTGGAGCTCGATCTGCCGATGCCGGTGCGCCGCATCGTGGCGAACGACAAGGTGGACGCCGATCACGGCCGCGTCGCGCTCCAGCGCGGCCCCCTCGTCTATGCCGCCGAATGGCCCGACAACCCGAACGGCAAGGTGCGCAACATCGTTCTGCCGGACACGAATGCGCTCACCCCGGAGTTCCGCCCCGACCTGCTCAACGGGGTGGCAGTGATCAAGGGCCGCGCGGTCGGCTTGTCGTACGACGAGAAGGGCGCGGTGCAGAAGGTCGAACAGCCGTTCATGGCGATTCCGTATGCGACGTGGGCGAACCGCGGGCGCGGCCAGATGGAAGTCTGGATCGCGAAAGCCGACGCCGCGGCGAAGCCGACACCCGCGCCGACGCTCGCCAACACCGCCAGGCTCTCGCACTCGGCCAGCACGAAGTTCATCGACAACATCGTGTCGGACGACGAGCCGCGCGCGTCGAACGACGGGCGAACGTATTTCGACTGGTGGCCGCGCAACGGCTGCGCGGCGGGATCGTCGCTGCCGACGACCACCGCCGGGAACGAGGCGTCGCAGCGCCGCTGCAGCGAAAGCGAATGGATCGAGATGGCGTTCGCGAAGCCGTCGACGGTCTCCGAGGCCGCGGTCTACTGGTTCGACGACACGGGCCGCGGCGGCGTTCGCGTGCCGAAGTCCTGGAAACTGCTCTACAAGGACTCGACCGGGGCGTGGAAACCCGTCGAAAGCGCCGACGCGTTCGGCGTGGAGAAAGACACCTACAACACCGTTCACTTCAAGCCGGTGACGGCGACGGCGATGAGGCTCGAGCTGGTGATGCAGCCGGCCGTCTCGGCTGGCGTGCAGCGCTGGAGGCTGAAGTAGATCAGCGCGTGGCGCGGCGCGTCCACTCGCGCTCGATGTCCGACGGACTGATATTGAACAGCATCAGCGCCTGATCGACGGCCGTCCCGTTGCTGACGTATTGGAGGAACACGGGAAAGTTCGCGCCGAGGCGCTCGGACAGGACGCGCGTTCCCACGTAACTCTCGGCGTACGCGACGAGCGCTTCGGCTCCGTCCTGCGTATGGAACGCTTCATCCAGCCTGGCCAGCGGGATCATCGTCTCCGCCCCGCGCAGCCGCGATGTCAGCCACGCGTGATCGACCGGTTCGAGGTAGACCGCCAGTCCTTCGTTCAGCCAGCCTGGAATGCGCGGGTAGGTCTGGTGGATCACGGCGTGCACGAATTCGTGCGTGACCACGCGATCGAGCTCGGCGGGATCCTTGAGCGCGCCGAGCACGGGGATCCTGATGCGCCCGTCGTACGCCGCCGCCGCCCATGACGGCGACTTCGTGATGTCGCGGAACTGTTGGCGCGTATAGAGGATCGCGGTGACCGTCTCCGCGGGATACGCGTTCAGGGCCTTCCCCACCCGCGCGTACGCCGCCTCGAGCGTGCCCGACACCCGCGCCGCAATCGCCTGCTGCTCCGGTCCTTCGAACATCACCGTGAATCGCGCCGTCGGCCGCGCAGTGAACGTCTCGTGCAGCGCGGCTTCCTTCTTCCACGCCTGAAGCTGCTGATAGACGGCGGGGCTGCCGGGCGCGAGCTTCACGACGCGTTCGTAGGATTTGATCGCCAGGTCGATGTCGCCCTGGCTGTAGGCGATTTGCCCGAGGATGTACGACGCATAGACGTTTTCCGCGTCGACCTGCAGCGCGCGCTTGAGCGACGAGACGGCCTCGTCGTCGCGCCCCAGCAGGTGCGCCGCGAGGGCCGCGCCTGTCAGCGCGCGCGCGTCCTGCGGATTTGCCGCGAGCACGGCCCGGAACGCGGCCGCCGCCTTTGCGCCGTCGCCGCGCTGGATGGCCTCCCAGCCGGCCCGGGAAGGATCCTGCTGCACGGCCTGCGGCGGCGCGGCCGCGAGCAGGAACAGCAGTACGAATATCCGCATGTGGCCCCCGGCCGGAGCAAGGCCGGTGCCGCGGTATTTCCGCGAAATCGCGCGGAGACTCCGGAACCCGGCTTACGAAATCGTCGGCCGCTTACGGCACCGTCACGCCGGGGTCCCCCGCCGTGCTATCGTGAGATTGCCTGCCGTTGCCTTTCGATGTTGCCCTCGAAGGGTTGGAGGATCCATGTTCCCCAGGATCGCGCTGGTCTGTCTGCTTGCCGCCGTGCCGCTTGCCATCCCGAGCCGGGCCGCGGGACAACAGGAAGAGAAGCCCAAAGTGCCGAAGGACTCGGTGCTGGTCTCCGTCACCGGCTGTCTGAAGGGCCGCGCGCTGCGCGCCTCCGACGTGCGCCAGACCGACACTACCAGCGGCGTCAACATCGTCAGTCACACGTTCCGATTGAATGGCAAGAAAGACGTGATGAGTGTGATCAAGGAGAACGACGGCGGACGCATCGAAGTGACGGGACTGATCAAGAAGTCGTCCCTCATGGAGCCGGGCATGAAGTTCAAGGGAGGGCGCATCCGGATCGGCGGCGGGACCAACGGCGGCGCCGCCAGCTCGATGCCCGATCCAGCCGAGAACGTCGTCGTCCTCGACGTCAGCACCGTTCAGGCGCTTCCGGGCTCCTGCGGCAGCTAGCCTAATTGCCGATCGGAACTGCGCACTTCCCGACTTCCGCCTTTCGCCTTCCGCCTTCCGTCTTTTGTTGTCTCTATCAATGCGTCATCGCGTAGATGATGTAGTTCACGCCCAGCTTGTACGCCTCGTTCGAGAGATCGATCGGCGCGAAACCCGTGTCGGAATACTCCCAGTACTCGGAGACGTCGTTGTTGAAGTTGACGATCATCTGCAGCGGCTTGGACGGATCGTTCTTCTCGAACATTCCGAAGAAACCCGGCACGCCGCGATCGTACGCCTGGTGAAATTCGAGCGTCCCGATCTCGAAGAACGAATGAAAGATCGGATGCGTGAGCGGCAGCTCCTGCAGCGTCTGGTTGGGAAGCACGCGCCGCATCGACGCGCTGAAGTTCTCCCAGTCGTACGGCCCGCGGAAGTCGTCGAAGATGATGAATCCGCCCTTCTGGATGTACTCCCGCAGCGCGAGGACGTCCTTGTCGGAGAGATCCATGAATCCGGGCTCCGTTGCGTAGACGATTGGATACTGGAACAGCTCCGGATCGCTGACGTCGACGACGCGCGTGCCGTCGAGGTGCGGTTTCATGTTCGTGACGCTGTTGAGGATCTTCGTGAGGTTCGTCTCCGACCGCCGTCCCTGCATCGTGCTGAGGTAGCCGTGCGCCCAGGCGGGAAGCCCGCGGAAGTAGTAGCCGCCCGGCCCGGTCGTGAACTTCAGCCGGGCGAAGACGAACTGCCCATCGTAGGGAGGCGCCTTGTCGATCTGCACGTCGACGGGCCCGCCGAACCATCGCCGCTGCGCCAGGGCGCCTGCCGTCGTCGCGGCGATCAGCAAAGCCGTCAGTGCGGGACCCATCCAGCGGCGCATCAGGTACCTCCGACTTCCGTCCCTCTAGCCTACAACGATTCGAGGTACGTTCCGTGCCTCACGCGATCGGACGGCTTCTTCCTTGCGACTGCGCGGCGCAGCCGCGTACACTTCGCCTGTGGTCGTCATCAGCGCCCTGCTCTCCGGGGTCCACATCCTGACGCTCGCCTTGGGGCTCGGAGCTGTGTTCAGCCGCGGACGCGCCCTGGCCGGCCCCCTTGACGGCGAAGGCTGGAAGCAACTGCTGGCCGCGGACACTGCGTGGGGCGTCGCCGCCGCCTTGTGGATTGCATCAGGCCTTGGACGCGTGTTCTTCGGCGGGAAGCAACCCGCCTTCTACTGGCACAACGGCTTCTTCTGGCTCAAGCTCGCCTTGTTCGCGGCGGTGTTCGTCCTCGAGGTGGGACCGATGGTGACATTCATGCGCGTGCGATCCGCTCGCCGGCGCGGCGCGCCGTTGCCGCGATTCTCGATCGAGGCCTATCGGCGAATCAACTCGGCGGAGATAGCGCTCGTGGTGGCCATCGTGTTCGCGGCTGCGTTCATGGCGCGCGGCGTCTGGTTATTCTAGATTCGTTCCACCATGATCAGGACCGTTCTCGCGGCGCTGCTCTTCACCCTCGCGCAGACCGCCGCGCCGCCGCAGGTCGCGCCGTGGCCGCGCGAGCCCGAGCAGCCTGACGCCACACGGCCGAAGGACCCGCCCCAGCGCTGGCTCGGCCTCATCGGCGAATACGGCGAGGAAGCCGAACCGTTGTACGTCCTCGAGCGGAGTGGGCGCCTGTTCGCGTTGTTCGGCCGCGGCGAAGCCATCCGTCTCGATGAGACCTCACGCGGCGCGTTCCGGCTCGCGGCAAGCGGCGCACACGCGAATCAGTCGATCGTCTTCAGCCGGGATCCGCACGGGCATGCGATCCGCGCGACGGTCGGCGACGACGTGTACGACCGGAGAGAGGTCGGCCCCGCTGAAGGATCGGGCCAGCTTCGGGTACAACCGGTCGGTCCCGTCGCCGACCTGCTGAAAGCCGCGCTGGCGGCCGAGCCTCCGAAGGAACCCGGCGAATTCCGCCAGCCCGACCTCGTCGAGCTCGTCAAACTGGATCCTGCAATCAAGCTCGACATCCGCTATGCGACGACGAACAACTTTCTCGGATCGGTGTTCTACGCGGAAGCGCGCGCCTTCCTGCAGCGGCCGGCGGCCGAGGCCGTCGTGCGCGTTCACCGGAAATTGAAATCGTACGGCTACGGACTCCTGATCCACGACGGCTATCGCCCCTGGTACGTGACAAAGACGTTCTGGGACGCCACGCCGCCCGACAAGAGGTGGCTCGTGGCGAATCCGGCGACGGGCTCTCGCCACAATCGCGGCGCCGCCGTCGACCTCACGCTCTATGATCTGAAAACCGGACTGGCTGTCGAGATGCCGAGCACGTACGACGAGAGCACGCCGCGCGCTTATGCGTTCTACCCCGGCGGCACGGATGTCCAGCGGTGGCGCCGCGCCTTGTTGCGACGCATCATGGAGGCGGAAGGCTTCACCGTGAATCCCAACGAGTGGTGGCACTTCGACTACAAGGACTGGCAGCACTACGCGATCGGCAACGTCCCGTTCGACCGAATCACATGGAACCAGTAGACCTGCTCGTGTTCGGCCCCCACCCCGACGACATCGAGATCGGCGTCGGCGCAACCGTCGCGAAGCAGGCCGCGCTCGGCTTTGCGGTCGGCCTGTGCGATCTCACCGCGGGCGAGATGGGGAGCAACGGCACGGTGGACGACCGGCTGCGGGAAGCGGAGGCCGCCCGCGCCGTGCTCGGCGCGCGCTGGCGCGTCAACCTGCGATGGCCGGATCGGGCGATCGCGGCCAACCCGGAGCACATCCGCGCGGCGGCGGAACTCATTCGCAACGCGCGGCCGCGCGCCGTCGCGATCCCCTACTGGTCAGACCGGCATCCCGATCACGTGGCCGCGAGCCATGTCCTCACGGAGGCGGTGTTCAACAGCGGCCTCAGACGGTTCGACGCCGGCGGCCACGCCTGGAAGCCTGGCCGCGTCTGCTACTACTTCATCAACGATTCCTCCACGCCGTCGTTCGTCATCGACGTGTCGGAGTACTACGACGCCAAACGCCGCGCGCTCGCGTGCCACGCGTCGCAATTCCAGCCCGCAGGCGCGGACGCCGCCGCGACCCGGTTGACGACGCCGCGCTTTCACCAACTGATCGAAAGCCGCGACGCGCAGTTCGGCGCCGTCGCCGGCGCCGCGTTCGCGGAGGGGTTCGTGCTGCGCGATCCCGTCGTGCTGCCCCATCTGCTGTGAACGTCGGCATCGTCTGCTATGCATCGATCGGAGGGAGCGGCATCGTCGCCACCGAGCTGGCGAAGACACTCGCGGCGCGCGGGCACCATGTCCACGTGATCAGCGCCGACACGCCCTTCCGCCTCGGGCACTTCTATCCAGGGCTGACGTTCCATCAGGTGCAGACGCCCAGCTATCCCCTGTTCCACGAGCCGCAGTACGTCCTGTCGCTGGCGAACCGGATCGTGCAGGTCGCCCGTCGCTTCTCGCTCGACATCATCCACGCGCACTATGCCGTTCCGCACGCGACGGCGGCGCGGCTCGCCCAGCAGGTGCTCGCGTCCACCGGCGAAGATCCGCCCCGCGTCGTGACGACGCTGCACGGCACAGACATCACGCTCGTTGGCAACGATCCGTCGTTCAAGGAGATCGTCGCGTATTCGATTCAGGAGTCGGACGGCGTGACGGCGGTCTCCGACAGTCTGCGGACGGCCACCCGCGTCGAGCTCGGCGTGTCGCGCGAGATCGCCGTCATTCCGAATTTCCTGGATTGCGCGACATACCGGCGCCAGTTCGATCCGGAGCTGCGGCAACGGTTCGCGCCGGACGCCGGGACGAAGCTGGTCGTTCACATGTCGAACTTCCGGCCCGTCAAACGGATCGATCGCGTCATGCTGGTGTTCGAGCGGATCGTTCGCCGGATGCCCGCGCGGCTGCTGCTGGTGGGCGATGGTCCGGAGCTGACCACCGCGCACAGGCTCGGCGGCGAGCTCGGCGTCTCCGCGCAGATGGAGGCGGTCGGCGCGCAGGAGGCCATCATGCCGCTGCTGTCGATCGCGGACGTGTTTCTCCTCCCGAGCGAGCAGGAAAGCTTCGGGCTCGCGGCGCTCGAGGCGATGGCCTGCGGGGTCCCGGTCGTCGCCTCGAGCGTCGGCGGCCTGCCCGAGGTGATCGAGCACGGCGTCACCGGATTCCTGCACTCCCAGGACGACGTCGAGGCGATGGCGCGGAGCGCGCTGTCCGTGCTGACGGATGCCGGGCTGAGAAGGCGGATCGCCGATGCCGCCGTCCGCGCCGTTCGCGAACGCTTCTGCGCCGATCGCGTCGTGCCGATGTACGAGCGGTACTACGGGGAGATTCTATCCAAGTGATGCGCGTCGGCACGGGCGCGGGCACCCACTTCGGCAAATCGGCACTCCGTCGATCGCCAATCATCACTCGACAATCCAAATCTTCACTCGCCAACCGCCAATCGCCAATTCGCCGCTAGCCGCGCTGCATCGAATTGAGGAAGTCGGCGTTCGATTTGGCCTTGCCCATCTTGTCGAGCAGCAGCTCCATGCCCTCGGTTGCCGAGAGCGGCGAGAGCACCTTGCGGAGCACCCAGACGCGATTCAGATCCTCGCGCGCCATCAGCAGCTCCTCCTTCCGCGTGCCGCTCTTCTGCAGGTCGATCGCCGGGAAGACGCGCTTGTCGGAGAGCTTCCGGTCGAGATGGATCTCCATGTTGCCCGTGCCCTTGAACTCCTCGAAGATCACGTCGTCCATGCGGGAGCCCGTGTCGACGAGGGCGGTCGCGATGATCGTCAGCGATCCCCCTTCTTCGATGTTGCGGGCGGCGCCGAAGAAGCGCTTCGGCTTCTGCAGGGCGTTGGAGTCGAGGCCGCCCGACAGGACCTTCCCGGATGGCGGAATCACGGAGTTGTAGGCGCGCGCGAGACGCGTGATGGAGTCGAGCAGGATCAGGACGTCCTTCTTGTGCTCGACCAGGCGCTTCGCCTTCTCGATCACCATCTCGGCGACCTGCACGTGCCGCTGCGCCGGCTCGTCGAACGTCGACGAGATGACTTCGCCGTTCACCGAGCGCTGCATGTCGGTGACCTCCTCGGGCCGCTCGTCGATGAGCAGCACGATCAGGTACACCTCCGGATGGTTCTTCGCCACCGACTGCGCGATGCTCTGGAGGAGCATCGTCTTGCCCGTGCGCGGCGGCGCAACGATCAGGCCGCGCTGCCCGCGGCCGATCGGCGTCATCAGATCCATCACGCGGCTCGAGAGATTGTCGCTCGCCGTCTCCAGGGTGAATCGCTGCTGCGGATAGAGCGGCGTCAGATTCTCGAAGAACAGCTTGTCGCGCGCCTGGTCGGGCCCTTCGAAGTTGACCGCTTCGACCTTGATCAGCGCGAAGTAGCGCTCCCCTTCCTTTGGCGGACGGATCTGGCCGGACACCGTGTCGCCGGTCTGGAGATCGAACTTGCGGATCTGCGACGGGGAGACGTAGATATCGTCGGGACCGGGCAGATAGTTGTAGTCAGGCGCGCGAAGAAACCCGAATCCATCGGGCAGCACTTCCAGCACGCCTTCCGAAAAGATGAATCCGCTCTTCTCCGTCTGCGCCTTGAGGATCTGAAAGATCAAATCCTGCTTTCGCATGCCCGTCGCGCCGGCGACGTTGAGGTCCTTTGCAATCTGCGTCAGCTCGTGGATGCTCTTGTCCTTCAGCGTGGTGATGTTCAGCCGGCCGCCTTCGCTTCGCCCGCCGGCGGGGGGAGCCTCGGCGCGGCTGACAGGCGCGCTGGTCTGTTCGGCCTGCGGCGCGGCGGCCGCCTCCGCGGCGACGGGGTCTTCGCGCTGCGGCTGCGGCGAGCCAGGCGCCTTGCGTCTCTGATTGGGCATTGGGATAGCTGACGTTGAAGTCGTTGATGTGGGGGGTGCTCGAAGTATAGGAAGGGGCGCCGGATCCTGTCAATTGCCAACTCCCGAGGGACCCATCCTCCCGTCCCCAACCTCCCGTTCCCAACCTCCAGCCTCCATCAGATCGTGCGCAGCCGCCGGGTTCCGGGCAGGAACGGGCTGGCCGTAATCTGCCCGGCGAACGTCCGACTCCAACGTCCGGGGATCGCGGTGCCGCAGTCGGGGCATGTACCATCCGCCGCGATCCTGTACTGCCGCACGAGATAGCCGTAGCGCTCGATCAGCAGCGCGGAACAGTGGTGGCAGCGCGTGTTCTCGAGATCGCCGACGCGTCCGGGAATGTTGCCCGCGTAGACGTAGCGCAGGCCGGCGCGCCGCGCAATCTCCGCGGCGTTCATCAGCATGTCCGGCGTCGTGTTGTCGGGATCGCTCATCCGATAGTCCTTGTGGAACGCGGTGACGTGCCAGGGAATGTGCGGCGACACCGATGCCACGAACGCGGTCAGCCGCTCGAGCTCCGACGGCGCGTCGTTGAAGCCGGGAATCAGCAGCGTCACGATCTCCAGCCAGACGCCCATCTCGTGAAGCCGGCGGATGGTCGCGAGAATCGGCTCGATCCGGCCGCCGAGCTGCCGATAGTGCCGGTCGTCGAAGCTCTTGAGATCGACTTTGTACAGGTCGATCCACGGCCGGATGTAATCGAGGACGCGTTCGGTGCCATTACCGTTCGAGACGAAACCGGTCATGAGACCGGCCGCGCGCGCCTCGCGGAAGATGGCCACGGCCCACTCGGCGGTGATGAGCGGCTCGTTGTACGTCGAGACGAGAACGCGGGCGCCGAGCCGCCTGGCGTCGGCCACCAACGCGTGGGGCGTCGCGTCGACCGGCGGCGAGACGGCGCTCGGATCGCGGAGGGCCTGCGACGTCACCCAGTTCTGGCAGTAGGAACAGTGCAGATCGCAGCCGAGCATGCCGAAGCTGTAGGCCAGCGCGCCGGGATGCGCGTGAAAGAACGGCTTCTTCTCAATCGGATCGCACTGGACGCCGCCCACGTATCCCCAGGGCACGTGCAGGCGTCCGCCGCGGACGAACCGTACTTTGCACACGCCAGTCGCGCCCTCGGGGATCGGACATTGGTGGCCGCACGCGTAGCAGCGAATCCGGCCGTTCGAGATCGGCTCGATCAGCTCGGGCGCCGCCTCAGCGGTTCGGGCCTCCAGCACGTCGGCGAGCGTGGACATTGATCTTCTTTACCGTAAACCGTAAACGGTAAACTGTAAACGGCATGAAAACGGTCGCGATCATCGGCGCCTCGTCCAATCGCGGCAAGTACGGCAACAAGGCGCTGCGCGCCTTCGCGAAGCAGGGCTACACGGTGCTCCCGATCAATCCGCACGAAGCGGAGATTGAAGGACACAAGACGTACGCGTCCGTCCTGGACGTGCCAGGACCGATCGACATGGCGACGGTCTACGTGCCCGGCGACGTCGGCCTGCGGATCATGGACGATCTCGCGAAGAAAGGCGTGTCGGAAGTCTGGCTGAATCCTGGCGCGGACGAGGACGCGGTCGTGGCGCGCGCCCGCGCGCTGGGGTTGAGGACCGTTCAGGCCTGCTCGATTATCGGGATCGGTGACTCGCCCGGGCGGTATTGACGCCCGGCAACGCCCAATTCCCAACGCCTAAGGCCCAAGGCCCAAGGCGACGCTACTCGAGCTTCTTCAGCGTCAGCTTGCCAACCTGCACATTCAGGTTGTGATTCACGCGGACGCCCGCGATGCCGTCACCGCCGGCCTGCGCGCGCGTGAGCTTGTGGACCGGCTTGTCGTTCACGAAAAACCTGACGGTGTCTTCGGCGGCGCGAATCTGCAGCGTGTTGCTCGTCTTCACGCCTTTCGGCTCCCGCATCGCCGGCGCGTCCGTCCAGTCCACGATCGCCTTCGTCTCGGCGCCGTTGCGTGACTTGATGAGGAACTTGCCGTCCTGGCGGATCAGGAAATACGTGTAGCGCTGCGTGTCCTTGTCGAGATCCTGGCCGGCGATGAACAGCCCGTAGGCCTCGGCGTGGGCCGACGGCTTGAGCTGGGAGAAGGACGCGGTCAATTCATAGTCCTTCTCGGCCTTCATTCCGGGCTTGTAGTAAATCCCCGCGGGTCCGGTCGTGAACGCCAGGGTCGAGTCCTTCTCGTCCACGATCACCTGTTCGGGTTTGGCCGCCGTGTCGTCGAACCGGACTTTCCAGCCATCCGGCATCTTGCCGCTGCCTTTGATCGGCTGGTCGGCGTCGTGCTGATGCTGGGGCGCGGCAGATGGCTGCGCGGCGGCTGGTTTCTGGGCGGACGCCGTGTTCAGCGCGGTCGCGGCAACGGCGAGGGCGATCGTCAAGGTTCGCATATCGGTCTCCTGCACCAGTATGCCCGACGTTGCCGCACCGAGCGATCCAGCTGGTCTGTAGCGTAATTACTCCGGGAAGATCTTCCCTGGATTGAGAATTCCATCAGGATCGAACGCCGCCTTCACCCGCTTCATCAGCGCGATCGTTTCCGCCGACAGCTCGATCGGCATGTACTTCGCCTTCGCGAAGCCGATCCCATGCTCGCCGCTGATCGACCCCTCGAGAGCGACGACTCCCTCGAAGAGCACGCGCTCGGCCTCGTGCGCCCGGCGCGCTTCGTCCTCGTCGTCCGGCGTCACCATGATGTTGACGTGGATGTTACCGTCGCCGGCGTGTCCGAAGCACGGAATCCGCAGGCCGTACTCGCGCTTCAACCGGGTCACGAGCGCGAACAGCTCCGGGATCCGGCCCTTCGGCACCACGACGTCGTGATTGAATTTGATCGGCGTGATCATCTTGAGCGACGGCGACAGTTCGCGCCGCACTCGCCAGAGCTCCTGACGCTCGGCTTCGTCCCGCGCGCGAAGGATTTCGGTCGCTCCCGCCTCGAGGCAGGCGCGCTCGCACCGCGCGGCCTCTTCGGTGACGGCCTCCGCGAGGCCGTCGACTTCCAGCAGCAGCAGCGCGCCGGTTCCCGGCGGCGCAAGCGACCGGACGCCGAGGTACGCCGCAACCGCCTCGAGGCAATCGCCGTCAATCAGCTCCACGGCGGCCGGGACGACGCGGTTGCCGATGACGTTGCTGACGGCCTGCACCGCGCCCTCGATCGTAGTGAACGTCGCGCGAAGCGTCGACTGCACCGGCGGCTTTGGCACGAGGCGGAGCGTGATGCGGGTGATGATCGCGAGCGTTCCCTCAGAGCCGACGAGCAGATGCGTCAGGTCGTAGCCGACGACGTTCTTCACGACCTTGCCGCCCGTCTCCACGATGTCGCCGTTGGGGAGGACCGCCTGCAGGCCGAGGACGTACTGCTTGGTCGTCCCGTACTTGAACGCGCGGGGGCCTCCGGCGCACTCCGCGACGTTGCCGCCGATCACCGACGTCTTGAGCGACGCCGGGTCGGGCGGATAGAACAGCCCGACGCGTTCGACCGCCTCCTGGATCGTGCCGGTGATGACGTTGGGTTCAACAACTACCACCAGGTTCTTTTCGTCGATCTCGAGGATCCGGTTCATGCGTTCGAGTGACAGGACCACACCGCCGTGCGTCGGCACGGCGCCGCCGGTATAGCCGGTCCCGCCGCCGCGTGGGACGACGGGCACGCGGCGCGTGCCGCACAGGCGCACGACCGCCGACACCTGATCCGCGCCATCGGGCGAGACGACGGCGTCGGCCGGGTGTCCGCGCTTCAGCGCGTCGGCGCCGTAGGCCTCGCGGGTGGCCTCGTCGGTACGGACGTGGTCCGCGCCGACAATCGATCGCAGCGCATCGAGGAAATCAGAGGGAAGCGGCACGAACCGAGGATCGGGTCGCGAGGAACTCCAGAATCCGCTGCGACCCGCGCTCGAGCTCCTTCATCGAGGTGGCGTACGAGATCCGGAGAAAGCCCGGGGCGTCGAACGCCTCGCCGGGCGTGAGCGCAACCCGGGCGTCGCTGAGGAGCGCCGTCGCCAGGTCGGCCGACGTGCGGATGCCGTCCGGAGACAGGAACTCGGACACGTCGGGGAACATGTAGAAGGCGCCCTCCGGCTTCCGCATCCGGATGCGCGAGTCCGCCGACAGCCAATCGTACAAGCGATCGCGGCGGCGGCGGTACTCGTCGAGCATCTGCGTGACGCAGTCCTGCGGTCCGCGCAACGCGGCCTCCGCCGCGCGCTGCGAAATCGAGCAGACGTTGGAGGTCGAGTGGCTCTGGATGGCATTGCACGCGTTGACCAGCGCGGCGGGCGCAACGGCCCAGCCGCAGCGCCAGCCCGTCATGGCATAAGCCTTCGACGCCGAGCCGCAGAGCACGGCGCGATCCCGATTGTGCCGCGACAGCACGCCGATGATGTTGTGCGGGACGGGATCGTAGACCAGCCGGTCGTAGCACAGATCCAGCAGTACCCAGATGCCGCGCTTCGCCGCTTCCTTCGCGATGTCCGCCATCTCCTCTTCGGACATCAGCGCGCCGGTCGGGTTGCTCGGCGAATTGATAATCATGCCGCGCGTGCGGCTCGTCACGGCGCCGAGCAGCAGGTCGGCGGTGAGCCGGAATCCGTTCTCGGCGTGCGTCCGGACGATGACGGGCGTGGCGTCCGCGAGCTTGATCTGCTCGACGAGCGTCGGCCAGCCGGGCATGTGCGTAATCACTTCGTCGCCCGCGCCGAACAGCGCGAGCACGCTGTTGAAGAGCGCCTGCTTGCCGCCGGCGGTCACGATGACCTCCGACGTCGAGTATTCCACGCCGTTGTCGGCGCGGTGCCGCTCGACAATCGCGCGCTTCAGATCGTCGGTGCCGGAGTTCGCCGTGTACTTCGTGAAGTTCGCGTCGATCGCGCGGTGCGCGGCGGCCGACACGTGCGGCGGCGTCGGGAAATCGGGCTCCCCCGCCCCGAAGTCGACGACGTCGACGCCCTGCGCCTTCAATTTCATCGCATCCGCCGCCACCTTCATCGTCGGCGACACGGAAATGCGGGCGGTGCGTGCGGCGAGACTCATGTGATCAGGCCTTCAGGGTTTCGCGGGCGTGCTTCTTCTCGCGCAGCCGGGCTTCGACCACGGCCGGCACGAGATTCGTGACGGACCCGCCAAGCGCGACGACCTCCTTCACGAGCCGTGAGCTGACGTAGGTGTACGGCTCGGCCGGCATCATGAAGACGGTTTCCACCTCGGGATTGAGGTGGCGGTTCATCAGCGCCATCTGCATCTCGTACTCGAAATCGGAGATCGCGCGCAGGCCACGCACGATCACGCTCGCCTTTCTCCGTCGAGCGTACTCCACCAGAAGCCCGTCGAACGTGTCCACTTCGACATTGGGATACTTGCCGAACACCTCGCGCGCGATCTCGACGCGCTCGGCCACCGTAAAGAGCGGCGCCTTCTCGATGTTGACCAGCATCGCGACGACGATGCGGTCGAACAGTCCCGATCCGCGCTGGATGATGTCCACGTGACCGTTGGTCAGCGGATCGAAGGACCCCGGGTAGATCGCGATGATGTCAGAAGCCATAAAACGAAAGCGCGCTGTCCCCGGCCGTGACCGTACGCCGCAGGTGCAGCCCCGAGTGGCCGGCCGGCGGGATGTGGCGCGCGGCGTGCTCGACGACGAGCTGCGCGCCGGGCCCGACGAGCGGGACCGCGGCAGCGAGCGCCTCCCCCGCCGCCCCTTCCGCATACGGCGGGTCGAGGATCAGCAGCTCGAACTCCGCGCCGGTCAACCGTTTCGCCGCGTCCGCGAATCCTGCGCGGATAATAGCATGCCCGGCTTGGCCCGCCTCGGGCGGGCGTCGCCGCCCGAGCCCGACGCGATCGAGATTGCGTTCGATCAACTTCACCGCTCGCGGATCCTGCTCGACGAAGGTAACGTGCGATGCCCCGCGGCTCAAGGCTTCGATCCCGACGGCGCCGGTCCCGGCATAGGCGTCCAGCACGCGCGCGCCCCTCACCGACGCGCTGAGGATGTTGAACAGCGTCTCGCGCAGCCGATCGGACGTCGGCCGCAGGCCCTCCCAGGTGGGCGACTCGAGCTGACGGCCGCGGAATTCGCCGGCGACGATTCGCATTCATGTCCTTCTTGCAGGAGGATCAGGAGCTCAGGAGACATACATGTCTTTCAAGGTTCGTTGTCCTGAACTCCTGTGCTCCTGCAAAACGTTTCCTTGCTCGATACCGCCCAGGCCCCGTGTCCCCAGCTGGTGGCGAGCAGCACCCTCGGCGCAGTCCTCGCGTCTTGCAGGAGGATCAGGAGTGCAGGAGCTGTAGATGTCTGTCAAGGTCGTTCTCCTGAACTCCTGTGCTCCTGCAAAACGTTTCCTTGCTCGATACCGCCCAGGCTCCGTGTCCCCAGCTGGTGGCGACCAGCACCCTCGGCGCAGTTATCGCGTCTTGCAGGAGGATCAGGAGTGCAGGAGACGTACATGTCTTTCAAGGCGGTTCTCCTGATCTCCTGATCTCCTGCAAAGCGTCTCGTCACCCGATACCGACCAGGCCGAACCTTTGTTCCCAGGTGGTGCTGACCAGCGCCGTCAGCGCCTCGGCCTGCCGGGGATCGTCGAGGGCGGCGACGGCTTCCCGCCGCGCGTCTTCCATCAGCGCGCGATCGCGCAGCAGATCCCCGACGCGCAGCGTCGGCACGCCCGACTGCCGCGTGCCGAAGAAGTCGCCGGGGCCGCGCAGCTCGAGGTCGCGCTCCGCAATCTCGAATCCGTCGGCAGTGTCGGTCAGCGCCTTGAGGCGCTCGCGCCCCTGCTCCGAGAGAGGCGACTGGTAAAGAAGAATGCAGTACGACTTGTGCGCGCCGCGGCCGACGCGGCCGCGCAACTGGTGCAACTGCGACAGGCCGAAGCGTTCCGCGTGCTCGACGACCATTACCGACGCGTTCGGAACGTCGACGCCCACTTCGACGACCGTGGTCGACACGAGGACGTCGTATTCGCCGCGGACGAAGGCGTTCATCACGCGATCCTTCGCGTCCTGCTTCAGACGCCCGTGCAGCAGCGCAACCCGGAGGTCGGGAAAGACGTCCTGCGAGAGATGGTCGGCCATCTCGGTGGCGGCCCGCAGGTCCACCTTTGCCGACTCCTCGACGAGGGGATAGATGATGTAGGCCTGCCGCCCCTGCTCGATCTCGCGCCTGACGAAGGCGTGCACTTCGTCGCGCCGCGATTCGGGCCGGGCCGTCGTCGCGATCGGGTGCCGGCCGGGCGGCAGCTCCCGAATGATCGACACGTCGAGATCGCCATACGTTGTCAGAGCCAGCGTGCGCGGAATCGGCGTGGCCGTCATGACGAGGACGTCGGGGTGCAGCCCCTTCGCGCGGAGCGTCGCCCGCTGGAGGACCCCGAAGCGGTGCTGCTCGTCGATCACCGCGAGGCCGAGCTCGTGGAACGCGACGTCCTCCTGGACGAGCGCGTGCGTGCCGATCACCATGTGAATCGATCCCGCGGCCAGCTCCGCGAGACTCTCCCGGCGTTTGCGCGCCGGCGTCGCGCCGGTGAGGAGCGCGATCCGAAAGCGCGACTGCTCGAGCAGACGCCGGATGTTGAAGTAGTGCTGCTCCGCCAGGATCTCGGTCGGCGCCATGAAGGCGACCTGCAGTCCGTTCTCCATCGCTACCAGCGCGGCCATGAGAGCGACGATCGTCTTGCCCGATCCGACGTCCCCCTGCAGCAGCCGGTTCATCGGCTGCGGCCGCTGCATGTCGGCGACGATCTCGCGGATGACCGTCTTCTGATCGCCGGTCAACTTGAACGGCAGCACGCGGCGGACCGCTTCGCGCGTCGCGTCGGTCACGACAACGGCGCGGCCTTTCCGCTCGGCATCGGCGCGGCGCCGGCGAAGGACGATCCCGAGTTGAAACAGGAAGAACTCCTCGAAAATGAGCCGCCGATGCGCCGGCGAGCGGAAGGCGTTGAGATCCGCTAGGGCCGCGTCAGGGCCGGGGAAATGCACCTGCTCGAGCGCGTCGCGGCGATCGATGAGCTGCTGGCGGCGCCGCACGGCGGCCGGCAGCGGATCGGGTAATTCCGGTGGCAGGGTCTGCAGCGCCTGGTGCACGAGGGCGCGCTGCAGCTTCGTCGTGAGCTGGCCGGTCTTCTCATAGATCGGAACGATGCGGCCGACGTGAAGTGGCGAGGTCGACGAGTCGTCCGCTCCTTCGCCATCGGCTTCGTCGTCACCGAGAATCTCGTATTGCGGGCTCTGCATCTGCAGGCCGTACGAATTCAGCTCGAGCTTTCCGTACAGAATGACGCGCTGATGCGGATGGAACACGTCCTTGAGGAACGGCTGGTTGAACCAGATCGCGCGGAGGCTGCCGGTCGCATCGCGCACCAGCATCTCGAAGATCTTGAAGCGCGGCCGTCGCGTCGGGCGGATCCCGCAGCTCAGAATTTCCCCGCTGACCGAAGCGGGCACGTTCGGCTTGAGCGATGCGATCGTCTGGAAGCGGCTTCGATCCTCGTATCTGGTGGGAAACCGATAGAGCAGGTCCTCGATCGTCGACAGTCCCACGTGCCTGAGATCGGCCGCGCGCCGCGGCCCAACGCCCTTCAGGTACTGCAGCGATGCCTGGAGCGGATCCATGTCACGGTCGAACGCGGCAGCCGGGACGCCGCGGCCCTCGACGTCCGGCATGGCTCGTCTACTGGACGACGGCGGCGCTGCCGACGGCGACCCTGATTTCCCGAATCGCCGAGGGCAGTTGGAACGGATCGTCCATATTGATCCCTTCGGGACGTTCGGGCGTCTTCGAGTAGTAGCTCAGAAGCTCCTGCAGCAGCGACTTCGGGATGGTGACGCCCGAAATCTCCGCCGACTCGAGGTGAAATCGGCCGACGCCGTTCTGCGTCGTCAACGTTCCCGCGGCCGTGACCGGCAGCCGCCCCGTGAGATAGGCGAGCGGATCGGTCCATGCGCGCTTTTTCTGCGTCCGCACCGCGTCGAGATCGACGACGGCACGTCCGGTCATGCGGCCGCCGCCGGCGGCGTGCAGAATCGGATCGGCGATCCCGACCGGCACCTGGCTTCCCGCTAGGTATTTCAGGTACGAATTGACTTCGTCGTCGGTCACCTGGATCGTGCGCAGACCTTTCTTCCCCGGCGCCGCCGCATTCTGCTCGATCTGCGCGAGCTTGGTCTGGAAGCGCGCGGCCTCGATCTTGGACACATCGCCGGTCGCGGCGTGCGGGACCACGCCGAGCAGGATCAGGAGCGGAAGTCGGGCGAAGAGAGGAGGCTTCAAAATTTGGAAATTTGGGAAATTTGGAAATTGGCCTCAATCAACAAATTACCAGATTTCGCGATCGGCAATTCCCAATTTCCCAATTTCCAAATCTATTTTTCCTTGCGTCCGCGCGTGGCGGCACGGGCGTTCTGGCGGGCGCGCATGAGGAGCTCGAGCTTCTGCTGCTCCATGTGCTCTTCGAAGAGACGGAAGCGCGCCTGCTGGCGGACGTCGAGCGTGTCATCGACGCCCTCGTACGCCTTGCGGAGATCGGCCGCGGCGCGGTCGTCTTCCTCGCGGAGGGCCTTCAGCCGTTCAGTGATCGATCCTTCGTCGTTGTTCCCGGTCTGTGGATTCGTCAGACGGCGAAGGTCCGCGAGGATCTTCGTGTGCGTCTGCATGTGATTGCGGCGCGTTTCCTGGAGCGCCTTGAGGCGGGTCACGAAGCGGCCGTACTGCCCCTCCGAGAGCTGCAGCGCTTCCTGCGCCTGAAGGACCGTGAACGCCTCGAACCACCGCTGAATCTGAGCGGCATTCAGCGCGGGTGCGTCCTCCCCTCCTCGCGCCTGCGGCAGGGGCGCCGGCGCAGGGGGCTGCTGAGCCCGGGCGACCGCCGGCTGTGCAGCCAGTCCGACAAGCAAGACGCCGACGGTCACGATGCGGGATGGATTCACGGCGGCCCCTTTTCCGGCTAATCGCCGGATCGCTTCAATTCCGACTGCAGCAACCGGCCCAGCTCCGCCAGCTCGTCCTTGCTGAGCCGCTGCACGGCGCGATCGACAGTCGTCGGGCGGACGCCAAGGCCTGCCGCGTGCGCCTCGTCGATCCCCATATCCGCCGCCGCCGCCGTCAGCACCGCCCACACTTCGACGTTGTCGGGATCCACGCCGATCTCCGTGTCGAGCGACGGCACATCGGCCGTCGTCGCGGCCGGTACGGGCGCGGCCGGCGTTCTGACGAGCCGCGGCAGCAGCGATCCTGCTACAACGGCGACCACGAGCGCCATGACGGCCAGCGGCGCGAGAATCCGCGCACCCGTCCATCCCCATGTCCGGCGGGCCCGGATCTCTTCGTGAGCAACGGCGGCGTGAACGCGCGACGAAAAATGATCCCAGAAGAGCGGCGACGGCTCGGGCAGATCGGCGGCGCTCACGTCACGCAGCATGCCAGCGATCGTCTCGACTTGTTCGCGGCACGCTTCGCACGTCTCGAGATGCCCGGCACGAGCCACCGGCAGCCTGCCCTCGGCGGCGTCGACGAATTCCTCCGGCGCAAGATGCTTCATAAGTCTTCCCGCAGCAACTTCCTCAGATTGTTCAGCGCATGAAAAAAGTTTGCTTTCACGGCGCCGACCGAGCTGCCGAGGATACCCGCGATCTCCTCGTGCGGCAGCTCGTGATACACGCGCAATACCAGCGTCGTCCGCTGCTTTTTCGGAAGACGGGCGATCGCGTTTCGTACGCGCCTGGCGCGCTCGCCGCGGAGCAGCGCCTCCGCCGGGCTCTCGGCCTCCGATGCGACGCGCTCGTCGCTGGCGAGCAGCAGCACATCGAGCGATTCGGGCCGCGGCGTCTTCGCAGTGACGCGGTTCAAGGAGACGTTCACGGCAATCCGGTACAGCCATGTGCCGATCGACGCCCGCCCCTTGAAGTTCTTCAGGGCGCGGAAGGCGCGAACGAACACGTCCTGCGCGAGATCGCTGGCGTCTTCGTGATTGCCGACGAAGCGATAGCAGAGCTGGTACACGTGACGGCGATGGCGCTCGACGATGAGATCGAAGGCCTCGCGTCGACCCGCGAGACACGATTCCACGAGCTCGGCGTCGGTTGGATTTGTGACCGTCACCTTATAGCCGGGCTCGGCAGTCTGCGTCCATTGCCAGGTGCGCGTAACCATCGCGTCATTCTGTTAGACCCGGCGCGAAAGCGAAAGTTAAACGGAACTGCCCGTTGACTTTCGCTTTTCCTTTGCGTATAGTGGCGGCGCATGCTGCCATTGACGAAGCGTCAGCGGGAGATTCTGGACTACCTCAATGATTTCATCCAGCAGCACGGGTATGCCCCGAGTCTCGAGGAGATCGGGCGCCGCTTCGGGCTCTCGTCGCTCGCGACCGTCCACAAACACCTGACCAACCTGCAGGAAAAAGGGTTCATCAAACGCGCGTGGAATCGCAGCCGCTCGGTGGAGCTCGTCCCGTCCCGCACCGGGGGCCGCGCGCTGGAACTGCCGCTGCTCGGATACGTGGCCGCCGGCGCGCCGATCGAGGCGGTCGTCGGCACCGAGACCATCGCCGTGCCCGAGGATCTCGTCGGCAAGCGAGACACCTACGTGCTGCGAGTCAAGGGCGATTCCATGATCGACGAGCAGATCCGCGACGGCGATTATGTGATCGTCGAGGACCGCCGCACGGCGGAAAACGGCGAGATGGTCATTGCGCTTCTGAACGGATCCGATGTCACGTTGAAGAAGCTCTATCGCGAGCACGGCCACATCCGCCTGCAACCGGCCAATCCAGCCATGCAGCCGATCGTCGTGCAGCCCGATCAGGTGCAGATCCAGGGAGTCGTCATCGGAGTCATGCGCCGGTACTGAGCCGCCCCCTGCACGAAGTTCGGTAATACTGGGCGTATGACTGACCGCAAGCAGATCAACTTCACCATCATTCCCGACGATGGCGGGGACTCGCCGAGGACGTATGCGAATTTCTGCGCCATTTCGCATACGCCGTTCGATTTCACCCTGTCGTTCTGCGAGGTGCAGCCGCTCTCGCAGCGCGATATCGAGGCCGCCGAATCCGAGCACCTCGTCAAGGCGCCGGTGCGCGCGAAGATCGTGCTGCCGCTCCAGGTCGTCCCGAATCTGATCGCCGCGCTGCAGGAGCACATGCGGGTGTTCTCCGAATCGACGGGCGCCACCTGGGAAGGAAAAGGCCCGGTCCATTGAATGCTTCACGTAGACCTGGATGCCTTCTTTGTCGCCGTTGAGCGGGCCCGCCGGCCGGAGCTGATCGATCGCCCGGTCATCATCGGCGGCCGTCCGGACGGCCGCGGCATGGTCGCGGCGGCGTCGCGCGAGGCGCGCCGCTGTGGCGTCCGCGTCGGGATGCCGCTCGCGGAGGCGTCGATCAGATGCGCCGACGGAATCTTCCTCGACGGCGCGTTCGACGCCTACTTCTCCGCATCGCTGCAGATCGACGAAGTCGTCCGGCGCGAAAGCGCGGACGTCGAATGGCAGTCGATCGACGAGATCTACGTCGGACTGCCCGGCGCGGGAGCACGCGCCGTCGCCGCCGTCGAGCGGATTCGCGACGGCATCCGGGCGCTCGGGTTCGACGCGGCGCTCGGCCTCGCGCGCTCGAAGCTGGTCGCGCGCATCGCCTCACAGTTGACGCGTCCGCGCGGCGTCGTCCACGTGCTCGACGGATACGAGGCGCGTTTCCTGGCACCGCTCAAAATCGACGTCCTGCCCGACCTCGATCCCGCGCTCGCGCGGCGTTTCCGCGCAGCCGGGATCCGCCGGCTCGGTCAGATCGCAAAGCTCTCCGAGCCGCACTTGATCCGCCTGGCCGGCCGCTCCGGGCTGGCGCTCGCCCGTCGCGCCGCGGGGATCGATCCAACCCGCATCCGCCGCACCGCCCTCCCGCCGGCGCGCATCCACGATCGCGACCTGCCGTCGCCATCGGCCGACGCCGAGGCGATTCGCGCGGCGATCCGCGCCGAAGTGGACCGGCTCGGACGGGAGCTTCGGTCCCGAGGCGTCTTCGCGCGCACTCTCACGCTGCGTCTCCGCTACGCGGACGGCCGCGCCGATTCACGCACGACGTCGCTCCCGCAGCCCTCCGCGCTGGACGACGCGCTGTTCGCGGCGGCAGTCGACCTGCTGGCGCGCCTCTCGGTCGGCGACCGCCTGGTCCGCGGCGTCGCAGTATCGTGCGCAGGCTTGCTCGCCGGCGCCGGTGATGCGGCGCTGTTTGCGACAGCCTAAAATACCCAGACTGTGCCGAAGGTCCCGAAACCGCCCAAGTCCGCGGCAGAAACGCGCGCGATCTTCAGGAAGCTCGAGCGGCAGCATCCCAACGCCGACACCGAGCTGCACTACGTGACGCCGTACGAGCTGCTGGTCGCCACGATCCTGTCGGCGCAATGTACGGACGAGCGCGTGAATCAGGTCACGCCCGCGCTCTTCAAACGGTACCCGGACGTGCGCGCGCTCGCGGCGGCGACGACCGCGGAACTCGAGCCGCAGATCCAGTCCACCGGCTTCTTCCGCGCCAAGTCGAAGTCGCTCGTCGGCATGGCGAACGCCGTCTGCGAACGCCACGAGGGAGAAATCCCGGCCGACATGGACGCGCTGACCGGACTTCCCGGCGTCGGCCGCAAGACTGCCAACGTTGTCCTCGGGCATGCGCTCGGCGTGCCCGGGCTTCCGGTCGACCGGCACGTGCTTCGGGTGGCGAACCGCATCGGCATCGCAAAGTCGGACGATCCTGAAGTGGTCGAACGTCAGCTCGGCGCCGCGCTGCCGAGCGAGAAATGGATCGTCGCCTCCGATACGCTCATCCTGCACGGCCGGAGGATCTGCAAGCCGAAGCCGCTCTGCGACAAGTGCGGCGTCCGCGACGATTGTCTCTACTTCCGCAAGGTCGT
Source organism: Vicinamibacterales bacterium (assembly GCA_035495955.1). GTDB lineage: Bacteria > Acidobacteriota > Vicinamibacteria > Vicinamibacterales > 2-12-FULL-66-21 > JAICSD01. The sequence continues at coordinate 41,674 of DATJFE010000087.1, read as the reverse complement.
CGCGCACGCGCGACGGCCCCGCCCGAGCGGTGCGAAGAAATGACCCGGCAACGATTCGAGGAGCTCGTCGAAGAAGCCTTGCGGGAGATCCCGAAGCGCTTCCGCGACGAGATGCGCAACGTCGCGGTGGTCGTCGAGGACGAGCCCCCGCAGGATGTGCTCGACGAGATGGAGATCGACCCCGACGACTCGTTGTTCGGCCTGTACCAGGGCACCCCGCTGCCCGAGCGGAGCTGGGGGCACGGCAACACGCTCCCGGACCGCATCTCGATCTACCAGGGCCCGATCGAAGACGCCTGCGAGGACGACGAGGATGAAATCCGCGATTGCATCGCGGAAACCGTCATCCACGAGTTCGGCCATTATTTCGGGATGAGCGAGGAAGCGATCGAAGAGATCGAGGAGAAGTTCTGGCGCGGCGAGTCGGTCGAGCATTCGTAGCGCGGCGGAAGTGGGGCCAGCATTTTCTTGCGCCCGAGTGGGCCGAGAAGGTCGTGGAGGCGATCGCGCCGTGTGCCGACGACAGGTTCCTCGAAATCGGCCCGGGGCCGGGGGCACTCACCCTCCGGCTGGCGCCCCGCGTGGCGCGTCTGACGGCCATCGAAGTCGATCGGGACCTCGCCGCGGCCCTCGCCCCTCGACTTCCCGCGCACGTTACGCTCGTGACAGGCGACGTCCTCGATCTGGATCTGACGCCGTTTCTGGCCGGCGGTCCGGTCCGCGTCGCGGGCAACCTCCCGTACAACATCTCGTCTCCGATTCTCTTCAAGCTCTTCGCCGCCGCCGACAAAAAGGGCCTCTCTCCGTTTCGTGACGCGACCTTGATGCTCCAGCGGGAAGTTGCCGATCGGCTGGTGGCGGCTCCCGGCACCCGGGACTACGGCGTGCTCACGATCTTCACCGCCGTTCAGGCCGACGTCGAGCGCCTGCTGATCCTGCCGCCCGGGGCGTTCCGGCCGGCGCCGAAGGTGCATTCCGCCGTCGTGCGCCTGAGCTTCCGGTCCCCGGCCGTCCGGCCGGAGCTGTTCCCCGTCTTCGAGCCGATGGTCCGGACGATGTTCATGCAGCGACGGAAGGTGCTGTTGAACGCGCTTCGTCGGTACGCTGAAGAGATCGGCGCCGACGCCTCGCGAGCGCTGGCTGCGGCGCGCATCGATCCGACGCGCCGCCCCGAGACGCTGCAAGTATCAGAGCTGTCGAAGCTTGCCGAGGTCTTCGCTTCGCGCTGAAGGGCGAGCTGTGCTATAGTCTGCGCGGATTTCTGACAGCCGTCCCAGCGGCGGTCAGGTGGACACGCTACCTCTGCGGCGCCCGCCGCGGCGTGCCCCGTTCGGCGCGACAAACCATCACGGCTGGGATTGCAACGTGTGACCGAATCTATGGGTGTGCCGGCGGCGCCGCCGCTCGAGTTGATCCCGCTCGGCGGGCTCGGCGAGTTCGGCATGAACATGATGCTCATCGCCTGCGGCGAGACGGCGATCCTGGTAGATGCGGGCGTGATGTTTCCGGAGCCGGAACTGCTTGGCGTCGATCTGATCATTCCGGATCTCCGGCAGCTTCAGCAATACCGGATCCAGGCGCTCGTGCTGACGCACGGACACGAGGATCACATCGGGGCGGTGCCGCATGTGCTCCCCTATTTCGAGGGGCCGATCTACGGCACGAAGCTGACGCTGGCGCTCGTCGAGCCGAAGCTCGTGGATCTGAAGCTGGACGAGCACGGTGACGCGGCGCGCGCGCGCCTGAAGGAGGTCAGGCCCCGGGAACGCGTGCAGATCGGGAGCTTCGCCGTCGAGTTCCTCCGCGTGACGCACAGCATGCCCGACTGCGTGGCGCTCGCGATCCACACGCCCGCGGGCGTGGTGCTGCACACGGGGGACTTCAAGTTCGACCAGACGCCGCTCGACGCGCAGCCCGTCGACGTGCACCGGCTCGCCCAGCTCGGCACCGAAGGGGTCCTGGTGCTGCTCGGCGACAGCACGAACATCGAGCGCAAGGGCGTCAGCGGCTCGGAGCGCGACGTCGAGGACGGCTTCGAGGAGATCTTCACGAGCGCGCGCGGCCGAATCGTCGTGGCCATGTTCGCGTCGAGCCTGTACCGCATGCAGATCCTGGTGGATCTCGCGGATCAGTTCGATCGGCGCGTCGCGTTCGTGGGCCGCGGGGTCATCGAGAACTCGCAGATCGCGCAGCGGCTCGGCTATCTGCGGGTGCCGCCGGGCGTGCAGATCAGGGACAGCGAGATTCGCGACTACCCGTCGCAGGACGTCGTGTGCATCTGCACGGGGTCGCAGGGAGAACCGCAGGCGGCGCTGCCGAGGATCGCGATCGACGATCACCGGCACGCCAAGATCGATCAGGACGACGTCGTGGTGTTTTCGGCGCGCGAGATTCCGGGCAACGAGAAAGCCATCGGACGCGTGATGAACCACATCGCCCGGCGCGGCGCCGACATCGTGTACGAGGGCATCAAGCACGTGCATGTCTCGGGGCACGGCAGCGAGGAAGAGCTGAAGCTCATGCTGTCGCTCGTGAGGCCGCGGTATTTCGTGCCGATACACGGGGAGTACCGGCAGTTGGCCCGCCACGCGCGGGTCGCCCGGACGGTGTCGCCGACGACGCAGGTCGTGCTTGCTGAAAACGGCGACCTCATCCGTATCGACGAAGAGGGTGCACGGGTGGCCGGAAAGGTGCCCGCCGGTCGAATCCTGATCGACGGGACACGAAGCGGCGAAGTGGGCGACGAGGTCCTGCGCGACCGCCGGCACCTGGCGGGCGACGGCCTGGTGGTGCCGGTGCTCACGATCAGCCGGCAGTCGGGCACGCTCGAAGAAACGCCGGACGTGATTACGCGCGGATTTGTGCTGGACGCACGGACCGAGGCCCTGCTCAAGGAGATCCCGGCGCTGGTCGGCGCCGCCATCGAGGGGGCGAGCCTCGAGGAACGGACGGATCAGGGGTTGATCAAGGAGAAGATTCGCGTGGACCTGCAGCGGTTTTTCCGCAAGCGCTCGGGGCTCCGGCCGTTCGTGCTGCCCGTGGTCATGGAGATCTGACGTGGCGCCGGGCGCACTCTCGCGGCGCGTGAGCGAATTGATCGGCGTGGCCCTGTTCGGCGCGGCGCTGATCTGGCTCGTCTCGCTCGCCAGCTACAACGCGTCGGATCCCGCGTGGTTCTTCAACACCGGCTCCCCGCTTCCGCCCGCGAACTTCGCCGGCCGCATCGGCGCCTTCGTCGGCGAGCTGTCGTACCAGCTGCTCGGCTACGCCGCGTATCTCGTGCCGCTCGTGCTGATCGTCGTGGGCTGGCACCACTTCTGGTGCCGCGCGATGGACGCCGCCTACACGAAGCTGCTCGGGGCGGTCCTGCTCTTCGGCTGCATCTCGTCGTTCCTGTCGCTTGCGTTCGGGACGCTGAGCGTCGGCGAGAAGGAGTTCCGCGCCGGGGGCTATGTCGGCGAACGGCTGGCGGCGCTGCTGGCCGAGTACTTGAACCGCACCGGCTCGATCATCCTGATCCTGACGCTGCTGTTCCTGGCCATCATCCTGTCGACACAGTTCTCGTTCGGCCGGCTCTTCGCCGCGTTCTCGCAGCTCGCCCGAGATCGCTGGACGGCGATGAAGGCGGCCCGCGAACGGCGCCGCGACGAACGGCAGCGCGAGAAGCAGCGCCAGGAAGTGCTGAGGAAGCATCTCGGCAAGGAGTCGAAGGAGCCCTGGCAGGAGCCGAAGCCGCTGCCGGCAGCCGTCGTCGCCGCGGCGAAGAGCATGACGCCGCAGCCCGCGCCGAAGCCGTCGAAGACGGCCGCGATGGTCAGTGCGGCCGCCGCCGCGCTGAAGGCCGCCTCGTCGAAGCCCACGCCTCCGCCGATCAAGCGTCCGGCGGCCGCGGCGAAGGAGCCGGCGCAGCCGCTGCCCGAGCTCGAGAAGACCGTCGAGCGGCGGAAGGGGGCCTTCACGCTGCCGCCCAACGCGCTGCTCGACGCGCCGAAGGGCGAGCGCAAGATCGACGAGCGCGAACTGATGGACGGGGCCCGCCTGCTCGAGGAAAAGTGCCGCGAGTTCTCGGTGGAAGGAACCGTCGTGCAGATCCATCCCGGGCCGATCGTCACGACGTACGAGTTCAAGCCCGACGCCGGCGTGAAATACAGCAAGATCACCGGCCTCGCCGACGATCTCTGTCTGGCGATGCAGGCCGAATCCGTGATCATCGATCGAATTCCGGGCAAGTCGACCGTCGGCATCCAGATTCCCAATCCGAATCGAGAACAGATCTCGCTCCGCGAGCTGCTGGAATCCGACGCCTACAAGCGATCCGCGTCGAAGCTCAGCCTCGCCATGGGAAAGACGATCCACGGCGAGCCGTTCGTCAGCGACCTCGCCACGATGCCCCACCTGCTGATCGCGGGATCGACCGGCGCCGGCAAGTCCGTGAGCGTCAACGCGATGATCACGAGCATCCTGATGCGCGCGACCCCGGATGAGGTGCGGTTCATCATGGTGGATCCGAAGCGGCTCGAGCTCGGCATGTACGAGGACATCCCTCACCTGCTCACGCCCGTCGTGATGGATCCCAAGCTCGCGGCGAATGCGCTCAGATGGGCCGTCCGCGAGATGGAGGAGCGGTACAAGACGCTCGCGGCGTTCGGCGTGCGCAACATCGAGCAGTACAACCGGAATGTTCGCGGCATGCAGGCCGAGAAGCCGGGCGAGACGCTGGTGGACGACAAAGGCAACGAGATCAAACCGCTCCCGTTCATCGTCGTCCTGATCGACGAGCTGGCCGATCTGATGATGGTCGCGGGAAACGAGGTCGAGGAATCGATCGCGCGGCTGGCGCAGATGGCGCGCGCCATCGGCATCCATCTCGTGCTGGCGACGCAGCGGCCGTCCGTCGACGTGATCACCGGGCTGATCAAGGCGAACCTCCCGGCTCGGATCTCGTTCCGCGTGTCGTCGAAGACCGACTCGCGGACGATCCTCGACGGCAACGGCGCGGAGCAGCTGCTGGGCAAGGGCGACATGCTCTATCTGCCGCCCGCCTCGTCCCGTTTCGTGCGTCTGCACGGGCCTTACATCTCGGAACAGGAGAGCGCGCGGCTCGCCAGCTTTCTGCGCAAGCAGGGGAGGCCGACCTACGACACGACCGTCACCGCGGACGACAAGGCGACGCAGGAGCACATGGAGTTCGAGAAGGACGAGCTGTACGACGAGGCGTCCCGGATCGTCGTTTCGAGCGGACAGGCGTCGATCTCGTATCTCCAGCGTCGGCTGCGGATCGGCTTCAGCCGCGCCGCGCGGCTCGTGGACATGATGGAAATGGACGGCCTCGTGTCGGCGGCGGCGGGCGGCAAGCCGCGCGAGGTGCTCGTGAAGAAGGATTACTTCGACGAAGTGGACGCTCAGCTTCGATAGGCGGTTCTGTATGAAACACCCGGTGATCGCAGCCATCGTGACGGCCGCCTGCTTCGCTGCCGCGCTTCCCGCGTCCGGCGCGGAAGCGGCGCGCGATATGTACACGCGCGCGCTCGCGCAGGAGCGCGCGATTCGGGACGAGGCGAACAAGCCGACGCTCGCGCAGATGCGACATGTCGTCGCGTCGTACGAGCTCGTCGTCCGCAGGCACCCGTCGAGCGGCTACTGCGACAACGCGCTGTGGCAGGCCGGCAACGTCGCACTGCTCGCGTTCCAGCGCTTCGGGGAGGAGGCGGATCGGAAGACGGCCGCGCGGCTGTTCGCGCTGCTGGTCAAGGGGTATCCGAGCAGTAAGCTCGCCGCCGGCGCCCGTGAAGCCCTCGCGACGCCCCCGCCCCCTGTCGCCGAACGTGGACAATCCCCCCCTCCGGGGTCAGATCTTGATTTTCGACGCCTGACGAATTCGCCGCCGGCGACCGAGAGTCGAAAATCAAGATCTGACCCCGGAGGGGGGGGCTTGACCACTTTGAAGGACATTCATAGGACCGCGCTGCCCGATGGCGTGCGCGTGACCATCGATCTGGATGGAGAAGTCGCGTACCACCAGGAGGAGATCGACAACCCTCGACGCCTGTTCTTCGATCTCAAGAGCGTCAAAGCCGGTCCCAACCTCCAGGACGTCGCGCTCAAGTTCGACGACGACGTGGTCAGGGAAGTCCGACTGGGCCGGCATCCGCAGAACACGACGCGGCTGGTCGTCGATCTGCAGGGGATCGCAGACTACACGGTGTATCCGCTCTATAGCCCCTATCGACTCGTGATCGATCTGCGCCGCGCGGGAGCCGCGCCGACGCCGACGCCCAGTCTTGCGCCGGCGCCGGTGGTCCTGCCGCCCGTCACGCTGCCGCCGCCGCGCATGCCCGAGCGAAAGCCCGCGGAAACGAAGACCTCAGCGGGCGATCAAACGCCGCTTCCGTCGAAGCCGGCGCTGTCGAAATCGCTGTCGCCGATCGCACCCGCCGCCAATGCGAACGGCACGTTCTCGCTCTCCCGGCAGCTCGGTCTGAGCATCTCGCGCATCGTCATCGACGCCGGCCACGGCGGCCACGATCCCGGCGCGCGCGGGAACGGCATCGACGAAGCGGAGCTGACGCTCGACGTCGCGCTGCGGCTGCAGAAGCTGCTCCAGCAGCAGCCTGGCACCGAAGTCGTCATGACCCGCGACACCGACGAGTTCGTCCCACTGCAGGAACGGACGGCCATCGCCAACCGCGAAGGCGCGGATCTGTTCCTCTCGATTCACGCGAACGCGAGCCGCAACGCCCAGGCGCGCGGGATCGAGACCTATTTCCTGAACTTCGCCACCAATCCGGAAGCCGAGGCCGTCGCGGCGCGTGAAAACGCCGCCTCCGGCCAGGCGATGCACAGCCTCCCCGACATCGTGAAGGCGATCGCGCTCAACAACAAGATCAACGAGTCGCGCGACTTCGCGCAGACGGTGCAGCGATCGATGGTCAAACGCCTCGGCACACGCGGCCGCACGATCCGCGACCTCGGCGTCAAGCAGGCGCCGTTCGTCGTGCTGATCGGCGCGAGCATGCCGAGCGTGCTGGCCGAGATTTCGTTCGTGACCAACAAACAGGAGGGCGCGCTCCTCAAGACGCAGAACTACCGTCAGCAGATCGCCCAGGCGCTGTTCGAGGCCGTCGCCGCGTATCAGCGGGGGCTGAAACAGATGAATGCCGTGGCCGGCAAGAAGGCGACATTCTGAGGGAGTCGTAGAATGGGGATACCGTGTTCGCGCAGCCGACCCCGCCTATCATCGTCCGTGTTGTCGAACAGCCCGTTCATAAGACGTCGCTCGCGGACATTATCTTCGGGTCGCTCGGGCTCGTCGGCGTTCTGCTGATTGCAGCGGCCGTCTGCGGCCTCGTGCTCGCCGGCATTGTGATTGGCATCAAACGGCTGCGCCGGACAGACGGTCTGGACAGCCAAACCGACGACCTCCGCGTGACGCCTACGTCCTGATCTTTCCCTTCCGCCTTCCGTCTTCCGTCTTTCACCATCTCTCAGATGTAAAAGCCAGTTCCGCCAGCGTGCGTACCGCGACGCCGATCGGCCCCTTCGGCTGGAACGGCTTCGGATCCTCGGCCCACGCCGTCCCTGCGATGTCGAGGTGGGCCCACGGGCCAGTGCCGGCGAATTCCTTCAGGAACGCCGCGGCGGTGCAGGCGCCGCCAGCCCGGCCGCCCGAATTGACCATGTCGGCGATCTCGCTGCGCATCTGATCGAAGTACTCGTCGTAGAGCGGCATTGGCCAGCAGCGATCGCCCGCCCGCTGCGCGACGTCTTGCACGAGATCCCGCCAGCTATCCGGCCGTCCGAACAATCCCGACGCGACCTTGCCCAGCCCGACGACGCAGGCTCCTGTGAGCGTGGCGACGTCGACCAGGTGCGTCGCCCCGAGATGGCGCGCGTACCACAAGCCGTCGCCGAGAATCAGACGCCCTTCGGCGTCGGTGTTGATGACCTCGACCGTCTTTCCGCTCGCGCCGGTCAGCACGTCTCCGGGTTTCACCGCCCGGCCGCCCGGCATGTTCTCGGTCGTCGGAACGATGCCGATGACGCGAATCGGCGCTTCCAGCAGCGCGATCGCGCGCATCGCGCAGATGACGGCGGCGCCGCCGGCCATATCGTCCTTCATCCGATCCATGCCGTCGGCGGGCTTGATGGAAATCCCGCCGGTGTCGAACGTGATGCCCTTCCCGACCAGGCCCAGCACCGGCGTTGCAGGCGCGCTTCGCGGCTCGTGGCGCAGCACGATCACGCGCGGCGGCTCCGCGCTGCCGCGCGCGACTCCGAGCAGCAGCCCCATCCCGAGACGCTCGATTGCCTGCTCGTCGAGGATTTCAACAGCCACGCCGGCTTCCCCGGCGATCGCCGCGGCGCGCTCGGCAAACACGCGCGGCGTCAGGATGTTCGGCGGCTCGTTCGCCAGCGTCCGGGCGATGTTGCTCGATTCCCCGAGCACGATCCCCCGCGTGACCGCCTGATCCAGCGCCGCGCGGGCGGCGGAGTCCGCGGCGACGACGACGCTCAGCTCTTCGGCCGGCGGGCCGAAGCGCTCCCCTGTTTTGTATTGGTCGACGCTGAACGCCGCGAGGATCAGGCCCTCGACAATCGCCTGCGCGGCCGCCACGGCCGGAATGTCGCCGCGGTGAAGGAACGCGACGCGTCCCATGCGGCGTCCTCGCGCCATAAGGGCCGACGCCGTCGCGAGCTTGCGAAGACGGTCGGTATCGAAGTCTTCGGCCTTCCCCGCTCCCGCGACGGCAATGTGCGCCGGCTTCCAGCGGTCAGCTCCCGCCGGCGTGACGAAGAACTCGAACAGTCGTCCCCTGATCTCTCCTGAGGCGGTCGCTCGCCGCACTTCGCCGCGCGACGCCGCGTCGATTGCGGGGAGCGCCTCCGGAACGGATTCGCCGTCAAAGGCGGGGACGACGAGCAGGTCTGTGTCGACGACCGCCGGAGAATCGATGACGAGTCGAATCGAGGGCATGAGAGCGGGATTATAATGTCTCCATGAAGCTTCTGGCGCTGCCGATCGTGTTGGCGCTTACGATTTCGGTATCCGCGTCGTCCGATAAAGACAAGAAGCCGAAACTGTCCGTAAAAGCAAACCCCACGATGGCGTTTTCGCCGGTGCGCGTCGTCGTGACAGCCGAGATCAACGGCGGATCCAACGACTACGAGGAGTTCTACTGTCCCACTGTCGAATGGGAGTGGGGAGACGGAACCGTCTCGGATCAAACCGCCGATTGCGAACCCTACCAGGCAGGCAAGAGCGAGATGAAGCGGCACTTCACGGCCGACCGCGTCTACCGGACGTCGGGCGATTACCGGATCCAGTTCAAGCTGAAGAAGCACGACAAAGTGCTCGCCGCGGCGAGCACGACGGTGAAGATCAAGCCCGGCCTGGGAGATCCTGGCGGCTACTGAACCCGCTCCGCTCAGGGAACCGGGACCAGCTCGAAGGGGATGAAGTTTCCATCGGCCGACAGGCGGAAGGCACGCACCGTCTTCGTCCCGTGGGCGAGCGACACGATCACGTGGAACATCGAGCCGTCCGTCAGCCGCGCGCGGTCGGTCTCGGACGGGCCTGAAGGTCCGTTCGGATGCGAGTGATAGGCGCCCACGACGTCGCATCCGGCCGCGCGCGCGCGGCGGATCGCGGCAAAGTGATCCGCCGGCTCGACCTGGAACCGCGTCGGACTGCGGCGCACGTTGCGCGCGCGAACGGCGTCCTCCACCATGTCGGCCGTCCCAATCAACAGCCCGCAGCACTCATTGGGGCGCTCTTCCATCGCGTGCGCGACAATGCCGTCGAAGATGGCCTGGCGGATCCTCACAGGGCCTCGATCACCATCGCCGTGCCCATGCCGCCTCCGATGCAGAGCGACGCCGCGCCGCGGCCCCCGCCCCGCGCCCGTAGCGCGTGAACGAGCGTCGTCAGCACGCGCGCGCCGCTGGCGCCGAGCGGGTGGCCGAGGGCGACCGCGCCGCCGTGCACGTTGACCTTCTTCGGATCCAGGCGAAGCTCGCGGACGACGGCGAGCGATTGAGCGGCGAACGCTTCATTCAGCTCCACGAGATCCAGATCGTCGAGAGTCATGCCGGCGCGATCGACCGCTTTCCGCATCGCTTCGACCGGCCCCAGGCCCATGACCATCGGATCGATTCCCGTCGTGCAGTACGACAGGACGCGCGCGAGCGGCGGCCGCCCGTTCTTCTTCGCCCACGCCTCGGCGGCGACAACGAGCGCCGCGGCGCCGTCGTTGATGCCCGACGCGTTTCCAGCCGTGACCGTGCCTGCGTCGCTGAACGCCGGCCGCAGCGCCGCGAGCTTCTCGACGGTCGTCCCCGCACGCGGATATTCGTCGCGCGACACGATGACGGGATCGCCTTTCTTCCGCGGCACGGCGACGGGAACGATCTCCCGATCGAAGACGCCCGACGCGATCGCCCGCTCCGCGCGGTGCTGGCTCTCCACGGCGAAGGCGTCCTGATCGGCGCGGGACACTTGATGCCGCTTCGCGATTTCTTCAGCCGTCACGCCCATGGCGCAGCCGTTGATTGAGCACGTCAGCCCTTCCTGCTGCATCGAATCGACGACCTCCGCATCGCCCATACGGTAACCCCAGCGCGCGCCCCTCATCAGATACGGGGCGTTGCTCATCGACTCGGTGCCGCCGGCGACGATCAGGCCGACGAATCCGGCCTTGGCCGCTTCAACGGCGTGCACCACCGCCTGCAGCCCCGACCCGCAGACGCGGTTGATCGTTTCCGCGGGGACCTCGACGGGAACGCCCGCCTTGATCGCGGCCTGCCGCGCGACGTTCATTCCGGCGCCGGCCTGCAGCACGCAGCCCATGATGACGTCGCCGAGCTGCGCGGGAACGATGTCCGCCCGCCGGATTGCCTCGCGGATGACGATGGCGCCGAGATCGGCGGCTGAGAGATCTTTGAATGCGCCGCCGAACGATCCGATCGGTGTGCGGCAGGCCGACAGAATGACCGCGTTATCCATTATTTGCCGTTCTATCGCTGCAGCTCCTGGCGGTTCGTGAACTGGTCGAGGGCCTCGGGATTGGCAAGCGCCTCCCGGTTCCTCACATCGCGGCCGTGCACGACATCGCGCACCGCGAGTTCTACTATCTTCCCACTCTTTGTTCGTGGAATGTCGGCCACCTGAACGATTCGGGCCGGCACGTGACGCGGTGTCGTATTCCGGCGGATCCGGTCTCGGATCGCCTCGATCAGCGTGGGGGTCAATGAGAGCCCGTCACGAAGGCGGACGAACAGGACGATCCGCTCGTCGCCGTCCCACTGCTGCCCGATGGCCAGGCTCTCGACGACGTCGGGAAGCTGCTCGACCTGACGGTAGATTTCGGCCGTGCCGATGCGGACCCCGCCGGGGTTGAGGACGGCATCCGAACGCCCGTAAATGACGACGCCGTCGTGCGCGGTGAGCTCGACGAAATCGCCGTGCGTCCAGACGCCGGGGAAGCGCTCGAAGTAAGCCGCGCGATACCTGCGCCCATCCGGATCGTCCCAGAAGGCGACCGGCATGGATGGAAACGGCATCGTGCACACCAGCTCCCCTTTCTGTCCGCGCACCGGACGGCCGGCCTCGTCCCATACGTCCACCTTCATGCCGAGCGCGCGGCACTGGATCTCGCCGCGCCAGACAGGTCCGATGGGATTGCCGCCGACGAAACAACTGACGATGTCGGTGCCGCCGGAGATCGATGCGAGATGGATATCGGCCTTCACCTGCTCGTAGACGAAGTCGAAGCTTTCCGGCGCCAGCGGCGATCCCGTGGACGTCATCGTCCGCACGCTGGTGAGCGCGTGCGTCTCACGCGGACGAAGGCCGGCCTTCGAGACGGCGTCGATGAACTTCGCGGACGTTCCGAACAGCGTCATCCCTGCGTCGTCGGCGAAGGAGAAAAGCGCGTGGCCGTCGGGATGGAAAGGCGATCCGTCGTACAGCAGAAGGCTCGCGCCGGAGGCAAGAGCGGTTACGAGCCAGTTCCACATCATCCAGCCGAGCGTCGTGAAGTAAAAGACGCGATCGCCGGGATGGATGTCGCAGTGGAGCTGGTGTTCCTTGAGGTGCTGAATGAGGGTCCCGCCCGCCCCGTGGACGATGCACTTGGGCACGCCCGTCGTCCCCGACGAATACAGGATGTAGAGCGGGTGATTGAACGGAAGCGGCGCGTACGACGGCGCCGCGCCGCGGTGCGGGCCGACGAAAGCTTCCCATCCGGCCGAGCCGATCACGCTGGACTCGACCGTAGGCAGCCGCGTCAGGAGCTCGGCGATCTTCGACCGCTGATCGAACCGCTTGCCGCCGTACGGGTACTCGTCCGCGGCGATCAATAAACGCGGCCCGATTTGTCCGAAGCGATCGAGGACGCCCTGGACGCCGAAATCGGGCGAGCACGACGACCACACGGCGCCCACCGAAGCGCAGCCGAGGACGGCGACGATCGCCTCGGGGACGTTGGGCAGATACGCGGCGACGCGATCGCCCGGCTGGATGCCGGCGGATCGCAGTCCGGCCGCGAAGGCGGCAGCTTCCCTGCGGACGTCGGCGCGCGACAGCGTCCGCGCGGCGCCGTCTTCCGACCTGAAAACGATCGCGTCGGCCGCATCCGGCACCACGGCGGTGCTGCCGGCGGCCAGGCAATTTTCGGCGAAGTTGAGCGTGGCGCCGGGAAAGAATCGCGCGCCGGGCATCCGGTCCAGATCGACGGCAACCGGCTCGCGCTTGACGCCGCGGATCCCGCCGAAATCCCACATCGCATCCCAGAACTCGAGCGGCCGCGACACGCTCCAGTCGTACAGCCCCGCATACCTACGGGCATCCACGCCGTGGCGCTCGCGCACGAACGCCATGAATTTCGTCATGTTCGCCCGGGCGATGCGGTCAGGGGAAGGAGTCCAGAGGGGACCCGGCATCAGATCCGATTATGCCGCGCCGGTTGGCCCGCTAGCGATTCCGGGGTCCGTTCAGGGCTCGATGATCCAGGACTGCGGACGATCGCCGTTGGTCGGCGGGATATCGGCGTCGCGGACACTGGCGGCCATCTCGAGCAGCGTCTTCTGCGCCAGGCGGCCTTCCCTGGTGGCGCCGCCGGGATGCAGCGCGCGCGCAATGGCCAGGTGTGCGGTCATCCGGCACATGAGCGGACGCGGATCCGCCGCGGCAGGTCCGCCGAGTCCCTGCTGCGCGCCGAGGCCCAGCAGGAATGCCGCGCGCTCGTGCAGCATTGCCGAGCGGGGATGGTCATACAGCAATCGTGACAGACGGGCGCTGTGCTCCTTGACGGCCGCGGGGGTCGGGCGCGCCAGGGCGCCTGCCAGGTCGACCCGGTCCTGCACGGGGTCTTCCGTCACGGTGAGGCCCGCGCCGTCTGCCATCAGGCTGCGCGCCATCCGCACATAGGCCTCGGGCGCCCACAGGTTGGCGGCCGTAACCGTGTACTGCTCCACGCGCCGCGTGACCTTGAACCGACTCGCTCCCGATGCGTCGCGGCCCGCGGCTCGAACCTGAAACGGATCGCCCGGCTCGAAGTGCCCGGCGAAGGCCGCCGTGTTCAACATTGATCCGGCGATTTCAGAAACGATCCATTCCTGTCGAGTGAGGACGAGCCGATCCGCGGCCCCGGCGCTGCCGGCGCCAAACGAGACATAGGAAAACGTTCCCGTTTCCGCGAAAGCCGCGCCGACGAGGGCGAGCACGAGCACGAGGGCGAACGAGCCGCGATTCATGAGCCGCCGACGCGCGGTGCAATTGGAATGCCGGTGCAAGTGCGTGCAGCAATCGTCCCCGGTAGCCTGGCGTGCAGGGAGTCCGCAGGGCGAAGCGCGACGGACAAGACTAGGGCAGCAGCTCGAGGGAGAATCGCGCGGCGAGCGGCACGAAGTGGCGACGGTCGGAGGTGGCGACCCTGGGCACGTTCAGGGTACCCGCCAGGACCACGACCGCCGCGTCGACGAAGCCGAGGCCAAGGTCCTCGAACTGCCGGTTGACGTCCGCGATGCGGCCATACGTCGGGGGTGGCAGGTCCGCCACGAAGTAATGGCCTTCGGTGATGCCGGCGTAGAAAACCAGCCGGCTCGCCGCGCCCAGGCGGTGTCCCAGCAGATGATCGACTTCCGGGATGACAGGGGCCGGCAGGATCAGGCCCCCCTGCTCTTTCTTCAAGAGCGCCCGCGCGCGGGCGTGCCACTCGTCGCTCCGATCGTAATAGGCGTAGACGATCCCGGTGTCGAGCAGCAGCGTCACGGGCGCGGCTTCGCCCGGCGCGGGGTGCGCTTCGCCCGGCGGGTGGATGCGCCGCCGAATCCGGCCTCCTCCAGCAGGGCCTCGGCGCGACTGGCAGTGTCGGATCGGCCGCTCCGGAAGGCGCCCGCGCCCGGAGGACCGTCGGTCGGCTCGCGGGTCAGATAGGCCTGGACCGCCTCGCGGACGATTTCCGCCATCGGCTGCTTCCGCCGCAGCACCTCCATCTTCAGACGCACTTCGAGGTCCGGCTCCAGGTAGATGGTCGTCCGCTTCATATGTTTATGTTAGCATATCAGTCTTCTCGATGGCCCGGCCGTCGTTCAGACGTCGTAGACCTCCTGCTTCCAGATGCTGAACCCCCGCGCCAGGTAATTCGACAGCGCAGACGGGTGATCGAGCGACGAGGTATGGAGCCACACGCGCCGGGCGCCGAGGGCCCACGCCCGTTCGACCGCCGCGGCCAGCATGAATTTTCCGAGGCCGCGTCCCGTGAACGCGGGCAGCAGCCCGAAATACGCGATTTCGACCGAGCCGTCGGGATCGCTTCTCAACTCGAAGTAGCCTGCCGGCTCGCCCCCTTCGCGCAGGATCCACAGCTCCAACGCCGGATCGGCGAGATACCGCGCGATCTCCTCGTCGGTCCACCCCAGGCGATCGACCCAGTGATAGTCGCGGCCTACCTCCCCGTAAAGAAGCCGCCAGACCCCGGGTGGACAGTCCTCGGAGCGATCCAGACTGGCGCCGACCGGCAAATCCGCCGCTCGGGCCAACTGGCCCGGCTCGGTCATCTCCAGATAGGTGCGAACCGCCTGTCGGGGCATCGGCGCCTCAGGATCGGGCGCGATCGAGTGCGGTGCGCCACCGACACGCCGACGTGAAGACAGCATCGATGGCCTCGCCCGTTTCCAGCGTGTCCCTCAGGTCGGTCAGCGCCCGAATGAGCGCGTCGAGCGCGCCGCGCAGCACGTCCTCGTTGGTCGCCGCGACGTCTTTCCAGATGTCCGGCGGGCTGGCCGCCAGGCGTGTCGTATCGAGCAGTCCCGGCCCCGCGACTTCGAGTCCGGCATCGCCCGCAAGCGTTCCCACCACGTGCATGAGGGCGCTGGCGGTCAACTGCGGCAGATGGCTGACGGCCCCGACAAATCGATCGTGAAGCTCGGGCGTCATCACGTGCGCGATCGCGCCGAGCCCAGCGACGAATGCTTCCAGACGCGCGACGCCGTCCGGCGGCGTCGTCGCGGACGGCGTCAAAATCCACGGCTTGCCATCGAAGAGATCGGCGCGGGCGTTCGCCGCGCCGCCGCGCGCGGCGCCCGCCATCGGGTGCCCGCCGATGAAGGTCAACGAGGGGATCTCCGACGCGGCCGCGGCGATCGCGCGCTTCGTGCTGCCGGCGTCGGTGACGAGGACGGCAGCCGGGAGATGCGCCGGCAGCCGCTTCAGCAGCCTGATGTTCGTAAGAACGGGAGCGGCGAGGACGACGAGGTCGGCGGCGGACGCCTGGGCGAGATCGTCACCCGCTTCGATGGGCAGGACGGCGATGGACGACCAGCGGCGCCGTGCCGCCTGCGCGATCGATCCGCCGATCAACCCGACGCCGACGATCGCGACCCGTCTAAACGGAGGGTCGTTCGCCATTCAGCATTCGCCGCTCGGCATCCGTCCGGCGCTCCATCCGCGCCGCGCCACCGGTTCGAGGCAGATGCTGCGGCCGATCGCCGGCGCGATGATCCGCAGCTCGGCCATCAGGCGATCGAACTGCGCCGGGAACATCGACTGCGCTCCGTCGCTCAAGGCGTGATCCGGATCGCAGTGCACCTCGATCAGCAGTCCGTCGCAGCCGCCCGCGACGGCGGCGCGCGCCATCGGAGCGACCTTGTCGCGCTTGCCCGTGCCGTGGCTCGGGTCGACGAGGACGGGCAGGTGGCTCAACTGCTGGACGACCGGGATTGCGGAGATGTCGAGCGTATTGCGCGTATAGCTCTCGAACGTCCGGATGCCGCGCTCGCAGAGCATGACGTTCGTGTTTCCGCCCGCCAGGATGTACTCGGCCGACAGCAGCCATTCCTCGATGGTCGCCGAGATGCCGCGCTTCAGCATCACGGGCGTCTTCGAGCGCCCGAGCTCGCGCAGCAGCGTGAAGTTCTGCATGTTGCGCGCGCCGACCTGAAGGATGTCCGCGTAGCGCTCGATCAGATCGAGTTGGCTGATGTCCATCACCTCGGTGATCAGTTTGAGGTTGTGCCGATCGGCCGCCGCCTTGAGGAGGCGCAGCCCCTCTTCGCCGAGGCCCTGGAAGCTATACGGGCTGCTGCGGGGCTTGAACGCGCCGCCCCGCAGCACCTTCGCGCCCGCGCGCTTCACCGCGGCGGCGCTCGCCTCGACTTGCGCCTCGCTTTCCGCCGAGCAGGGGCCGGCCATCACGATCACTTCGTCGCCCCCAATCCGGAGATCGCCGATCGTGATGACCGTGTTCTCGGATTTGAACGACCGGCTCGCCAGTTTGTACGGCTCGGTGATCCGGTGCACTTCCTGGACGCCGTCGAGCACTTCGAGCAGCGCCGTGTCGAACTGCCGCGTTCCACCGACGGCCCCGAGGACCGTCCGCAGCGCGCCGGTCGAGCGGTGCACGTCGAAGCCCATTTCCATCAGCTTGGCGATGACGTTCTGCACCTGCGCGTCGGTCGCCTTTTCCCGCATTACAACAACCATATCGTTTGCCGTTATTCGTTCGTGGTGGGTGGTTTGTGCAATTCTACTTCGTCGGCGATCCGCTCCAGGTGGCGCGCTTCGTCGATGACCCGTTCGAACAGCCGCTTGATTGCCGCATGATCGAGCGGGCCGGTATTCCACTGCTGCACGTTATTCAGGACTTCGGCCTCGCGATCGGGCTGGTAAATGGGCACCCCCAGCTCCCGTTTGAGCCGTCCCACCTCGAGCGCGCAGGCCGCGCGGGCGTTCAGAAGCCGGACGAGGTGCTCGTCGAGCATGTCGATCCGCCGGCGGAGATCGTCGATGTCTCCTCTCACGCGTCTCCTTTCAGCCAGCGGACGTACGATCCCGCGCGCGCCGCTACGTCGGGTGCCCCGCCATGCTCCGCGATCACGTTCACCAGCGCGCTTCCGACGACCGCCGCGTCGGCCCAGCGGCAGACTTCCGCGACGTGCTCCGGCCGCGAGATGCCGAAGCCGAGGGCGACCGGCAGGTCCGATTGCGCGCGGACCCGTTTCACGAGCGGCTCGGCGTCCGCCGCGACGCGATCGCGCGCGCCGGTCACGCCGAGCCGCGAGATCGCGTAGAGAAACCCGCGGCCCATCTTCGCGGCCGCCCGGATCCGCTCGTCGGTCGTCGTCGGACTCAGCAGGAAAATCGGGTCGACGCCGGCGTCGACCAGCCGCGCTCGAAAGGGACCCGCTTCTTCCACCGGCAGGTCCAGGACGAGAACGCCGTCGATCCCGGCTGCAGACGCGTCACGCACGAAGGCCTCTTCGCCCATCTTCAGAATCGGATTCGCGTAGGTGAAGAGTACCAGCGGCGCCCCGATCCTCGATCGCATCTCGCGCACCATCCCGAGCGTCCGCTTCAAGGTCGTGCCGCTTCGGAGCGCGCGTTCGGAGGCGCGCTGGATCACCGGTCCGTCCGCCAGCGGATCCGAGAACGGCACGCCCACCTCGATCACGTCGGCGCCGTTGCCCGCCAGCGAGACGAGAATCTCGGACGTCCGCCCGAGGTCCGGATCGCCAGCCGTCACATACGCGACGAGTCCGGGACGGCCGGACGCTTTCAGTTGCGCGAACGTCGCGGCGATTCCGGACATCAGCGCCCGCCTTCCAGCACCTGCTGGACGCTGATCACGTCCTTGTCCCCTCGACCCGACAGATTGACGAGCAGGATCGCATCCCTCGCCATCGTCGGCGCCAGCCGGCACGCGTGCGCGATGGCGTGCGACGATTCCAGCGCCGGCAGGATGCCTTCCTCGCGCCCGAGCCGCTGAAACGCCTCGAGGGCCGCTCGATCGTCGATCCATGTGTACTCGGCGCGCCCCTGCTCGCGCAGGTACGCATGCTCGGGGCCCACCGCCGCATAGTCGAGGCCCGCCGAGATCGAATGCGTGAGCTCGACGTTGCCGTCCGCATCCTGCAGGACGTAGCTGCGGGTTCCCTGGAGCACGCCGGCGCTTCCCCCCGCGAAGCGCGCGGCGTGATCGCCCGGCGTGATTCCGCGCCCGCCGGCTTCGACTCCAATCAGCCGCGTCTTCGGATCTTCGATGAACGCGTCGAATATCCCCATCGCATTGCTGCCCCCGCCGACGCAGGCGACGATGGCGTCGGGCAGCCGTCCGAGCTGTTCGATGCACTGGGCCCGCGCCTCGCGCCCAATGACGGATTGAAACTCGCGGACCATCAGCGGATAGGGATGCGGCCCGAGCACGGACCCGAGCAGGTAGTACGTATCGGCGACGTTGGTCACCCAGTCGCGCATCGCTTCGTTGATCGCGTCCTTCAGCGTCCGCGATCCTGCGTCGACCTCGATCACTTCGGCGCCGAGCAGCCGCATGCGGAACACGTTCAGCGACTGGCGCGCCATGTCGTCCGAGCCCATGTACACGTGGCAGTCGAGCCCGAGCAGGGCGCATACCGTCGCTGTCGCGACGCCATGCTGGCCGGCGCCGGTCTCCGCGACGATGCGGCGTTTGCCCATCCGCACGGCAAGCAGGGCCTGGCCGAGCGCGTTGTTGATCTTGTGCGCGCCGGTGTGGGCGAGATCTTCGCGCTTCAGCAGCATGCGCGCGCCTCCGACCGAGGCGCTCAGGCGGCGCGCTTCGTAGAGGGGCGTCGGCCGACCGACGTAGTGCCGCAGCAGTCCCCCGAGCTCCCTGCGGAATCCTTCGTCTTCGCGTACCGCGAAGTACGCGGCCGTGAGCTCTTCGATCGGCGCGACGAGCGTCTCGGGCACGAAGCGTCCGCCATACGCGCCGTAGTACCCGCGCTCGTCGGGATCGCGTACGCCGAAGACAGGACCGGAACCGATGCTCATAACGTGCGCAACACTGCAAACAGTTCCCGCAGCTTGGCGGCATCCTTTCTGCCGGGTGACGACTCGACACCCGACGACACGTCAATGGCGTATGGGTGGACGGCCTCGAGTGCCGCGCTCGCGTTCGCCGCGTTCAACCCGCCGGAAAGAATGACCGGCCGCGTGCGCGCAATGGCCGCCGCGATTGTCCAGTCGATGGGCCGCCCCGTGCCGCCGCGCGTCACCGGATCGTGCGCGTCGAGCAGCACCGTCGCCTCGTCCGGCACGGCGTCGGCGGCCGCGCGCGCCTCAGCGTCGCGAACCGGCACCGACTTGATCACGCGAACGGGAAAGCCGCGGTAGGCGTCTGCGGCTTCGTCCCCGTGAAACTGGACGGCCGTCAGTCCTACCTCTCCTGCGACGTCCGCCGCTTCGGCAACCTGATTGACGAAGACGCCGATCGCGCCGACAAACGGCGGCAGCGATCGGACGATCGCCCTGGCGCGCGCGCGATCCACGCGGCGCGGACTGTTCGGCCAGAATATGAGGCCGACGGCCGACGCTCCGAGCTCGGCCGCCAGGGCCGCATCTTCCTCGCGCGTGATGCCGCAGATCTTGACCGGAATCATGCGCGCGCTCGCAGGGCGCGAAGGGCCGCGCCGGGATCCGGCTCCCTGATCAGTCGCTCGCCGACGAGGAACGCCCGATAGCCGGCCTGCTCGAGACGACTCACGTCCGCAGGCGCGCGGAGGCCGCTCTCGGCCACCGCTACCGCGGCAGCAGGGATCAGCGCCGCGAGATCGTCGTGGAGCCTCGGCTCGACCGACAGCGTCCGGAGGTTCCGGCTGTTCACGCCGATCACTTCCGCGCCCGCCTCCGCGGCGATTCGCAGTTCGTCGGCGTCGTGCACCTCGACGAGTGCGGCGAGACCGGCGTCACGCGCGTCGCGCAACAACTGCCGCAACTCCGGGAGCGACAGCGCCCCGACAATCAGCAGTACGGCGTCCGCGCCATGGACCACGGCTTCCAGAATCTGGTAGCGCGAGACGATGAAGTCCTTGCGGAGGAGGGGAACGCCGACGGCGTCCCGCACGTCCGCGAGGTGCACGAGCGATCCGTCGAAAAACGTCGGCTCCGTCAGGACCGAAATCGCGGCTGCGCCCGCCGCTTCATAAGCGGCGGCATGCTCCGCTGGCCGATAGTCGTCGCGCAGGATGCCGCGCGACGGCGATCGCCGCTTGCACTCGGCGATGACGCGCGGGGGCGCCGAGTTGCGAAGCGCGCGCACGAAACCGGCACCATCGGGCTTGCGGGCCGCCGCGGCTTTCTCCAACGCGGACGCCGGCGTCCGTTCGCTGCGCACGTCGACGATTCGGCGCGCCGCGGCCACGATCGCCGCCAGGAGGTCGGGGGCCGTGGACGCGTGCGTCACGCGCGCGCCTCCCGCGAGAGCGTGGCGAGCGTCCGCAGGACCTCCGCCGCACGGCCGCTGTCGATAGCCTCGGCGGCGACCGCTATGCCCTCCGGAACAGTCGCGACTCTCCCGGCGACGAGGAGCGACGCGCCAGCGTTCAAGAGGACGATGTCTCGCTGCGGACCAGGGCGTCCGGACAGGACCGCTCGCGCGATCTCGGCGTTCTGGCCCGGTTCGCCTCCCTTCAGCGCCTCGGGCGCGCTCTTCGGCAGCCCGACGTCGGCAGGATGCAGATAGAAGGTGTTGACGGCGCCGGCGCGGCATTCCGACACCTTCGTGTATCCCGTGGTCGACAGCTCGTCGAGACCATCGGCGCCGTGCACGACCCAGGCGCGCTCGGTGCCGAGCTGGGCGAGCGATCGCGCGACGAGTTCGGTGAGCTCGGGCCGGGGCACTCCGACGAGCTGCCGGGAGGCGCCCGCGGGATTGGTGAGCGGCCCGAGCAGATTGAACGCCGTCCGGACGCCGAGCTCTTTTCGCGTCGGCGCCGCGTGCCGCATCGACGGATGAAAGACCTGCGCGAAGAGGAAGGCGATGCCGGCCTCGTCGAGACAGCGCTCGACGAGTGCGGGCGGGGCCGCGACGTCGACGCCGAGCGCTTCCAGCAGATCGGCGCTGCCGCATCGGCTCGACGCGCTGCGGTTGCCGTGCTTCGCGACGCGGACGCCGCACGCCGCCAGCACCAGCGCCGCGACGGTCGAGACGTTGAACGTGTTCGCGCCGTCGCCTCCAGTCCCGCACGTGTCGAACACCGGGGCGAACGAGCGCGACAGCTTCGTCGCCCGCGCTCTCATCGTCCGCGCCAGTCCGACGATCTCGTCGGGGCGCTCGCCTTTCATCGCCAGGCCGACGAGGAAGCCGGCGATCTCGGAGGGCTGCGCCCGGCCGTCCATGATCGTCTCCATGGCGCCGGCGGCCTCGTCGACGGTGAGATCGACGCGGCGCTGCAGCTTGTCGATCAGCGATGGAAACGCGCTCACGACGGCAGCTCCAGGAAATTGCGCAGGATCTTGCGGCCTTCGCCGGTCAACACGGACTCGGGATGGAACTGCACGCCGTGCACCGGCCAGTCCTGATGACGCAGGCCCATGATGATGCCGTCTTCCGTACGCGCGCTGATCTCCAGCGTCGAGGGGGGTGGATCCGCCACGATCAGCGAGTGATAGCGGCCGGCGACGAACGGCTGCGAGACGCCGCTGAAGATCCCGCGGCCGTCGTGCCGCACCGACGAGGTCTTGCCGTGCATCAGCGTCGGCGCCCGGACTACGTCGCCGCCAAACGCGTACCCGATCGCCTGATGTCCGAGGCACACGCCGAACACGGGCACGCGGCTCCCGAACGCGCGGATCAGCTCCACGCTGATTCCGGCGTCTTCTGGACGGCCCGGTCCGGGCGAGATCACGATGCGCTCCGGGCGCATCATCTCCACGTCCGCCAGGGTAATCTCGTCGTTGCGGTGCACCCGCGGCGCAAACCCCAGCTCGCCCAGGTACTGAGCGAGGTTGTAGGTGAACGAGTCGTAGTTATCGAGCAGCAGAACCGTCACTCAGTCCCTCAGTCCCTCAGTCCCTTGTCCTTCGTCCCTTGTCCTCAGTCCCTTGTCCCTTGTCGTCGTCCCTTGTCCATCGAGCCGTGATCGACCAGCGACTCGCGACAGCGACCAGCGACTCGCGACGAGGGACCCGCGACTAGCGACCCATGGACCAGCGACCCATGGACCAGGGACTCTCACAGCTCCGTTTCCGCCATTTCGATCGCCTGCAGCAGCGCGCGGGCCTTGTCGCGCGTCTCCTGGTACTCCGCCTCCGGATTGGAGTCCGCGACGATCCCGGCGCCGACCTGGACGCGGGCGACGCCGTCGCGGAGCGTGATCGTGCGAATCGTAATGCAGAAGTCGAGGTTGCCCGCGAAGTCGATGTAGCCGACGGCGCCGGCGTAGAGATCGCGCCGCGTCGGCTCGAGCTCCGCGAGGATCTGCATCGCGCGGATCTTGGGCGCGCCCGACACGGTGCCGGCGGGAAACGTCGCGACCAGCGCATCGAGGTGATCGTGATCGTCGGAGAGCCGCCCCTCGACGGTCGAGACCAGATGCATGACGTGCGAGAACCGCTCGAGCCCCATGTACTGCGGAACGCGGACCGAGCCGTACTCGCATACGCGGCCCAGATCGTTGCGCCCCAGATCCACCAGCATCACATGCTCGGCGCGCTCTTTCTCGTTCCGCTTCAGCTCGTCGGCCAGACGGAGATCCTCGTCCTCGGTCCGGCCGCGCGGTCGCGTCCCGGCGATTGGATGCATCTCGGCCCTCTGTCCCTCGACGCGAACGAGCATCTCCGGCGACGAGCCAACGATCGCGAACTTGCCCATCCGGATGAAATACATGTAGGGCGACGGATTGACATGCCGCAGCGCGCGATAGATCGTCAGCGGCTCCGCCTCGACGTCGGCCTCGAAGCGGTGGGACAGGACCGCCTGATAGATGTCACCCGCCGCGATGTGCTCCTTGATCGTCCTGACGCCGGCTTCATAGACCTCGCGCGTCAGGTTCGACCGCAGCGACGGCGCCGTCCGTCCCGCCGGCCGGGCCGCCGACGAGAGGCTGCGCTCGAGCTCCCGCTCCAGAAACTGAATCTTCGCGCAGGCGAACTGATAGAGCGCCGACAGATCTTCATCCGCCGTCACCCGGGCGTTCGCGATGATCAGGATCCGGTGCTTGACATGATCGAAGGCCAGGACCGTATCGAACAACATGAACCCGGCATCGTCTTCCCTTCCGTCTTCCCTTCCGTCGTCCGTCTTCCGCCTTCCGTCTTTCCCCTTGTTCCACCTGGCTTTCGCCCAGGCCTCGGCAAGCGCGGGCTCGAACCGGACCGCCGCGTCGTAGCCGATGAAGCCGACGGCGCCGCCGGTGAAGCGGGGCAGGTCCGGCACGTACGGCGCGCGAAATTCCGCCATCAGGCGCCGGAGCACAGGCACGAAGGGCTCATCGGTCTCGCTCGTCACACCCGAGCGATCGATCACCGTCCTGCCGCCGCGCGACCGCAGGACGAGAAACGGATCCTTGCCGAGGAACGAGTACCGCGCGACCTGCTCGCCTCCCTCGACGCTCTCGAAGAGGAACGCGTAGTCCGAGTGCTCCGCAATCTTCAGAAAGGCGGACACCGGCGTGAGCAGGTCCGCCATGATCTCTTTCACCACCGGGACGAACGTGCCGCGGCGCGCGAGCTCGACGAAGTCTTCGAATGACGTCTGTTTCATGACGATTGCGCTGTCCTGATTCTGATCGCGTTGGCCGCCGCGTCCGCAAACAGCCCTTCCGGCGGCCGCCGGCCGGTCCAGATCTCGAATTGCCGCTCCGCCTGCGCCACCAGCATCTCCAGACCGCCGATCGTCTCGACGCCGGCGGCCGCGGCGGCGCGGATCAGATCGGTCGGATCCGGGTCGTACACGAGGTCGTACACGAGACGGCCGTCGAACGGCCCTTCGTACGGCAGCCCGGCCGCGGCGCGACTGCCGACGGGCGTCGCGTTGATCAGCACGTCCCACGATCCGGGCCGCGGCGGCCACTCGGCCACCGCGCCGCCCACCGACCCCGCGACCGTTCGCGCGGCGTCGGCGCGCCGCGCCGAAATCGCGAGCCGCGCACCCTCGCGGCGGAGCGCCAGCGCCACGGCTCTCGCCGCTCCGCCGGCGCCGAGGATCACGGCGCGAAGATCGGCCATGTCGGGAAGCCGCCGACGCAGCGGCTCGATGAACCCGTCCGCATCGGTGTTCATCCCGATCCAGTGGCCGCCGCGAACGGCAATCGTGTTGACGGCGCCGGCAGCCGCCGCGGAGGGGGCGACCTCGTCCATCATCGGCAGGACGTCCCGCTTGAACGGAATCGTGACGCTCGCCCCGCGCAGGCCGATGTCGACCGCGAACGCGCGCAGCCCCACGAGGTCCCGGGACTCCAGCGGCACGTAGACCGCATTCAGCCCCACCGCGGCAAATCCCGCGTTGTGCATCGCCGGCGACAGCGAGTGGACGACCGGGCGTCCGATCAGCGCGTACACCTGCGCGTCGGGACCGATGCGACGGAACCGATATTCGCCGAGCAACTGCGCGACGGGAATCTGCCCCGGCGCGATACCGGCGCCCGCATACGTCCAGCGCGATCCGAAGCGCGCGGCCAGCACGCGCGTGGCCACGCCCGTCCGCCCCATCCCGATCAGCACGGACGAGCCGTCGGCGCGCGCCCCGTCAAGCAGTGTGCGCAGGTCCGACAGCCGCTCCGTCATCACCGCCAGCTTCGCCACTTCACCGCCCGCCCCCCGCAGGCGATCGAGCATCGCGGGCGCGTCCGGAGGAGTGCCGTCGAAGACATGTCGCGAGACGATGACGCCTCGACCCGCGCGCGCGTCAATCAGCGGCCGAAGCGGCGCGTCCCACTCCACGTCGATGAATTCGGCGCCGAGCGTGTGCGCGTCGTGGAGCACCTTCAGGCGCGTCTCCTCCGGTCCGTCGAACAGGCCGCCTTCACGCAGCGGCCGGCACGTCACGATCGCCGGCTTGCGTCGGCCCGCCAGGGCTCCGCCGGCATCCGGCCGCTCCATCGAGTCCAGACGGAGCTCGACCAGATCGGCGTCCGCTTCCGCGGCCTCTCTCGCCCGCCGAATCGCCTCGACGTCCTTCCCGATGACCGTGACGCAAATCTGAGTAATGTCCGTGCCCTCCGTGCTCGTCCGTGTCGTGCGTGGCCCTTTGATCCGTGGCAATAAAAAAGCCCCCTCAATCCGGAAGACTGAGGGGGCTCGAGGAACTCGCCGGGTTATGGCCGTGCCGCTAGCGCTTCGCCCCCTCTGTGGACGCGGACCACCACCAATACGACGTAAACGTCGCGGGAGTCGCCGCAAAGATGGGCTGAGTCGTCACGCTGAGGGAAAGCCTAACACAAGTAGAGCCGACTTGGGGCCGCCGGCGTCTAATTCATGCTATAAAGGTTTGCATACCATGAAGATCCGGGTTTTTCTCGCAGGCGTCGCGATCGCCGCGTTCGGCTGGGCCCGTGTGCCCGCGTCGACCGCGCTCATGCCCATCGAAGAAGTGAAGCCGGGGATGACCGGGATCAGCCGGACAATCTTCGAGGGCTCGAAGCAGCAGGAGTTCACGGTCCACATCCTGGGCGTGCTGAAAAACGTGCAGGCGCCGCAGCGGAATCTGATACTTGCGAAGCTCGAAGGGGGTCCGCTCGCCGAAACCGGCGTGATCGCCGGCATGAGCGGAAGCCCGGTCTACATCGACGGACGGCTGGTCGGCGCCGTCTCCTACTCTATCGGCGCGTTCCCCAAAGAGGCGATCGCGGGCATCACGCCGATCGGGGAAATGATCGAAGCGACCGCCGACACGGGCGCGCGGCGCGCGGCGTCGGCGCAGGCGCGGATCGATCTCCCCGTCACACCCGACACGCTGGCAGCGGCGATGCGCGCCGCGTACGCGCGCGTGGCGGCGTTCGCCGATCGTCCCGCCGACGTCCAGAGCATCGGCGTGCCGGCGGCGGCGGGATCGCAGATGGGCGCGCTGCTCCGGCCGATTGCGACGCCGCTCGTGATGAGCGGGATGGACGCGCCGACGTCGAATCTCGTCTCGTCGATGTTCCGCGACGCCGGCTTCACGCCGGTGCTGTCCGGCGGCCGCGGCGACGCGCCCGGCACCGAGGCGCCGCTCCGCCCCGGCGACCCCGTCGGAGTCTCCTTGCTCGGCGGCGACGGCGAGATGGGCGCGACCGGCACGATCACGCACATCGACGGCGACCGGCTCTACGCGTTCGGCCATCCCTTCTTCAACTTCGGGCCGACGGCGTTCCCGATGACGCGGGCCTACATCTACACGTCGCTCCCCAGCCTGATGTCGTCGTTCAAGATCGCCACGATGGGCGACGTGATCGGCACGGTGAAGCAGGATCGCGCCACCGCGATCGCCGGCACGCTCGGCAAGGGACCGCAGGTGATTCCGATCACGATCACGCTGACCTCGAGTCGCGCGCCGACGCGTACGTTCCGCTACACCGCCGTCAACGATCAGCTGTTCACCCCGCTCCTGACCTACGTCGCGCTGTTCAACACCCTCGGCAATTACGAGCGGCAGTTTGGCTCCGTTACCTTCACGGTCGCGGGGAAAGCGACCTTCGAGCATCATCCCGATCTCACCTACGAGGACATCTTCACCGGCGACAACCCGATTCCAGGGGCGTCGGCTTATGTGGCGGGCCCGCTCACGATGCTGCTCGCCAACGACATCGAGCCGGTCACGGTGAAGGGCGTGGAGCTGTCGGTCGCCACGTCGGAGGAATCGCGCGCCGCCACGATCGAGCGCGTGTGGCTCGACGAAGTGCATCCGCGCGCCGGCCGCACGGTGCCGCTGAAGGTGCTGACGCGCAGCTATCGCGGCGCCGAGAAGATCTCGACCATCCCGATCGAGATTCCGGCCAACGCGTCCGGCCAGCTCACCGTGATGGTCACCGACGGCAAGCAGCTCAACCAGATCGAACAGCGCGAGCTGCACCGCAGCCTTCAGCCGCAGAGCGTCGGCCAGATGATCAAGGCCCTCAACGAAACGCACCGCAACAACCGCGTCTACGTGCGCCTGCTCACCGGCACGCCCGGCGCCGTCGTCAACGGCGAGGCCCTGACCTCGCTTCCGCCGTCCGTGCTCGCGGTGCTCGAAGGCGACCGCAGCGGCGGAAACTTCACGCCGATACGCTCCGCCGCCCTGGGCGAATGGGAGCTGCCGATGGATTCCGCGATCACCGGCACGCGCGTGCTGACGATCGATCTCGACAGCCATCCGGGCCGGTAGTTGTCGTCCATGTTGAGGCGTTCGGCGTTTTCCGCGCGTCCCGCGGCCCGATTCGGACTGTCCGCGGGCCTCGTCCTGGCCGCGTCCGCGTTCCTCCTCGCTTCCGCGCCGACTTTCTGGACCGTCTCCACGCAGAGCGATTTCCTGAAAGGCGACGTGACCAATCTGTCGATCGACAGTGACGGCCGCGTGTTTCTCGGGCCCGCCACCGCGCAGCTCGCCGAAACCTCCGCGCCGTTTCTCTGGACGCTTCTCGCCGGACCCGAGGGCACGCTGTGGGCAGGCACGGGGAACGAAGGACAGGTGCTGAAGATCGCGCGCGACGGCAAGACGTCGAAATTCTTCGACGCGCCGGAGATGGAGATTCACGCGCTGGCTCCGGCGCCCAATGGCGGCCTGTTCGTGGCTTCGTCGCCCGACGGCAGGATTTATCGCGTCGCCGCGGACGGCACCTCGTCGACGTTCTTCGACCCCGACGACAAATACATCTGGGCGCTCGCGACCGCGCCCGACGGCACGCTCTTCGCCGGCACCGGCCAGAAAGGCAATATCTATCGCATCACGCCGGACGGCAAGGGGACGCTCTTCTACAAGACGAACACCGCGAACGTCGTCTCGCTCGCGATCGACAGGGACGGCAACCTGATCGCGGGCACCGAATCGCCCGGCAGGATCTTCCGGATCGGCAAGGACGGGAAGGCCTTCGTCCTGGTGGATTCGCCGTTCAAAGAGATCCATGCGGTGAAGATCGCCGCCGACGGCACGATCTACGCGGCGGCGTTCAGCGGCACGCCGGGCGGCGAAGATCGCGCCGCGCCGTCGATCGCCGCGTCTCCGGAACCGCCGCCGCGCGCGCCGGTGCCGACGGTGTCGGCTGAGATCACCTCGATCACCGTCGTGGACGCGACCGGCGGCGTCCCGTCCGGCAGCACGGCGCGCGAGCCGCGCGCGCACAGCGCGAAAGGCGCCATCTATCGGGTCCGCCCCGACGGGCTGTGGGACACGCTCTGGGAGGCCGCCGACGACTGGCCCTTCGACATGCTGATCGATCCGGACGGCACGCTGCTCGTGGGGACCGGCAAGGAAGGCAAGATATTCCGCCTGTCGGGCGATCCGGCGCGCGCGACGCTGCTCGCCCGTGCCGACGCACGCCAGGTCACGTCTCTGCTCCGCGAATCCTCCGGCCGCATCGTCGCCGCGACGAGCAATCCCGGAAAGGTGTTTTCGCTCGCTTCGTCGCGTGCCGCCACAGGCACGTACGAATCGGACGTCCGCGACGCCGGTACGGTCGCCACGTGGGGCGCGATTCGATGGCGCGCGGCGGCCCGACCGGGCGAGGTGGAGGTGTTCACGCGTTCCGGCAACACAGCGACGCCGGATGAAACATGGAGTGCGTGGTCGAAGGCGTATACCGTCTCCAACGGTGAGCGGATCTCGAGCCCCAATGCGAGGTATCTGCAGTGGCGGGCCGTGCTGAAATCGCCGGGGACGGACCAGGGCCCGGTTCTGACCTCGGTGACGACCGCGTATCTGCCGCGCAACCTGCGGCCGGTCGTCTCGAGCATCACCGTGCATCCCCCCGGCACGGTGTTCCAGCGGCCGTTCTCGACCGGCGAGCTGGAGATCGCCGGCTTCGAAGAGAACACGTCCGACGGCCGCAATCCGTCGCAGTCGAGCCAGTCCGCGGGCGGCTCGCCGACCGTGCCTGCGTCGCCCGCCCTCGGCCGCAAGATCTATCAGAAGGGACTCCAGACGTTCGTCTGGAAGGCAGACGACGAAAACGACGATCGGCTGCAGTACGACATCTTCTATCGCCGCGAGGGAGAGACAGCCTGGAAGCCGCTGAAGCGCGGGCTCTGGGACCCAATCTATGTCTGGGACACGACGTCGGTGCCCGATGGGACGTACTACGTCAAGGTCGCCGCCAGCGACGCCCCCTCCAACTCGCCCTCGACCGCGCTGATCGGCGAGTTCGAGAGCGTCAGCTTCGATATCGACAACACGCCGCCGGTGGTCGAGGTCGAGTCGGCGACACGCACGGGGAACCGCGCGACCGTGAAATTCGTGGTGCGCGACGAACAGTCGGCCGTCCAGCGCGTCGAGTATTCGCTCGACGCGAGCCGCTGGCGCGTCGCCTACCCGGTCGACGGCATTCCCGACTCGCGCCGTGAAGAGTTCGAGGTGACGATCGACGAGAGCGAGGCGCCGCGCAGCATCATCATTCGCGCGACGGACGCGATGAACAACGTGGCGACGGCTGTCGCCGACATCAAGCGGTAAAAACTGGAAGATACAACTCCCAACTACGCAACTCCCAACTCCTCAAGGTGATCGTCTGGGGGAATTGGGAGTTGGGAATCGGGAATTGCAGTTTTACCCTCGTTGTTTCGCCTTGACGGTCATGTGCTCGACGAACCAGATCAGGTTCACGGCGACCGGGTCCGTCCCGTAGCGCGCCGGCTCGAGGCGGCCGCGCGAGATCTCGTCGATGAACCGGGCCACCTGCCGGCGGCCGCGCGCATCGCCGAGCACTTCGACGCCAGAGATGTTCCCTTCCCGCGTAATCACGGCTGAAAACGCGAGCATCAGTTCCCCTTCCGATCCCGATCGCTCCAGCGACGCCCGGACGATGCCGTCCTCGGGGACGGTGGGCGCCTGAATCATCAGATCGTCGAGGCTGGCCGGATTGAGGTTCGAGCCGGACGGGGCCGCCATCACCGCGATCATCGCGCGCAGCGAGTCGTCGCGCTCCGGCGAAGCGAAATGGAGCATCCCGAGCACGATGGCGCCGCACAGCAGGGTGCCGGCCGTCGCGGCCAGGCCGATCCAGACCAGGTGCATGTCGTCGAACATCCGCGACAGCCGCGCGGGCCACGCCTCGTTCGCCTCGGCGCGCATGCGGCTGATGACGCCCGGCTGCAATCCAGTCCAGTCGTCGGCCGGACCGGGCGCCGCCGCCAGCCGCAGCGCGGCGGCGACCGCTTCATAGCCCTCGGACAGCTCGTCGCGACAGGGCTCGCAGTCGTGCAGATGCGACTGCACCGCAATCTGCTCCTGCACCGGCAACGCGTCGTCATGAAATGCGGCGAGGCGCTGCCGCACCGCCACGCAGGTCAGTCCGGTCATACGTCCCTCAGTTGGGCGCGCAGCCCTTCGCGGGCGCGCGCAAGGCGCGATTTCACGGTGCCGACCGCAATACCGAGCGAGAAACCGATTTCTTCGTAGCTGAGGCCGTCGATCTCCCGCAGGACGATCGCGGTCTTCTGATCGAACGGCAATCCTTCGAGCGCGATGCGAATGCGTTCGGCGAGCTGTTTCTGGCCGACGAGGCGATCGGGCCCGCTGTCGACCGTTTCGGGGAGCTCGCCGTGATCCTGGATGTGCTGATCCAGGGAAACCTGCTGCGCGCGATGCCGCCGCCGCCACCAGCGCTGGCGGTTGCGGGCCTGGTTGACGACGATCCGGTAGATCCAGGTACGGAGGCTCGAATGGCCGCGGAACGTGTGGATGGTGCGGAAGACCCTGAGAAAGACCTCCTGGGAGAGGTCGAGCGCTTCGTTGTGGTCATTCAGGAGGTTGAGCGAGAGCTGGTAGACCATCCGCTGGTGTTCGCTCACGAGTTCGGCGCAGGCGTCCTCATCGCGGGCGGCGCACCGCTGGATCAGCGAGGCCTCCCGCCCTCCGACGTCGGTCCATGTAATGGCGCGAACCGGCTTCACTGACAGCTCACCACCCATGGTAGCACCGCCTCTCCCGCTGAATTCTTAGATCCCGGCGGAAGGAGAAAGTTCCCCCTCCTGTTACCATGGACATCGTGAAACGGGTCCTGGCCGGGATTTTTCTGCTGGTTTTGGCCGCGGCCGGCATGTACGGCTACATGGCGAGCGAACGGGAACGGTCGTACCGGAAGGCCATCGCGGCCGGCGACGCCGCCGTCGGCCGGGAGAATTCCTCGGCGGCCATCGAGGCGTACAGCGGCGCCATCACCCTGAAGCCGGACGCCATGCTGGGCTACCTCAAACGGGGCCAGACCTATCGGCGTCGCGGCGAATTCCCGGCCGCCATCCGGGACCTGCGCCGCGCCTCCGATCTGGACCCGTCGGCCACGCGCCCCCTCGAGGAGCTGGGGGACGCGTACCTGGCCGATACCCCCCATCGTTATTCCTCGGCCGCGGAGCGCTACGCGGCGTACGTCAAGCTCGATAACCGCGCCGCCCGAGTCCTGTACAAGCTGGCGTTCGCCTTGTTCAGCGACGGCCACGCGGCCGGCGCGATCGAGGCGCTCCATTCGGCGATCGCGCTCGACGACCGGTTTGCCGAGGCGTACTACCTGCTTGGCCTCTGCGAGCGCGACGCGCAGCACCCCGAGGCGGCGCGCCGCGCGCTGGAAACGTCGATCGCGCTGCAGCCGACGCTGCTGCACGCGCGCGAGCAGCTCGCCGATCTGTACGGCGCGATGGGACGCGCCGACGGCCGCATCGCACAGCTCAAAGCGCTCTCGGTCTTCGATCCGGGGGCGTCGCGCGAAGTGACGCTGGGGTTGGAATTCGCCCGGGCCGGCCAGCCGGACCTCGCCGTCCTGACGCTCGGCCGCGCGTCGGAGCGGTATCCGGACTATCCCTACGCATACGTGGCGCTCGGCAGGGTCTGGCTCGAGATCGCGCAGGCGCGGCACGATCGTGTCGCGCTCAGCAAGGCGCTTCTCGCGCTGGAAGGCGCCGTCGGCGGCGACGACAGCAGCGAGGCGCGCACGCTGTTCGGCCGCGCGCTGCTGATGACGTCGGACGCCGAAACCGCGGAACGGATGCTGGAAGACGCCGCCCAGAAGCAACCGGCCGATCCGCTCGCCTACTACTACCTCGCCGACGCCGCCGAACGGCTCGGCCACTACGACGTTGCGCGGCAGGCGCTGCTCGACTACACGGTGCTGGTCGGCGAGGAGAGGGACGCGCGGCGGCGCAGCGCGCAGGCCGCGCGCCTCGGGGATCTGTCGCTGCGCATGAACGAGCCGGCCGCCGCCGCGGCGTATTTTCTGCGCGCGGCGGAGGCCAACGCCTCCGACGCCACGCTGCTCGCTCGCGCCGCCGACGCACAACTCCGCGCCGGCGATCCCGACACGGCGCGGGCGACGATCACGAACGCCCTCGCCAAAGATCCCGCGAACCCCGTCGCGCTCTCCGTCGCGAGGCGACTGATTCCCACGCGTCGGCTTCCACGGACACAGGGGCTCACGGGATCACGGCCCCAGTCGTGACGACGCCGCGGACGTCCGGACCGGGCCAGCGACAGGTGATCGCGTCGCTCGGCCAGCCGAAGGTCGCGGTCATGCTGGCGCTTGGGTTCTCCTCCGGCCTGCCGTTCTTCCTCTCGGGGAACACGCTCGGCTACTGGCTGCGCGACGAAGGCACGCGCCTCCAGGCGATCGGATTCCTGTCCTGGGTCGGCCTGGCGTACTCGCTCAAGTTCCTCTGGGCGCCGATCGTCGATCGCCTCGACGCACCCATCTTCTCGCGCTTCGGACGGCGGCGAAGCTGGATGCTGTTCACGCAGGTGATCGTGGCGATCGGATTGGCGGCGCTGGCGCTGTCGGGCCCGAAGCACGGACTCACGGCCGTCGGCGCGTTCGCGCTGCTGGTCGCCTTTGCCTCGTCCACGCAGGACATCGTCGTCGACGCGTGGCGCATCGAGGCGGCCAGCGACTCCGACGAGCTGGGACTTCTCTCGGCGGCGTATCAGCTCGGCTATCGCGCCGCGATCATCGTCACCGACGCGTTGATTCTGATTTCCGCGAATCATCTCGGCTGGCCGGTCTCGTACATGATGATGGCCGTGCTGATGGGCATCGGCATGGCTGCCACCGTCGCGGCGTTCGAGCCGCGGCGGAGCGAACCCGCGGCCGGATCCCGGTCGTCTTCGGGGCTGCGAAGCGTCCGCGGGTTCAGCGACGCCGTCGTGGGCCCTTTCGTGCAGTTCTTCCGGGCGCACGGCTGGACGGCGTTCCTGATGCTCGCGATGATCAGCCTGTATCGCCTGCCCGAGTTCCTGATGGGCCCGATGGCGAATCCCTACTATCACGATCTCGGATTGTCGAAGGACACGGTCGGCGGAGTGCGCGCCTCGATCGGCCTCGTCGGATCGCTGCTCGGCATTGCCGCCGGCGGGCTGAGCGCGGTCCGGCTCGGGTACCTCCGGACGCTGATCGTCGGCATCATCCTGCAGAGCGGCGTCGTCTGCCTGTTCGCGATTCTGGCGTACAGCGGCCCGGACGTGCGCGTCTTCGCGGCGGTAATGGTGATCGACAACTTCGGCGCGGCGTTCGCGGGCGTCGCGCTGGTCACCTACATGTCGAGCCTGACGAGCGTCGGGTACACGGCGACGCAATACGCGCTTCTGAGCTCCGCCTACACGTATGTCGGGAAGTTCGCCAAGGGCTTCTCGGGCGTGATGGTCGAGTCGCTCGCGCAGGGACGGACGCTGCTCGAGGGCTACGCGCTGTTCTTCATTGCCGCGGGCCTGCTGGGAATCCCGGCGCTGATTCTCTGCGTGTTTCTCGCCCGAGCCACGCCTAGATCCCCAGCCGCTTGATGATCTTCGCGAGTCCCTGGCGGCTGACGCCGAGCTGGGCCGCGGCGGCGGCGCGGCGGCCCCCGGCGCGCGCCAGCGCGGCGCGGACGAACCGCCGCTCGAACTCGACGCGCGCCTCGTCGAAGCCGCTGATCTCGCGCGCGGCGGTACCCGCGATGTGGGCCGGCAGGATCGACGAGGGCACGCGTCCGCGGCGCGGCGCATGGACCGCGAGCGCGGCGATGACATTCTGCAGCTCGCGCACGTTGCCTGGCCAATCGTAGCGCGCCAACGCGGCGACGACGTCCTCGCCCAGCGTGGCGCGGGTGCCGACGCGGGCCGCGGCGTCCGCCCAGATGCGCTCGACGAGGCCCGGCACTTCGTCCGGCCGCTCGCGCAGCGGCGGAATCGCAATGCGGATCACGTCGAGGCGGAATCGCAGGTCCGCGCGAAACCGTCCGCCGCGCACGTCATCTTCGAGCGATCGGTTCGTGGCCGCGACGATCCGCGCGTCGACCTTGCGCGGCATGTTCTCGCCGACGCGCCGCACTTCCCCCTCCTGCAACACGCGCAGCAGCTTGGCCTGCCCGCGGGCCGACAGCTCGGCCACCTCGTCGAGAAACAGCGTTCCCTGATCCGCTTCCTCGAACAGGCCGTGCCGTTCCACGACGGCTCCCGTATAGGCGCCGCGCGCATGGCCAAAGAGCTCGGCTTCGAGCAGCTCCTCGGTCAGCGCCGCGCAGTTCACGGCGCAGAAGCGCCGGCCGCGGCGCGGACTTCTCGCATGAATCGCACGGGCGACCAGCTCCTTTCCGCTGCCGCTTTCGCCTTCAATCAAGACGGGATACGGAGCGGCAGCCGCGCGCCGGATCGATTCGCGCACGAGGTCGGCGGCCGCCCCGGATCCGAGCAGATCGTCCGGATACTGCACGTGCGTCGACGCGGTCGCGGTCGCAACCGTCGCCGCAAGGGCGCGCAGCAGCGGCGCCGACGCGGCGGCGGCAACGCGAAGCAGATCCGTCGCGCGAACGGACGGAGGGGCGGCGCCGCTCACCCAGCGCACGGCGACCGATCCAATCGTGGCGCCGGCGGCGCGTATGGGCTCGGCCGCCTCGGGCGTGACGCCGCCGCGTGCGACCGCGCATCCGCCGTCGATAACGGCCTGCGTGAACGCGCCTTCGCCCGGCCATGCCCGTCCGGCGACTGCCACCTGCCGCGCGAGGCGGCCCGAGCGGATGACAACCGAACACGCGTCAATCGCTTTCTGGATATTCTCGGCCACGGCCTGCAGCGCCGCGGCTTCATCCGGCGTGTCGTGAATCGTGTCGATGAGCGCCTGAAAGCGATCGATCAGGTCCGAGCTGTTCCGCGGCGCGGCCGTCAATGCGACGGCACCCGAGACCTGGACGAACCGCATCAGGTCCTCGTCGTGCTCTCCGGGCTTCGCGAGCGCGGCACGGACTCTGGCGGCGGCCAGCGGCGGCAGCCGGCCCGCGGCGCGCAGCAGCCGATTCCGGCGCGTCGCCGCGATCGCGACACCGCAAGGTTCCAGACACGCCGAGGCCTCAGCGGCCGCGCACAATGCGCGCCACGGCATTCGTGTCCGTCTCGCGGCCGCCACCGCGGCGCGCGTATGCGCCCGCGCCTCCTCCGTCCGGCCGAGCGCGGCCTCCACCCTCGCCGCCGCCAGATGCCCCTCGCAGGAGACGGCGGGATCCGCCGCGAATCGATTGCCGAGCGCTTCGGTCGCGGCCTGTGCCGCCGCTGCCAGATCGCCCCGCTGCCGGCGGATCGTGGACAGCAATGCGGGCACATCCGGGCTCGCCATCTCTTCGGCGGCTTCGCTCCGCCCGCTCAAATAGAGCGTCTGTGCGAGGCAGGCGCGAGCGACGGCCGTGTCCGGCGAGCTGACCGTCGACAGCAGCGCCGTGCGCAGCGCCGCCTCGGCATCCGCCAGTCGCCCCAGCTCGAGACGCGCGCGGCCGACGCCCGTCAGCGCCCGGAGCGCGATCGCCGGATCGGTCGACCATCGATGCGCCTGTTCGAAGGCGGCCGCGGCGGCCTCGGGGCGTCCGCGCGCGAAGTGCAGATCGCCGAGCGCACACGAGGCCGATGCGGCGGCAACCGATGCCCCTCTGGCGGCGAGGCCGTCCGCGCACCGGCGCAGCAGGCGCTCCGCGCGCGCGTGACGCCCCCGCGCCGCGATCGCCCGGGCCGCCTCGACGCCCCGCTCGAGCCGCGCGATCCCGCCACCCCGCAGCGTCCGCGGCTCCGTCACGGCCGCGGCACGAGGCGCGACGACGTAGTCGGGCGCCGTCTCGTGGACCCACGCGGCGCCGCGCGCCGGTCGTGTTGCCGACAGAGTGCGGATCAGATTTCCGGGAATCCCGTTCGCCTTTGCCACCGCCGATCGCACGTCCGCGCGCGATGGGCCCGTTTCCTCGTCGATGTAAATCATGTTCGTCATCTCGCGTGCCGTGAGCGGCTCCAGCGCAATCGCCGACGCACCGCCCGACGGCGGCCGGCAGAAGCGGATCCAGGCTAGGCGGGCCGCGCCGGCCGCCGCCGCGACGCTCAGGAGCGGCGGCAGAGCGGGAGCGGCCGTCAGCCAGTCGAAAACACACAGGTGCCTGCGCGGCGCGACGACACTTTCCATCGCACCGAACCGGCTGTCGACGACGGTGAATCCCGCGAGGCGCGCGGCCCGAGCCATCTGCAGGCGCGCCGTCCGGAGTCCCACGCCGTGCGGCCCGTGGACGGTTATCGCCGTGACGCCCGGCGGTCCCGCCGCTTCGAGCACGGTCCGTATCGCATCGAGCGCCGGCCGCCAGCAGAGGAACACGCCGAGCGGCCTCCATCCGGCCGGCGCGCCGTCGAGCGCCGGCCGCACGTGGCGCGCGGCCCCCTCCGACGTCAGGCCGATATCGGCGGCGCGCAGAAACCGCACGAGATGGAGCGCGGCGGCTCTCGCGTCGGCGCCCGACACCCGAAGCGGCGGCAGCGAGGCATGCGCCTCGAACCAGCCGTCACGGTACGCGCCGTAATCGACGAGCGGCACGAGCAGCGGATGGCGCACGGCGGCGATGCGATCGCACAAGGCACCGCGCGCCAGCGTCTCGGCGCGGGTCAATGCGGCGCAGGTCGAGAGCCGCACGGTCTCGCCGGTGGCGAGATCCACGACCTCTTCGTCGTCCACGAGGAAGCGATCCGCGACGATCGACATGGCGTGCGAAGGCCGGAGCCAAGTGCAAGACAACGGCCGATCGCGGACGCCCCGCGACGACCCACGCGCGCGCGAAGCGAGACAGAAAGCGCGCAGAATCTTCGTATACAATTTCTTGCGAATGCTGCGGTTTCTCACTGCCGGCGAATCTCACGGCCGCGCGCTCGTCGTCATTCTCGAAGGCCTGCCGGCGGGATTGACCGTCGACGTCGACGGCATCGCGCGCGATCTGCGCCGGCGCCAGGGCGGCTACGGCCGCGGCCGGCGCATGGCGATCGAATCCGATCGTGCCGACATCATCTCCGGCGTGCGCGCGGGGGAAACGCTCGGCGGTCCGGTCGCCATGCTGATCGAGAACCGCGACTGGCCGAACTGGCAGCACACTATGCGCGCGGGCGTCGAGCCGCCGCCCGACGCAGGCGGCGCACGCCGCGGCCCGGTCACGCGTCCGCGTCCGGGGCATGCGGATCTGGCAGGCGGCGCGAAATACGAGCGCGACGATCTTCGCGACGTCCTCGAGCGCGCGAGCGCACGTGAGACCGCCGCGCGTGTCGCCGCGGGCGCGCTCGCGCGCCAACTGCTCGCCCGTACGGGCATTCGCATCACCAGCCATGTGTTTACGATCGGCGGCTTCACCCTCGCCAATCGCAGCCAGGTCGATTTCGCGCGCGCCCAGACGCTCCCCGACGATTCGCCGCTCCGCTGCGTGGACGACGGGCTGCAGCAACAGATGATCGCGGAAATCGACCGCGCGAAAGAGGCCGGCGATACCATCGGTGGCGCGTTCGAGGTGATTGCGACTGGAGTGCCCGTCGGGCTCGGCAGCTACGTCCAGTGGGACCGCAAGCTCGATGGGCGCTTCGCGCAGGCGCTGATGTCGATTCCGGCGATCAAAGCGGTTGGCATCGGACTCGGGCCGGACGCCGCTACCCGCCCCGGGTCGCGCGTTCACGACGAGATCGTTCGCGGCGATGCCGCGCGCCCGACCGGCCTGGCGCGGCCGACGAACAATGCCGGCGGCCTCGAGGGGGGCGTCACCAATGGTGAAGACGTGCGCGTGTCGGCGTACATGAAGCCTATCTCCACGCTCATGAAGCCGCTCAGATCCGTCGATCTATCCACGATGACGGAGTCGCCCGCGGCGATCGAGCGCAGCGACGTGTGCGCGGTACCGGCTGCGGCGGTCGTCGGCGAAGCGATGGTCGCCCTGGTCCTTGCCGATGCGCTGCTCGAGCGCTTTGGCGGCGATTCCATGACTGCGCTGGAACGGGCGATGCAATCCGCCGATGCGACGCTGCGCGCACGGTTCGCCCGGTAACGATGCTCCGTCCCATTCTTCGATACGGCGAGCGCACCCTGCACTCCCCCGCCGCCGCCGTGTCCGCGTTCGACGACGACCTCCGGCGGCTCATCGACGACATGATCGAGACGATGTATGCCGCGCCGGGGATCGGTCTGGCGGCCACGCAGGTCGGTGTCCCGCTCCGTGTGTTCGTGGTCGATCTATCGGTCGGCCGCAACGTCAACGATCTGATCGTGATGGTGAACCCGAGCTTCGTGGAGCGCGAGGGCTCGCAGCTCGAGGAGGAAGGTTGCCTCAGCGCGCCCGGCTTCAATGCCACCGTCGTCCGGCCCAAGCGCGTCGTCCTCACAGGCATGACGGGCGACGGTGTCGAGCACACTGTCGAGGGCCAGGATCTGCTCGCCCGCGCGTTTCAGCACGAGATGGATCATCTCGACGGCATGCTGTTCATCGATCGCCTGAGGGGCATCAAGCGCGAGATGATCGTCAGAAAGATCCAG
The DNA here is from genome assembly GCA_035495955.1 of Vicinamibacterales bacterium. Lineage (GTDB taxonomy): Bacteria > Acidobacteriota > Vicinamibacteria > Vicinamibacterales > 2-12-FULL-66-21 > JAICSD01. Next base: position 2,488 of record DATJFE010000087.1, on the reverse strand, counting down.
AAGCTGAAGAAAGCCGGGCAGTGGTAATCGTGTTCTTCGGAACGCCCGCCTTCGCGGTTCCATCGCTGGAGGCGTTGATCGGGTCGCGGCATCGCGTCGCGGCGGTCGTGTCGCAGCCGGATCGGCCGCGAGGGCGAGGCCAGCAGTTGCAGCCGACGCCGACGAAAGCGGTCGGCGTCGCGCACGGCATCCCCGTCCTGCAGCCCGACAGGATTCGAGACGAGGGCTTCCTGCGGCAGGCGCGCGCCTTGTCTGCGGATCTCGGCGTCGTGGTGGCGTTCGGCCGCATCCTTCCGGATTCGCTGATCGCCATACCGCGGCTCGGCATGATCAACGTGCACGCGTCCGTTCTCCCGCGGTATCGCGGCGCCGCCCCGATCCAGCGCGCGGTCCTGGCCGGCGACTCCGAAACGGGCGTGACGATCATGCGCATCGTCGCCGAGATGGACGCCGGTCCGACGTTCGCGGTGAAAACCGCGCCGATTCCGCGCGACGCAACCAGCGGCGACATGGAGGCCACACTCGCCCGGCTCGGCGCGGGTCTGCTGCTGCGGGTGGTGGACGCGCTCGACGCCGGCACCGCGGTCGAGACGCCGCAGGACGATAGCCGGGCGACCTACGCGCCGAAGATCACCAAAGTGGAAGGCACGCTGGACTGGCGACAGACGGCTGAGGCCGTCCACAACCGTGTCCGCGGGCTTCAGCCCTGGCCTCTCGCGTCGGCGACGCTGGCCGGCCACCGATATCTGGTCCGCCGCAGTACGCCAATCGATCTCGCGGCGGCTGCGGCGATCGGCGATCTTCCCGACGCGACGCCCGGCACGATCGTGCGGGCGCGCGGCGACGAGCTCCTCGTGGCGTGCGCCGCCGGGAGCGTGCTGCGCATCCTCGACATTCAGCCCGAAGGCCGACGGACGATGACGGCGCGCGAGTTTCTTGCCGGACGAGGCGTCCGCGAGGGGGCCCGCTTCGGGACGTGAGCGCGAACGAGCGGCAGCGAATGAGCCCCACGAGCGGAGCGGGGCTCGTGGTCCCCGCGAGCGAGTCTGCAGGGGGGGCGGCGGGGCGACATAGATGATCTCGCCCGCGCGAATCGCCGCGTACGAGACGATCCTCGCCGTCGGCCGGGGACGCGCCGACCTGCCGTCCGCGCTGGCGCGCGCGCGGACGGGACTGCGTGACGAGCGCGATCGCGCGCTCGCCGGGGAGATCGCGACCGGCACGCTCCGCTGGCAGGCGGCGATCGATCACCTCGTCGAGACGTTCTCCGGCCGGCGCTCGTCGAGGCTCGACGACGAGATCCTCGCCGTCCTGAGGATCGGCATCTTTCAGCTTCTCCATCTGGACCGCGTACCCGCGTCGGCGGTCGTCGACGACGCGGTGGAACTGTCGCGGCGGGCGGGCAAGAGCAGCGCGAGCGGATTCGTGAACGCGCTCCTTCGGCGCGTCTCCCGCGAACGCGGACGGCTGCCGCTTCCCGAGTCGCCGCCGCTCGAGCTGCTGTCGATCACGCTCTCGCATCCCCGGTGGCTCGCCCAACGCTGGATCGATCGCTACGGCGTCGATGCCGCGATCGCCTGGGCCCGTTTCGACAACGCGCCCGCGCCGCTCACGCTCCGCGCAAACCTCCTGAAGACGACGCGCGACGCGCTGCGGCGCGATCTCGCGGACGCCGGCGTCGAAACCGAGCCGACTCGGCGCGCGGCCGACGGACTGATCGTGACGTCAGGCAATCCGCTGCTCACGCCGCTCGCCCACGTGGGCGCGTTCGTCGTGCAGGACGAAGCGTCGCAGCTCGTCGGCGAGTTCGCGGCGGCGGCTCCGGGCGAGCGCGTGCTCGACGCGTGCGCATCGCCAGGAGGCAAGACGACGCAGATGGCGGCGGCGATGGTCGACCGCGGCGTCGTGGTCGCCGCCGACGCGCGGGGCCGGCGGATCGAGCTGCTCGCGAGAACCGTCGCGGCGTCGGGCGCCCGGCACGTGCACGTCGTGCAGGCGAACGCGCGCGCGGCGCCGCCGTTCGCGGGCGTCTTCGACGCGGTGCTCGTCGACGCGCCCTGCTCGGGGCTGGGGACGATCCGGCGCGATCCGGACGTCCGCTGGCGGCGGGCGGAAGCCGATCTCGCCGCGCTCGCGGCTTCGCAGCGGGAGATGATCGAGCAGCTTTCGGCGGCCGTGCGTCCCGGCGGACGCTTGATCTACGCGACGTGCTCGAGCGAGCCCGAGGAGAACGAGGCGGTGGTCGGCGCGTTCCTGTCGTCGCACCCGGAGTTCGCCCGCATGGTCCCGCCGCGCTTCAGGGCGCGCGCGGAGCTGGCGTCGCTGCTCGGGGCGGACGGCGCCTTGCGCACGCTGCCGTTTCGCGACGGTCTGGAGGCGTTCTACGCGGCGTCGCTGCGGCGAAAAGAGGACAGTGGGGTCGGATCTTGATTTTCGACGATGAGCTCATCGTCGAAAATCAAGATCCGACCCCACTGTCCTCTTTTCG
>DATJFE010000086.1:0-12474 GCA_035495955.1 Vicinamibacterales bacterium | reverse complement strand
AGCCCCTGCTTGGTCGCGATGATCTTTCTCGTCGTCTTGCACTCGGGATAGCCGGTGCACGCGAGGAACTGGCCGAAGCGGCCGCGCTTGACGACCATCGGCTTGCCGCAGTTCTCGCACGCCTCCTCGATATCGCCCTCGGCGCCGGGCTCCGGCGTCTCGAGCTCGCGGGTGTTCTCGCAATCGGGATAGGCGCTGCAGGCGAGGAACAGGCCGAACTTGCCGGCCTTGATGACCATCGGCTTGCCGCACTTGTCGCACGCAACGGGCGGGTCGGGCTCATACCCTTCTTTCATGTTGGGCATGTCCTTCGCGGCGCGCTTCAGATCCTTCTGGAACTTCTTGTAGAAGCTGGTCAGCGTCTTCTCGTAGTCGGACGCGCCGGATTCGATCTTGTCCAGATCCTCTTCGAGCTCGCGCGTGTAGTTGACGTCGAGGATGTCGTCGAACGCGGGGCTCAACAGCTTCTCGACCAGCATCATGCCGAGAAATGTCGGCTTGAAGCGTCCCTCGATCTTGTTCACGTACTCGCGCGTCTGGATGACGCTGATGATCGACGCGTAGGTCGACGGCCGGCCGATGCCGTTCTCTTCGAGCGCTTTCACGAGCGTCGCTTCGCTGTAGCGCGGCGGCGGCTGCGTGAACTTCTGCTCCGGCTTCAGCTCGCGCAGCGTCAGGGCGTCGCCCTTGGCCAGCGCAGGCAGCACGTTCGACCCTTCTTCGTCCTCGGCCGACACCGCGTCAGGACCCGGCGCCATCCTGTCGGCGTCCTCGGGCGCGGCCGGAAGGTTGTAGACCGCTATCCACCCCGGGAACTTCGGCACGGAGCCCTTCACGCGGAACAGGTAGTTCGCGGCGGTGATGTCCACGGTGGTGTCGTCGAACGTGGCCGGCGGCATCTGCGACGCCACGAAACGGTTCCAGATCAACCTGTACAGGTAGTACTGATCGCCGGTCAGGTGCGCGCGGACTTCGTCCGGGTGGTACTGCATGGACGTCGGCCGGATGGCTTCGTGGGCGTCCTGGGCGTCGGACTTGGTCTTGTAGAAATTCGGCTTCTCGGGGACGTAATCGCTGCCGTACGCGCCGCCGATGAACTGCCGCGCTTCGGCAATCGCCTGATCCGACACCCGCGTCGAATCGGTTCGCATGTAGGTGATGAGACCGACGGCGCCTTCGCCCGGCAGCTCCACGCCCTCGTACAGCTGCTGCGCGATCATCATCGTCTTCTTCACCGGGAATCGCGACGCCTGCTGCAGTTTGCTCGTGATGAAGGGCGGCACCGCGCCCTTCCGGCGCTCCTTCGTCGTGACCGCGTCGACGATCCACTGCGCGCCCTCGAGATCGGCGAGCACGGCCTTCGACTCGACGTCGCTGCCGACCTTGATGTTCGCGCCGTCCTTCTTCAGGAGCTTCGCGTCGAATTCCGGCGGCACCGGACCGGCGAGCCGCGCCGTGATGTTCCAGTATTCCTCGGGCACGAACGAGAGGATCTCGCGCTCGCGATCGCACACCAGCTTCAAGGCGACCGACTGTACGCGCCCCGCGCTCAATCCCCGCCGGACCTTGTCCCAGAGCAGCGGGCTGATCTTGTAGCCCACGAGCCGATCGAGCACGCGACGCGCCTGCTGCGCGTCCACCATCTTCTTGTCGATCGTCGTCGGCTTGTCGAGCGCCGCGAGCACGCCCTTCTTGGTGATCTCGTTGAACATCAGCCGGCGGATCTTCTTCCTGTTCCCGCTGCCGAGCTCTTCGGCGAGATGCCATCCAATCGCTTCGCCTTCGCGATCAGGGTCGGTCGCGATGTAGATGTCCGTCGACTTCTTCGCTTCGTCTTTGAGCTCCTTCAGGACTTTTCTGCGGCTGGCGATCACTTCGTACGACGGCTCGAAGCCCTCGTCGACGTCCACGCCCAGCTTGCTCTTGGGCAGATCGCGGACGTGTCCCATCGACGCGACCACCTTGTAGTCTTTTCCGAGATATTTGTTGATGGTCTTCGCCTTTGCCGGCGATTCGACCACCACGAGTGCCTTGGCCATAAGTCAGTTCAGTTCCGGCCCGCGAGCAGATACCGCCCGCCGGCCACTTTCACGAGCCGCCCCTGCATCTCCCACTCCGTCAGCCGGGGCAGCAATTTCGGACCCGCCAAACCCAACGTAGCAGACATTTCGTCCAGGTCGTACGCCTCACCGGGGGTCAATCTGGCGAGTAATGGCTCTATTTTCAATGGATTAGGGGAAATTTCCCGGTCCACTGGTGCCGCCGCGTCGTCGCCGCGGCCCACAGCGGGCCAACCGAGCTCGTCCAAGATATCGTCCGCAGTCTCGACGACCTTTGCGCCGTCCTTGAGGAGAGCGTGCGATCCCCGGTTGCGGCCGCCGAGCACGCTGCCCGGCACGGCCATGACGTCCCGGCCGTGTTCGAGGGCATATCGGGCGGTGATGAGCGATCCGCTCCTGTCCGATGCTTCGACGACGACAACGGCCAGCGAGATCCCGCTGATGAGCCGGTTCCGGAGCGGAAAATGCTCCGGCAACGGCGGCGCGCCAGGTCCGAGCTCGCTGACCAAAGCCCCATCGACACAGATATTTGCCGCCAGCTCCCGATGCTCGGGCGGGTACACGACGTCGGGCCCGGAACCCAGGACGCCGAGGGTCGCGCCGCCGGCCGTCAGACAGCCTCGGTGGGCGGCCCCGTCAGCGCCCCGCGCGAGCCCGGAGATCACGATGAGGCCGCGGTCCGCCAGCTCGCCGCCCAGGCGGCCCGCCACCTCAATGGCGTACGGCGTGGCTGCGCGAGAACCCACGATCGCGACGCCCGGGCGCGTCAGCACGTCGTCGCGGCCGCGGACCCACAAGACGGGCGGAGGATCGGGGATGGCGCGCAGCAGCGGCGGATACCTGTCGTCATCCCAGCGGATGACGGCCACATTCGTATTCCGCGCCGCCTCCAGGAGACGGGCGGCCTCGGCCCTCGCCGCGGCCGCGATCGCGTCGACCGCGGCATCGGGCGCGCACGCGGCGATCACGTCCGAGAGGGTCACGTCCTCGAGTGCGGAGTGTTCGCGAAGTTCCTTGAAGATCGCCGCCGCGCGCGTTCGGGAGATGCCGGGGAGCGTCGAGACGGCCACGGCGTCGTGAAGGGTCATGCGGTCCTTCCGGCTGTGGCAACGAGGGCTCGCCCCGGCGTGTACAACGCCAAGGGGCCGCGCCCGCGGCTGCGACAGCAGCTACGTGCCCGACCCCTCTGTCCTTATTATAGTCCTCCGGTGTCCACCGGGACAATCGGGGCGCAGGTTACGGGATACGTCGCGACTTACCAAAATCGGCATAATCCCGAGGGTCTAGCTGGGAAAACCTCAGCCCTTTCGCGGTACGAGCATTGCTCCCAAACTCCCGTTGGAAGCTGGTATATTGGCTCCTTACCCCATGGTCCGCCGACTGATTTTCTTCTCAGTCGTGGTTCTCCTCGCCGCACCGGCCATCGCGCGCGCGTCGGACGACCGCTCGAAATCGAAGGAACAAGTCGAATTCGGCATCAAGGTCGCGCAGAACGGACTGTGGAACGAAGCGCTGTACCGCTGGGAGAAAGCCACGCAGATCGACCCGACGTACGCGGCCGCGTGGAACAACCTCGCCATCGCCTACGAGCACGAAGGACGATTCGACGAGGCGAAGAAGGCGTACGAAAAGGCGCTGGAGCTGGATCCGAAGAACCTGATGATCCGGCAGAACTACGATCTCTTCAAAGAAATCAATGACCGCACGAAGCGCCGCAGCGGCAAGTAGTTTCGTTCTGCTGGGGGCGCTCGCGCTCGCAGGCTGCACGGGGTTCTACGAGATCCCGATCGAGACGCCGATCCAGCCGAAGATGGACGTCACGGCGTTCCAGCGCGTCCTCGTCGCCGGGTTCATCGGCGGCGGCACCGAGGACGTCGACGCGAATCTCGAGACCGTCCGTCTGCTGCGCAGCCAGTTGCGCACGAAATCCTCGCTGCGCGTGATCGAAGCCGACGTGCTGCCGCTCGCCGAGATCGCCGCGCAGGAAGCGAAGGAAAACGCGACGGGGATCACGAACTCGTCGGCGGGCGTCGCGCCGATCTCGCCCGTACCGACGCTCGACGTGGCGAAGCCCGAAGAGCCGAAGGCGGAGCCGAAGCAGGACTCGCACAAAACCGAGCCCACGATCCGCAACGACAAGGACCTGGCGAAGTTCGACAAGATTTTCGCGGACGTCGCGTACTGGAAGAAGCTCGGCGAGGAATACCAGAGTCCGCTCATCGTCACCGGCACGATCCTGTTCACGCCGCAGCAGAACTCCGGATTCGTGATGCAGAACCGCGAGATCTACGACTCGTTCGGCCGCCGCAATGTGGTCCCGGTCCGGACGTACCAGGAGCGCAAGGGATTCATCCTCGAGCCGCGGTTCGTGTTCATCGACGGGCGCACGGGGGCGATCCTGCACTCCGAGAAATACCGCGAAGAGATTCTCTATCCGCAGCAGCAGAGCGTGCCCGCGCTCTCGACTTATTTCGAGCTCATGGACCGCGTCATGCCGGCGTTCCTCAGCACGCTCAGCGCCCAGAAGATCCGCGGCACGAGGGTACTGCTCAAATAATCTGGAAATGTGGAGATGCACATTTCCAGATTTCCAAATTCCTGTGTTATTCTAGAGTTTTGGTCCCTCCAGCCAAAGGACGGTAGAGGTGTTCGCAATCATTCAGAGCGGCGGGCGGCAGCTGAAGGTGGCCCCGGGCGCCGTCGTCGAGGTCGATCGCATCGACGCGCGGCCCGGGGATGAAGTCAGCATCGAACAGGTCCTGTTCCTCGAAAAAGACGGCGGCGAAGTGCTCGCCGGCGCGCCGTTCGTGGCGAACGTGAAGGTTATCGGAGTGGTGGACGGCGAGTCGCGCGGCCCGAAGATCCGCGTGTTCAAGAAGAAGCGCCGCAAGGGCATGCGCCGGACGAAGGGCCACCGCAGCACGCTCACGCGGGTGCGCGTGACTGATATTCAAGTGTAGCGGCGCGGCTTCAGCTGCGCCTCAGCGTAAGAGCATCATGGCACACAAAAAAGGACAAGGCAGCTCCCGCAACGGGCGCGACAGCAACTCGCAGCGCCTCGGCGTGAAGCGGTTCGACGGCAACATCGTCACGGGCGGATCGATCCTGGTCCGCCAGCGCGGGCGCCGGTTCCGTCCGGGGCTCAACGTCGGCCTCGGCAAAGACGACACGCTCTTCGCGAAGGTCGACGGCATCGTGAAGTTCTCGGACCACGGCGCGCGCGGCCGCGTCATCTCGATCAAGCCCCTCGAATAGGATCGTGAACGGTTAGCGGTTACCTGCTTACGGTCAACTTCATGGTTTACCGTTAACGGTAAACTGTCTCCGTGTTCGTAGATGAAGTCGAGGTCCACATAGCCGCCGGCCACGGCGGCCGCGGGGCGATGAGCTTCCGGCGGGAGAAGTTCGTGCCGCGCGGCGGACCCAACGGCGGCGACGGCGGGCCCGGCGGGAACGTCTACCTGGCCGCCCACGCGAATCTCAACACGCTGCTCAATTTCCGGTTCCACAAAGTCTTCGAGGCGGGCCGTGGCGCGCACGGCGAGGGCTCCAATCGCAGCGGCAAGACCGGCGCCGACATCACGCTCGACGTGCCCGTCGGCACGCAGGTGTTCGAGAAGCGCGAGGACGGCTACGTCCAGGTGGCCGATCTCACGCGCGAGGGCGAGCGCCTGCTGATCGCGAAAGGCGGACTCGGCGGACGCGGGAACGCCCAGTTTGCGACGTCCACCAATCGCGCGCCGCGGCGCGCCGAGCCCGGCCTTCCCGGCGAAGAGAAGGATCTCCGGCTGCAGCTCAAGCTGCTCGCCGACGTCGGCCTCGTCGGGTTCCCGAACGCCGGCAAGTCGACGCTCATCTCGCGCATCTCCGCCGCCAGGCCGAAGATCGCGGACTATCCATTCACGACGCTCTCGCCGAATCTCGGCGTCGTGGGCCTCTCGGGCGATCGATCGTTCGTCGTCGCCGACGTGCCGGGGCTGATCGAGGGCGCGCACGCGGGGCACGGACTCGGACACCGGTTCCTGAGCCACCTCGAACGCACACGCGTGCTCGTCCACGTCATCGACGTGTCGTCGGGATCCGGGCGCGATCCGGTGAGCGACTTCGACGTCATCACGCGGGAGCTCGCGCTCTTTCCCGGGCGCGACGCCTCGGGGGAACGGCTTGCGGACAAGCCGATCGTCGTGGCGGCGAACAAGATCGACGCGCTCGACGATCCGTCGCGGCTCGAGCGGCTGCGCGAGCGCTTGCAGCCCGCGGCGATTCCGCTTTACCCTGTCTCGGCGGCGACCGGAGACGGCCTGCCGCTGCTTCTCGAAGCGGTGTGGAAACGCCTGGCCCCGACCGTCGAACATCGGTAAAGAGTGACGCGCATCGGCATACTCGGCGGAACGCTGGATCCGATTCACTGCGGCCACCTCGCCGCGGCGGCTGCGGCGCGCGATGCGTTCGCCTTGTCGCAGGTCTTCGTCGTTCCCTCCCACGTCCCGCCGCATCGCCCCGTCCAGCCCGTCGCGTCGCCGTTCCATCGCTTCGCCATGGCTGCGCTGGCGGTCTCCGGCCGGGCGGGACTCGCGGTCAGCGACGACGAGCTGCGCGCGGACGGGCCGTCGTATACGGCGGAGACGCTCGACCGCTGGCACGCGCGCGGCTATGCGGCGTCGCAGATTTTCTTCATCACCGGCGCCGACGCTTTTGCGGAAATTGCGACCTGGCGGCGCTACCCCGGCGTCCTGGACCTTGCGAATTTTGTGGTCGTATCCAGGCCTGGACACGAGATCGATGCGCTCGCCGGGAAGCTTCCGGCGCTGGCGCCGCGCATTCGGTCGGCGGCCGCCCCTCGGGGGGAGGAACGCGATACCGTGATCTGGCTGCTCCAGGCGGCGACGCCGGACGTCTCGTCGACGGGCGTGCGCGAGCGGGTGCGCCATGGGGAGTCGATCACCGGCCTCGTGCCGCCGTCGGTCGAGGCGCACATACTCCACCATCACCTCTATTCCACCTTCGCCGATCGTGCGGCGGACAATCCGGCAGACCAGTTGCATGGCCAAAACTGAGAGAACGATGCGGACGCAGACCTCGGCACGGCCGAAGCGACCGGTCCACGGCGGCCCCGCCGAGCTGACGGGCGAGATCGCGAAAGCGGTTCGCGCGGCGCTCGACAAGAAGGCGTTCGACGTCGTGGTGCTCGATCTGCGGCGGACGCCAGCCTTCACCGATTTCTTCCTGCTCTGCTCCGGGCAGAATACCCGGCAGGTCCAGGCGATTGCGGACGCCGTCGAAGAGGCGTTTCGCGCGGCGAAGATCCGGCCGTCGCACGTGGAAGGCTACGAACGCGCCGAGTGGATCCTGATGGACTTCTTCACGTTCATCGTGCACGTCTTCACCCCGCAGACGCGCGCGTTCTACTCGCTCGAGAGGCTGTGGGGTGATGCGGAACGCATCGAAGTGGCCGATAGCTGAGATTTCAAGCGCCCTCGCCGACAGCGTGATGGCGGTCCTGCTCGCGCCGCTCTGCGCCGCGTGCCGCGTGCCGCTGGAACACCCGACGCGCGGCGCGGTCTGTAGCGGCTGCTGGGCGTCAGTCGTTCCGATCACGCCTCCCTTCTGCGGCACCTGCGCCGATCCGCTGCCGTCCTGGCGCGCGGCCAGCGTCGGCGAGGCGCGTTGTCCTCGCTGCCGACGGCGGCCGACGCGGCTGTCGCTCGCGCGCGCGATCGGCCCGTACGAAGGGGCGCTTCGCGCCATCGTTCACGCGCTGAAGTACGATGGCCGCCCGACGATCGCGGCCCGGCTCGCATCGCGCATGCGTGAGGCCGGCGGCGACGTGCTGGCGGGAGCCGATCTCGTGGTGCCGGTGCCGCTGCACCGCTCCCGCGAGCGGTCGCGCGGCTTCAACCAGGCTCGCGAGCTCGCGCGGCATCTCGATCTGCCGATCGCCGATGCCCTCGCGCGCCGCCGCAACACGCCGTCCCAGGCGGATCTGCCCGCCGCGCGCCGGTACGCCAACGTGCGCGGCGCGTTTGCGATCGCGGCGCCTGCCCGTGTCGCCCGGCGGACGGTCGTGCTCGTGGACGACGTCAGCACCACGGGCGCCACGCTGCATGCCTGCGCGGCCGTCCTGCTCGACGCGGGCGCGGCAGAGGTGCGGGCGCTGACCGCGGCTAAAGCCGTGGCGATACGGCGGTGAGCACGTCGGCGAACACGGCGTCTTTGGCGCGCCCGCCGTCGACGACGATCCAGCCTCCAGCGTCCGCCTGCCGGCGATAGCTCGCGCGGACCCGGGAAAGCAGCGCGAGATCGCGCTCGTACTTGTCGCGATTCGCCGTCTTGCGGCCGGCGGCGATCTCGGGTGCGATGTCCAGGAGAATGGTGAGGTCGGGCTGCGGCAGGAAGCGCTGGGTCTCCAGCAGCCAGGCGGGATCGAGTCCCTGGGCCTCGCCATAGGCGATGCTCGACGCGAGGTAGCGATCGCAGACGACGACCGCGCCGCTCGCCTTCAGCGCCTCGATCTCCGGCTTCTTCTCGTAGCGATTCGCGATGTAGAGCAGCTGCATGACGTCGGGTCCATACGCGCGTCCGCCGTGCAGCCCGGCGTGAATTTCCCTGCCGATGTGCGTTTCGTAGGCGGGAAAGCCGAGCAGGACGGACGAGCGCCCGCGCAGCTCGGCCGCCGCCTTCAGCCGCTCGGCCTGGGTCTGCTTGCCGCTCTGGTCGAGGCCCTCGAAGGCCACGATAAGGCCGCTTACGCTATCTCCCAACTCCCAACTCCCAAATTTCCGTCTTCCGCCTTTCGCCTTCCGCCTTTCGCCTTCCAGATCAGAGTTCGAGCGCCAGCAATTCGTCGATGGTCTGGCGGCGGCGGATCAGGCGGGCGCGGCCGTTCTCGATCATCACCTCCGCGGGCAGCAGGCGGCGGTTGTAGTTCGAGGCCATCGCGGATCCGTAGGCCCCCGTATCGAGAACCGCATACAGCTCGCCGACCTCGGGCCGCGGCAGCCGCCGATCTTTTCCCAGCGTATCGCTGGTCTCGCAGAGCGGCCCGACGACGTCGCACGAGACGAGCGGCGCGTCGGTCTGGATCACCGGCTCGATGCGATGAAAGGCGTTGTACAGCATCGGACGCAGGAGCTCCGTCATCCCCGCGTCCATCACGACGAAGAGACGGTCGCGGATCGGAGGCTGGAGGTCGGAGGATCGGGGTGCGAGGTCCGAGGGGCGAGGTCCGGCGGTCTTCACGTCGATGACGCGGGTCAGGAGAACGCCCGCCGGCGCGACGATCTGCCGTCCCGGCTCGAGGACGATCGTCGCGCCGGATTCGCGGACGATCGGCAGGACGGCGTCGGCGTAATCGCGGGCGCCGGGGACGGGGGCGCCGTCGTAGGAAACGCCGAGACCGCCGCCGAGATCCAGATGCTCGATCGCCGTGCCCGCCGCGCGCAGCTCGCCCGCGAGGGACGCCAGCGCGCGCGCCGAGCGTGTCAGCGGCTCCAGGTCGGTGATCTGCGATCCCACGTGCGCGTGGAGGCCGACGATCTGGACGCCGTCAAGGAAGCCCGCGCGCGCGCACAGGTCCTTCACGTCGTGGATCGGGATGCCGAACTTGTTCGTGCGCAGGCCCGTGGAGATGTGCGGGTGGGTCTTCGCGTCGACGTCGGGATTGACCCGCAGCGCGATCCGCGTCCGTGTCTGGCGGTCGCGCGACAGCGCGTCGACGCGCGCGATCTCGCCCGCCGACTCCACGTTGATCGTCCGCACGCCGAGATCGATCGCCTGCGCGAGCTCGGCGTCGGTCTTTCCGACGCCGGTGAACACGATCTGCGACGGGATGAATCCCGCCCGCAGCGCGACGTCGATCTCGCCGCCCGAGTTCGCGTCGGCGTTCGCGCCGAGCGTCCGCAGCAGCCGCGCGATCGCGAGGGTGGAATTGGCTTTCAGCGCGTAATGGATCGCGTGCGGGCACTCGGCGAAGGCGGCGTCGATCGCGCGATAGCGCTCTGCGATGGTCGCGGCGCTGTAGACGTAGAGCGGCGTGCCGTGCTCGGCGGCGATGCGATCGAGCGCGACGCCGTCGCACGCGAGCGCGGCCGCTTCTCTCTGGAATCCGGTCACGAGTGATCAGACAAAAGAGTGTAAGATACCAGATTACGACGCATGTCTGCTGATTCCGCGGCTGCGCAGCCGGTCACGCCGGACAGCCTCATCGAACAGTGCCTGGCCGGCGATCAGGCGGCGTGGGAGCAGATCGTGCGCCAGAACTGGCGCAAGGTCTTCAACGTCGCATACAAGTTCGTCGGCAAACACGATGAGGCCGAAGATCTCGCGCAGGACATCTTCCTGAAGATCTTCAAGGCGCTCCGCACGTTCGATCGTCGCGCAAACTTCCAGACCTGGATCATCAGCATCAGCCGGAACCTGTGCATCGATCACTATCGCAGCGTGCGCAAGGAGCGGCAGACGATCGCGCGCGACGTGGACGCGAACGACCTGCAGCCGGCGACGCACGAGCGCGGGCCGTACCAGGTGGCCGAGCACGAGGACCTGCGCGCGCAGCTCCGCGAGGCGCTCCAAACGCTGCCCGCCACGCTGCGGACGGCCGTCGTGCTGCGCGATCTGCAGGAGCTGTCGTACCAGGAAATCGCGGACCGCCTCGGGCTCCCGGAGGGGACGGTCAAGTCGCGCATCAACCGGGGCCGCATCGAGCTGGCGCACCAGTTGAAGCGGCTGCAGGAGAATCAGCCGGTCCGGCCGCACGCGAGAACCAGACGCGGCGGAGGACGGCCGTCGACGCGAAATTAGGCGCGCCGCCGGCGCGCAGGAGGGTCCGGCGGGGCGATGCCCCCCGGTGTGGATCAATATGAACATCACGACCGAACACGCCAACGGGATCGCGGTCGTCCGGGTGGGTGAATCCCGCCTGATGTACCCGCTTCTGTCCGAGTTCTCGGCGGCCGTCCAGAAGCTCATCGCCTCCGGCGAGCGACGCGTCGTCGTCGATCTGTCGTCGGTCGGCTACGTCGACAGCGCGACGATCGGATGCCTGATGGATCTGTACCGCCAGGCCAGCGCCGCGGGCGGCGCCCTCAAGCTCTCGGGCGTCCAGAAACGCGTCGAGACGATGCTGACGATGACCGGCGCGCAGAACTTCATCGAGGTGCACCCCGATGAGCCGAGCGCGGTCAAGAGCTTCGGAGCCTGAGATGCGCACCATCACGATGACGACGGGCGCGTCGCTGGCGCTCGACGGCGACCTGCTCACGGTGCTGGAGGCGCTCTACAAGGAAGTCTCGGCGCGGCACGAGCTGCAATCGAGCTTTGAAGACATGGCGCGCGAGATCGCCCACATCATCGGACAGATGACCGACGACGAGCGCCGCCACTATCTCTCCGAAAGCCTCTTCCTCAACATCGTCTCGTACGAAAACGAGCGGCTCGGCGCCTACGTGAAGAAGCTCAGGAAGAGATAACGCAACGTCCCTTGTGTCGCTGAATTTCCTCGCGACCCGCTTCACCTGCAGCTGGCCGTGGAGCACCATGGTGCTCCTCTGCGACGGACGTCTGGTCTGCGGCTGCGCGGATCCGTACGGGAAGCGGGTGCTCGGCGATCTTCGGGTCGCTCCATCGGTATCCGCGGTCTGGACCGGCGAGGTCGCGTCGGCCCTTCGCAGGGACATCGTCGCGGGCGGCTCGAAATTCTGCGGCGACTGTCCGCTGAAGCTGCCGCTCAGGAAAGACGAGCCGCCGCCGCCGCGCCCGCTCGACGTCGGGGCGCTTCCCTCGCGGCTCTATATCGAGTGCACGGCGGCCTGCAATATTTCGTGCAATCAAGCGTGCTGCGCGCCCGAGACGGGCATCACGCGGACCCGGCAGGCCGGGATGCTCGATTACGACGTGTTCACCCGGGTGGTGGACGAGGCGGGCCCGACGCTCGGCCGGATCGACTTCTTCAACTACGGAGAAGCGTTTCTTCACAAGCGCGCGCTCGACATGGTCGAGTACATCAAGTCGCGGCATCCGCACGTCTATCTCTACACGAGCACCAACGGCCTCGCGCTGAGCGAGGACGGCGCGCGGCGGCTGGCGCGATCGGGGATAGACGAGGTCACGTTCTCGATCGACGGCGCGACGCCCGAAAGCTACGTCCGGTACCGGCAGAGGGGAGACTTCGCGAAGGCGATCCGCAACCTGGCGGCGGTCGTGGACGAAAAGCACCGGAGCGGGCTCGACGTCCCGTTCGTCAACTGGCGCTACATCCTCTTCACGCACAACGACAGCGACGAGGAGATGGATCGCGCCCGCGCGATGGCGGCCGACATCGGCGTCGATCGCCTGAGCTGGGAGATCACGGATCATCCCGAGAACATGTTCTCGCGGAGGTTCGTGCCGGGAACGCCGGATTACGCGCGCATCGAGC
>DATJFE010000085.1:0-4298 GCA_035495955.1 Vicinamibacterales bacterium | reverse complement strand
CTGGGCGCTTTTCGTCTTCGGCGCACCCCTGATGACCGGCACGCGCGCCGTATTCGCCGTCGTCAGCACTCTCTATCTCGCAATCGCCATTCCGTTCGAGGAGCGGGCGCTCATCCAGGTGTTCGGCGACGCGTACCGGGGTTATCAGCAACGGACGCGCTGGCGGCTCATACCAGGGGTGTGGTGATGGGGAACACGCACGGATCGACTACACAACTGCCCAACTACGCAACTTCACAAACGCACAACTGCCCGACTGCACAACTGCGCAACTACCCAGGGCGAGGGCTAAAACGGGTAAACAGAACATCAAGCTGAACACGTGCGCGCTGCGCAGTTGTCAAGTTGTGAACTTGCATAGTTAACGCGTTAGACTCGATTCAGACATGCCCGATGTTCCTGTCGCTCCCCCGCTTCCTGCTGAACTGCCGATCGTGCCGCTTCGCGGCGCAGTCGTGCTGCCGATGACGGTGGCGCCCCTCGGCGTCAGCCGTGGTGTGTCGGTCGAAGCCGTCAACCGGGCGCTCGCCACGGACCGGATGGTGCTCCTGCTGTTGCAGAAGAACGACAGCGACGAGCCCGCCGCCGAGGACGTGCATCAAATTGGCACCGTCGCAATCATCCGGCAGATGGCCAAGGCGCAGGCCGGCATGCGCGTGTTCGTGGAAGGGCTCACCCGCGCGCGCGCGGAATCGATCGACAGCTCACGCGGATACTTCTCCGCCAAAATCGTCCCGTTGCCCGAGCAGTCGGATCGTTCGCTCGAAGTCGACGCGCGCGTGCGCCGCCTGCAGGAACTCGTCGACCGCGCGTTGTCGCTGGCGACCGGCCTTTCACCCGATCTCCGCACGCTCGTGACCAGCATCGACGATCCGCTGCGCATCGCCTACCTGATCGCCAGCCTCCTCGACATGAAGGCAGACGACAAGCAGCGGCTGCTCGAAGAGAACAGCCTGGCCGTCAAGCTCGACGCCGTCGCGAGCGCGCTCGCCCGTGAAATCGACATCCTCGAGCTGAAAGGCAAGATCGAATCGTCCGCGGCAAAGGAGATGACGGACGCGCAGCGCCAGTACGTGCTGCGCCAGCAGCTCAAGGCCATCCAGGACGAACTCGGCGAGGGGGGCGACAACGAAGTCGCCGAGATCCGCAAGCGCCTCGCGGAAGCCAACCTTCCCGAGAATGTCGCGACCATCGCCAACCGCGAGGTCGATCGCCTCGAGCGGATGACCGCGGCGTCGCCCGAGTACCAGATGATCCGCACTTATATCGACTGGGTGCTGGACGTCCCCTGGAGCAAAACGACCGAAGACCGTCTCGACCCGGTCGAAGCGCGCAAGGTGCTCGACGACGATCATTACGACCTCGACAAGGTCAAGGAACGCATCGTCGAATACCTCGCCGTCCGCAAGCTGAAGGGCGACATGAAAGGGCCGATCCTCTGCTTCGTCGGCCCGCCCGGCGTCGGCAAGACGTCGCTCGGGCAATCCATCGCGCGCGCCATGAACCGCAAGTTCGTGCGGATTTCGCTCGGCGGCGTCCGCGACGAGGCCGAGATCCGCGGCCATCGCCGGACGTATATCGGCTCGATGCCCGGACGGATCGTGCAGGCGATCAAGAACGCGGACTCGATCAACCCTGTGCTGATGCTGGACGAGATCGACAAGATCTCGGTCGGGATCCAGGGCGATCCGGCGGCGGCCCTCCTCGAGGTGCTCGATCCGGCGCAGAACCATACGTTCCGCGATCACTATCTGGAAATCCCGCTCGATCTCTCGCGCGTCCTCTTCATCGCGACGGCGAACCAGCTCGGCACGATCCATCCGGCGCTGCTCGATCGGATGGAGCTCATCCAGCTCTCCGGTTACTCGGAAGAAGAGAAGGTCCACATCGCGCGGATGTATCTCGTGCCGCGGCAGCGCGACGAGCACGGCCTCAAACCGGAGCAGTTCATCATCGACGATGACGCCCTGCACAAGGTCATCGCGGAGTACACGCGTGAAGCCGGGGTGCGGTCGCTCGAACGGCAGATCGGGACGATTGCTCGAAAGATTGCCGCGCGAGTCGCTACCGATTCGTCGTACGTCGGGCGTGTGTCGGGCACCGACGTCGCCGAGTACCTCGGCCCCGCGCGCTTCCGCTCCGAAAGCTCGTTCCGGCTCTCGCGTCCCGGCGTTGCCACCGGAGTGGCGTGGACCGAGACCGGTGGCGACGTGCTGTACATCGAAGCCGTCCTGCTGCCGGGGGGAAACGGACATCTCACGTTGACCGGGCAGCTCGGAAGTGTCATGCAGGAATCGGCTCGCGCGGCCCTGAGCCACGTGCGGCAGCAGGCCGATGCGCTGGGGATTACGCCGGATACGCTCGCCAAGCAGGATCTCCACATCCACGTGCCGGCCGGAGCGATTCCGAAAGACGGTCCGTCCGCCGGCGTGACGATGGCCACGGCGATCGTGTCGGCGGCGCGCGGCATCGCCGTGCGCTCCGACGTGGCGATGACGGGCGAGATCACGCTGTCGGGACTCGTCCTGCCCGTCGGCGGCATTCGCGAAAAGGCGCTCGCCGCACGCCGGCACGGCATCAAGACGTTCGTGCTGCCAAAGATGAACGAGCAGGACATTGCGGAGCTTCCCGAAGAAGTCCGCAAGGATATGGCGTTCGTGCCCGCGGAGACGCTCCAGGACGTGCTGAATGTGGCCCTGCCGGAAGTGACCCCAGCCGCCGCGCCTGGAGCAACGGGAGGCTCGTCAACGGAGTCACCGGCAGCAGCCGCGTCGCGCTGAACGGCGTCGATGCCGTTCCGCATGCCGCGCTCCGCACGCCGCCCGCCGCATTCCGCGCGCCCCAGGCCGCACGCCGCGTTCCGCACGCCGCACCCCGCATGCCCCCTCTGAGCCTCGCTTTCTATATCTCGGGTCACGGGTTTGGCCACGCCTCGCGGCAGGTCGAGATCATCAACACGATCGCCCGACGCATCCCGGGCACCAGGTTTCTGATTCGCAGCACCGCGGCGGCCTGGCTGCTGGAGCGCACGCTCGACGTCCCGTTCGTGCTGGATCGCCGGCCGGTCGACACCGGCGTCGTGCAGATCGACGGTCTGCATCTCGATGCGGCCGCCACCGTCGATCGGGCGCGAGCCTTTTACGCAGACTTCGACCAGCGGGCGGACGCGGAGGCGGCGCTGCTCCACGAACAGCGAGTCGCGGCCGTTGTGTGCGACGCGCCCCCGCTGGCGTGCACGGCGGCGCGCCGGGCACAGGTGCCCTGCCTGGTCGTGGCGAACTTCACCTGGGACTGGATCTACGAAGGGTTCGCGTCCGAATTCGCGGCGGCTCCGGAGGTAATTCCGGCGATTCGGCGCGCCTATGGCGACGCGACCGCCGCGTGCCGTCTGCCGATGCACGGCGGCTTCGAGAGCGTCAACCACATCACGGACGTCCCGCTCGTGGCGCGCCATGCGGCCCGCCCGGCTGCGGAGACGAAGCACACGCTCGGATTGCCGGCACAACGGCCGCTCGCGCTCGCGTCCTTCGGCGGCTTCGGCGTGCGCGGGATCGATCTCCCGTCGCTCGACTGTCTCGGTGAGTGGGATGTCGTGCTCACCGGGCAGTCGCGTCCGCCGGTCATCCCGGCGGGCGTGCACTTCCTGGCAGACAGCGAGGTGTACGACCGCGGCGTTCGCTACGAGGATCTCGTCGACGCGTGCGATGTCGTGCTGACGAAACCCGGCTACGGCATCGTCAGCGAGTGCATCGCCGGAGAAACGGCGATCGCCTACACGCCGCGCGGCAACTTCGCCGAATATCCCATCCTCGTGCGGCACATCGAACGGTGGCTGCGGCACGCGTTCATCGCACAGGCAGATGTTCTCGCGGGGCGATGGCGACGCAGCCTCGCGGCCGCCGCCTCGTGCCCGCCCCCTCTCGAGCGGCCGGCCACGAACGGCGCGGACGTAATTGCGGATATCATTGCCGGATTATGTTCAGTCGACGGTCCTTCCTCTGGTCTTCTACCGCATCCCTGATTCTGACCCGCACGCCGAAAGTCCTGGCTGAGGAGGTCCAGCGCGGCGGCGGCGGCGCGCAGCCGGCCGGACCGGTGCCGCCGTCGATTGCCGCACTGCAGTCGATGCGCGATCAGGCCACGCCCATCACCAACGATGAGCGGCGGGCGCGGATCGAGAAGGCCCGGCGCCTCATGGCTGAACGGAAGATCGACGCCGTCGCGCTCAGCGGCGGAACGTCGCTCGTATACTTCACGAACATCCGCTGGGGCGGCGGCGAACGCCTGTTCGCGTGCGT
>DATJFE010000084.1:0-67611 GCA_035495955.1 Vicinamibacterales bacterium | reverse complement strand
ACAGGTCCGCTGCATCCTGGGTGTATGTTTCACGATCAGCCTGCGCTGGCCGTCGTGCGCCAACGCCTCGGAGCCGTACTCCACACGCTTAACAGGAGTTCGAGGACGTCGAAACCGCGAAGCGCGCCGGGCGCACGTCTTTCAGCGACATGGTCGACTTCCTGCGCAAGAAAACCTCGGGGTGCCGAACCCTGCTGGTTGAGAAGACGGATCGCCTTTACCGCAACATCAAGGACTGGGTGACGATCGACGAGCTCGGAATAGAAGTGCACTTCGTGAAGGAGGCGGTCGTCCTCTCTGAAGACTCTCGTTCATCCGAGAAGTTCATGCACGGCATCAAGGTTTTGATGGCCAAGAACTACATCGACAACCTTGGCGAAGAGGTTCGCAAGGGGATGATCGAGAAGGCCAGGCAGGGTCACTGGCCCACCGTCGCGCCTGTCGGATACGTGAACAACCTGGTGTCGCATCGGATTGAACCTGATCCCGAGCGGGCGCCGATCATCGTCAAGCTCTTCGAGTGGTACGCCTCAGGCGAGTACTCGCTGAAGGTTCTCACCAAGAAGGCGGCGGCTGCAGGCCTGACGAACCGAACGGGAGGGGGCGCGCTCGCGCGGTCTCGGATCCACCAGGTTTTGCAGAATCCGGTCTACTACGGCGAGTTCTACTGGTTGGGACAGCTTCACCAGGGGCTCCACAAGCCGGTCATCTCTCGAGATCTCTACGACCGCGTGCAGGCCGTGTTCGCCGCTGCTAACCATCCCCGCCACACGAAGCGGCGGCATGCGTTAGCCGGGCTCGTGACCTGCGGGCGATGCGGCTGCGCATTCACGGGGGAGATCAAGAAGGGCCAATACGTCTACTACCACTGCACCGGGCACCGCGGTCCGTGCGGCAACACGTACGTTCGCGAAGAGGAGCTGATTCGTCAGTTTGGCGAGCTCTTGAAGCAGATCCGGATCCCAACCGAACTCGCCGGCAAGCTCGCGACCGTGCTTCGGGAAAGCCAGACTGACAAGGAGAAGTTCGTCCGGACCTCCATGCTACGCCTTCAGCAGCAACAGATGCTGCTGCGCTCCAAGCTCGATCGCGTGTACGAGGACCGTCTGAGTGATGCGATTCCCGAGGAACTCTGGAACTCAAAATCGGCGGCGTTGCAGGACGAGCTTCGCCAGGTCCGAACCGAGATGGAGCGTCACGAGGTGGCGAGTCAGGCGTACGAGACGGCGGGGCTCCAAATTCTAGAACTCGCGCAAACCGCCTATTCCTCGTATGTTGCGAAAAATCCGCACGAACAGGCGCGTTTGATAAAAACACTGGTATCGAACTCCACATTCGATCGCGGAAGTCTTTCTCCCACCTACGTTAAGCCGTTCGACGTATTCGCGAAGGGGGGTGAAACTGGAGATTGGCTCCTCGGGCTGGACTCGAACCAGCAACCCTCCGGTTAACAGCCGGATGCTCTGCCATTGAGCTACCGAGGATCGTCGGTCGCGGGCGGGAACGGGTAGTTTATCGTATGCTCCCGAACATGCGCAACCGAAGGGCACTCTGCACGTCCGCGGTCCTGTGCCTGACGATCGAGCTGTCGGTCCCGACCTCCGCGCAGCATTCTCCGAACTGGCCGCAGTGGGGCGGACCGAACCGCAACTTCGTCGTCGACGCGAAAGGGCTGGCGACGAAATGGCCGGCCGGCGGACCGAAAAAGCTCTGGAGCCGCGCCCTGGGCGAAGGACACTCGTCGATCGCCGTCGACGAGGGGCGCCTCTACACGATGTACCGCCCCGTCGGCGTACTCTCCTACCTGCGCCGCAGCCCGGAAGAAGTCGTCGCGGCGCTCGACGCCGCGACCGGAAACACGATCTGGGAATACAAGTACGCCGCGCCGACGTCGGGCCTCGATTTCTCGCAGGGCGCCGGACCGCACTCGACGCCGCTCGTGACGGCGGATCGGGTGTTCGCCGCGAGCAGCCGGAAAGAGATCTTCGCGCTGAACAAGGCGAACGGACAGCTCGTGTGGTCGCACGACCTGGTCAAGGACTACGGCGCGTCCGAGCCCGGCCGGGGCTACTCGTGCAGTCCCCTGCTCTACAACGGCACGATCGTCGTCAGCGTCGGCGGTCCACACGAATCGCTGGCGGCCTTCAACGAACGGACCGGCGCGCTCGTGTGGAAGGCCGGCGAGTACGAGCCGTCGCCGAGCTCCCCCATCGTCATCGACGTCGACGGCCAGAAACAGATCGTCTTCTTCGCCGGCGACGTCGTCGCGGGGATGGATCCATCGAACGGACGGGCCCTGTGGTCGCATCCGCACAAGACGAACTGGGGATTGAACATCAGCACGCCGCTGTGGTCGCCATCCGATCACCTGCTCTTCATCTCGTCGGCCTACGGCTCCGGAAGCCGGGGACTCGAGTTGCATCAGGCCGGCGGCAGAACCACGGTGACCGAGCAATGGTTCAACAACCGGATGCGGATCCACATCGGCTCCGCGATCCGGATCGGAAACTACATCTACGGATCGAGCGGAGATTTCGGACCGGCATTTCTCACGGCCGTCGACGCGACGACGGGAAAGATCGCGTGGCAGGATCGGTCGTTCTCGCGCGCGCAACTGCTCTACGCGGACGGGAAGGTCATCATCCTGGACGAAGACGGCAACCTGGCACTCGCGGTGTCGTCCGGACCGGGACTCCAGGTCCTCGCGAAAGCGCCGATCCTGGAGAACCTCGCGTGGACGCCGCCGACGCTCGTCGGCACGCGCCTCTACGCCCGCGACAGGAAGAACATCGTCGCGTTCGAGCTGGGATCCTGACGCCCGATTTGGAGGATTTCGCTAAATGGCGTGCGGCGACGACTGCAGCTCGCGCCGCAAGAGCGCGTGCGCACGGTGCAGCCGCGTCTTGACGGCCGCCTCCGACATGCCCGTGATCGCCGCGACGTCGCGCGTGGACAGTCCGTCGATGTCGCGCAGGCGCACGATTGTGCGATACGTCGGCGGGAGCGCGATCAGCGCGCGGTGCAGCCGGCGCGCCGCGTGGGCGTCGATTACCTGCTGATCGGGCGCGCGTCCGGCGTCGGGCACGTCGACTCCGACCGCCTCTCCCTCGTCTCCCGGTCCGCGGCCGTCTATCGAGACCACGCGCGACGGCTCGCCCGCACGCCGCCTCCTCTTCATCAGACACGCATTCCGCACGACGGTGTACAGCCAGGATCGAAACGCTTCTGGCGCAGATAGCTGAGCGACCGCCGTGAATGTCTGCAGGAGGCTCGCGGGCTGCCGGATTTCCGGCAGTGTAACCTTTCCGCGCCTTCCTGCATCTCCCCATGAGATGAAGCATCGGGCCCTTCTTATTGCGATGGCGATGGCGATCGGTGCGCTGGAGGCCGGCGCGCAGGAGGCACTCACACTCGATCGCGCGGTTGAGACGGCGCTTGCTGCCAATGCCTCGCTCCGTGCGTCGCGCGCGACCGGCGCAGAGACCGCGGCACGCGCGGCGGGCGCGCGCGCGAGTCTGCTGCCGCGCGTCTCGTTCAGCGAGGCCTGGCAGCGGACGGACCAGCCGGTTGCCGTCTTCAGCTCGCTTCTCGCCTCCCGCCGCTTCGCGGCGGTCAACTTCGCGATCGACGCGCTGAATCACCCGGCCCCGACAGGTTTCTTCCGCGCGAGCGCCGGCGCCGAACAGCTGATCTTCGACGGAGGAGGCCGCCGGTCGGGCATCGTGGCGGCCGCGCTTCAACATGATGCTGCCGAGATCGCCACGGAACAGATGGAGGCGGATCTCGCCTGCGACGTGACGCGGATGTTCGGACGCGTGCTCACGGCGCAGGCAGTGGGCCGCGCGACGGACGCAGCGCTCGCGTCCGCACGGGAGGACCTGGCGAGCGCTGAGCGCCGGCGCGACGCGGGATCGGCCACGGAGGCCGACGTCCTGAGCGTTGCCGTCCTGGTCGCCGATCTCCGGCAGCGCGCCATCCAGGCGGATGGAGACGCGACGATCGCGCGCGCGGAACTCAACAGACTGATGGGCGCGCCCGTGGAACGCGCGTTCCGGGCCATCGAGCCTCCGTCGCCAGAGAACCCGCCGCGCGAGCGCCCGGACCTCGCGCGCCTGTTTGCCGAGGCCGACCGGCGCAGCCCGGAACTCCGGAAGGCGCAGCTGGCGGAACGCCTGGCCGAAACGGGCCGCCGGGTCGCGCGCGCCGCGCTGCTTCCGCGGATCACCGCGCAGGCCGCGATCGACGTCAGCGGAACGCGGTTCGACGATCGTGCGTCGGCATGGCTCGTCGGCGCGGAGCTGCGCTGGACCCTGTCGACCGGAGGCGCGGAGCTCGCGCAGCGAAAGGCCGCGGCGGCCGCAGCCGATCGCGCCGTCGCGCTGCGAGAAGACGCTCGCGCGGCGGTTCACGTCGACGTGATCGCGGCGCTGCAGCGCCAGGAATCCGCCCTCGCACGGCAGTCGACCGGTCGGGCCGCCCTCGATCAGGCGCGCGAGAGCCAGCGAATCATTCGCGACCGGTTCGATGCCGGCCTGGCCAGCGTCAACGACGTCCTCCGCGCGGCCACCGCCGTGCTCGACGCCGACGCGAACCAGACATCCGCCGCCGTGGACGTCATCGTCAGCGGCGCGATGCTGCGCCGCGCGCTTGGCCGGACTCGCTGAGATGAGGCATTCGTGAACACCACCAAATCGTTGATCGCGGTGACGGCGCTGACTCTGGGGGCGTGCGGGGCGCCGGCACCTCCGAAGACCGCCGGAGCTTCGGCGGTTCCCGTTCTGCTCGAGCGCGCCGCCATGGACGACGTTGCGGAAACGATCGAGTCGGGCGGCGTCGTTCGCGCCAGGCTGACGGCGACGGTCGCGAGCCGGGTCATGGCGCCCGTGACGGCCGTTCACGTCAATACGGGCGACCGCGTCCGTCGCGGCGCCGCGCTCGTCACGCTCGACGCCCGCGATTTGGCGGCGAATGTGACGCACGCCGACGCGCTGCTGGCGGGAGCGACGGAAAGCGGCCGGGCCGCGGAGGGCGACATCCGTGCGGCCGAGGCCGCCGTCCGCCTTGCCCGCGCCGGCCACGATCGCGTGAAGACCCTCCACGACAAGCGCTCGGCGACCGCGCAGGAGCTCGACGAGGCGATCGGAGGACTTTCCGGCGCCGAAGCCCGGCTTGCGAGCGCGCAGGCCCGTGCTCTTGCCGCGGGGGCGGCGCGCGAGGCCGCCGAGGCCGCGCGGCGTGCGGCACAAGTGGCCGCGACGTACGCCGTGCTCACGGCGCCCTTCGACGGGTGGATCGCCGAGCGGCTCGTCGATCCAGGATCGATGGCAGCGCCGGGCGCGCCCCTTCTGATCGTCGAAGACCCGTCCGCGCTTCGACTCGAAGTTCAGCTCGACGAGATTCGCGCGTCTTACGTCGCCGTCCGACAGAATGTCGAGGTCCGGCTGGACCGGACCGCCGGCGGCGTCTGGATGCCGGCGCGCGTCGCGGAAGTCGGCCGCATTGATCCTGCCTCACACAACTTCCTGGTGAAGGTCGAGCTGAGTCCGTCGCCCTCGGTTCGATCCGGCGCTTTCGGCCGCGTCCGTTTCGCGGGACCCCGGCGCCGTGCCGTAACGGTGCCGGACGCAAGCCTGATTCGCCGCGGGCAGCTGACATTTGTCTTTGCAGTCGGCCCCGACGGCCTGGCGCGCCTTCGCCCTGTGCTGATCGCCGCGACCGCACACGGCCGCACCGAGGTGCTCGCGGGCGTGTCGGAGGGGGATGCGCTCGTCGTGAATCCTCCCATGTCGTTGACCGACGGCGCGCGCGTCGTGGACCAACGCCGATGACCCCGCCCGTCGGTCTTGCCGGCCGCGTCGCGGGCGCCTTCATTCACTCGAAGCTGACGCCGCTCGTCATCGTCGCGTCGATGTTGCTGGGGGTATATGCGGTCGTCGCGCTTCCGCGAGAGGAGGAGCCGCAGATCATCGTGCCGATGATCGACGTCTTCGTCGATCTGCCGGGCGCCTCGCCGGCGGAAGTGGAGCAGCGGGCGACGCGGCCACTTGAGAAGCTCGTATGGGAGATTCCGGGGGTCGAGTACGTGTACTCGACGTCGAGCCCCGGCCGCGCGATGCTCGTGGTCCGCTTCCTGGTGGGCCAGGACGAGGAACGCGCGCTCGTCAGGCTCAATCAGAAGCTCGCGGCGAATCCCCAGCTTCTGCCTGCAAGCGCATCCGCCCCGCTCGTCAGGGCCCGATCGATCGACGACGTGCCGGTGATGGCGCTGACGCTATGGGGCGCCGGCTACGACGATGTGCAACTGCGGCAGATCGCGGGTCAGCTCCAGGAAGCGCTCAAGGAGCTGCCCCGCGTGTCCGAGATCACCATCGCCGGGGGACGCACGAGGCAGGTCAGCGTCGATCTCGATCCCGCAGCGCTGGCCGCCCGGCGCATCGATCCTTTGTCGCTCCAACGCGCCATCGCGCGCGCCAACGCGCGCGCAGGCGGCGACACCATTGTCAGCAGCAACCGGGCGGCGCGGCTCGACGCGGGCAACTCGCCGGCGTCGGCGGCCGACGTGCGAAACATCGTGGCGGCGGTGCGCGACGGAACTCCCGTCCGCGTCGGCGACGTGGCGGCCGTCGTCGACGGCGGCGGCGAGCCCGATGCATACGTGGTGCAGCATCCGCGGCGCGGCGAGGCGTTTCCAGCCGTCACGCTGTCGATCGCGAAGCGCAAGGGAACCAACGCCATCGAGCTCACGCGCGCGGTCGACCAGAAGATCGCGATGCTGCGCGGCTACCTCCTGCCTCGCGATCTGCAGGTGTCCGTGACCCGCGACTACGGGGAGACGGCGGCGCAGAAGTCCAACGAGCTGCTCTGGCACATGCTCCTGGCCGTTCTTTCGGTCTCTGTTCTGATCTGGGTCGTTCTCGGCCGGCGCGAATCGGCGGTCGTGTTGACGGCGATCCCGGTCACGCTGGCCTTCACGCTATTCGTCTTCTACCTGTACGGCTACACGCTGAACCGGATTACGCTGTTCGCCCTCATCTTCTCGATCGGCATCCTCGTGGACGACGCGATCGTCGTCGTCGAGAACATCGCGCGGCACGCGCGCCAGTCGGCGGGTGGAGAACCTCTCGAGGACATTGCCGTCCGTGCAGTCGACGAGGTGGGAAATCCCACGATCCTGGCCACCTTCACCGTGATCGCGGCAATCCTGCCAATGGCGTTCGTCGGCGGACTCATGGGGCCGTACATGAGACCGATTCCCATCGGCGCAACGGCGGCCATGCTGTTCTCGCTGCTGGTCGCGTTCGTCGTGACGCCATGGGCGGCGGTCCGCCTGCTGCGCCGCGATCAGGCACACGGCGACGCGCGAGAGGACCGGCTGACGGCCCTGTATCGCCGCGTGATGGGACGCCTGCTCGAGCGGCGCGCGAACCGCCTCGGGTTCCTGGCGCTCGTCGGCGTGATGCTCCTCGCCGCGATCGCGCTCGTCCCGCTCGGAGCCGTCACCGTCAAGATGCTGCCGTTCGACAACAAGAGCGAGCTGCAGATCGTCGTGCACATGCCGGAGGACACGCCACTCGAGGCGACGGCGGGCGCAGCCTCCGCGCTCGCCGACGAGGCGCTCGGAGACCAGGCTGTCTCGAGCGTCCAGACCTACACGGGGGCCGCTTCGCCATACACGTTCAACGGCCTGGTCCGGCACTACTTTCTGCGGCGGCAGCCGAACCTGGCCGATCTGCAGGTCCTGCTCGTGAGCAAAGACCAGCGCCGCGATCAGAGCCACGTCATCGCGAAGCGGATTCGATCGCGCCTGCAGCCCGTCGCCGCCCGGATCGGCGCTCGCATCCAGGTCGTCGAGTTGCCGCCCGGCCCGCCCGTGTTGCAGACGCTGGTGGCCGAGATCTATGGCCCTGATCCGGATCGGCGGCTGGAGCTCGCGCGAAAAGTGCGGTCGACGCTCGAGGGGACCGACGGCGTGGTCGACGTCGACTGGTATGTCGAGTCGGCGCAGGCGAAATGGCATCTCGACGTCGACGGCGAGAAGGCGGCGCTGGCAGGATCCTCGGCTGCGGAGGTCGCCGCTGTGACGGCGATGGCCGGCGCCGGGACGCAGGTCGGCACGCTGCACGATGCGATGGCGCGGGAGGAAGTCCCGATCGTTCTGCGGCTCCCGAGAGCCGAACGCGGAACGCTGGATGCTCTGCAGGCGTTGCGCCTCGGGGACCAGGCCGCCGTGACCATCGGAGAGGTCACCCACGCGCGCCTGGCGACGGAAGATCGCAGCGTCTACCACAAGAATCTTCAGCCCGTCACCTACGTAACGGGCGACGTGGCGGGCCGGATAGAGAGCCCGGTCTACGCGATCCTGCGGATGAACAAGGCCCTTTCGTCGATCGGTTTTCCGGAAGGTTACGGCCTCGAGATCTTCAACACGCACCAGCCGGCAGATTCGTCGAAGTACGCGATGAAGTGGGACGGTGAATGGCACATCACGTACGAGGTCTTCCGCGACCTTGGCATCGCCTTCGCCGTCGTCCTCGTACTGATCTACATCCTGGTAGTCGGCTGGTTCCAGTCGCTGGGGACGCCGCTGACGATCATGCTCGCGATCCCGTTCTCGCTCGCCGGAATCCTGCCGGCGCACGCGCTGCTCGGGGCCTTTTTCACCGCGACGTCGATGATCGGTTTCATCGCCGGCGCCGGGATCGTCGTCCGTAATTCGATCATCCTGGTCGATTTCATCGAGTTGCGCGTGCGCGACGGCATGCCGCTGAAGGCGGCGGTCATCGACGCTGGCGCCGTGCGGTTTCGGCCGATGGCGCTGACTGCCGCCGCCGTCATCGTCGGATCGGCCGTCATCCTGTTCGATCCGATCTTCCAGGGCCTGGCGCTGTCGCTTATGGCGGGAGAGGTCGCCTCGCTGGCACTGTCGCGAATGACGGTCCCGATCACGTACTACATGTCGCACCGATCGAGGAGCACACCATGACGATAGAACCGATGATTCGACTGATTGGCGGCGCGTTCGTCGCCGCGAGCGTGCTGCTTGGGATGTTCGTGCATCCCTATTTCCTGTGGTTCACCCTGTTCGTCGGGCTGAACCTCGCGCAGTCGGCGTTCACGGGCTGGTGCCCGATGATGTCGGTGCTCCGGCGTGCCGGCGTTCGTGAGTCGGCCTGACGCTCGCATCGCCGAACGGTTACGATGGTCCCGTGGGCGACGAATGGGCCGGGCGCGTCGCGCGAGCCGAACGGCTTTCCGCGCAGGGCGACGCCGCCTCGCCGCTGCTTGCGTTCTACACCCTCGTGCTGCGCTGGCAGGCCGATGCCAGCGCGTCGCTTCGCCGCTCGAGCCTGTCGGGCGCGATCGATCGCGACCTCCCCTCGATTCGTCCGGTGGTGCCGGCGCTCCTCTCGACCGTGGCGCAGCACGGGCCGGCGCTGCTCGCCGCCGAGGCGGCGCGACTGTCGGATAGCTCGACGACGACACTCGAACAGACGCTTCTGACCTGGTGGGACGCGCCGTCCGATCGGCAGTTCTTCCCGAAGGCGATTCTTCAGCCGTATGCGGCGGCGCTCGCGGCGGCGCAAATCGCGCCGGCGCGCCGGGACGCCTCGATTCGAGCCGACGGCCGCTGCCCGTTCTGCGCCGGCGCCCCGCAGTTGTCGATGCTGACCGCCGCGGGCGGAGGCGACGGAGGCGGCCGCCAGCTTCTCTGCGCCACGTGCCTTACGGCATGGCCGTATCGACGGATCCGATGCGCGCATTGCGGCGAAGAGGACGAGCGCAAGCTCAGCTACTTCCACTCGCCGGCCTTCGATCACCTTCGCGTAGACGCCTGCGACGCCTGCGCGCGCTACCTGAAGACCGTCGATCTCACACGGCTCGGCCTGGCGGTTCCGCTGGTGGATGAAGTCGCCGCCGCCACGCTGGACGTGTGGGCGCGCGAGCGCGGCTATGAGAAGATTGAGCTGAATCTCGTCGGTCTCTGAAGCGGAGGGGGACGTGGAGATTTCACGGCGCGGTTTCATCCAGGGGACGCTCGCCGCCGCCGGCGGCGTCTCGGCCTTCGGTTTCGACATCGTCCCGGTCTTCGCGCAGTCGAGGACGCTCAAGATCGCCCGCACGAGCGAAACACGCAGCACCTGCCCCTACTGCTCCGTCAGTTGCGGCGTCATCATCCACACGCTCGGCGACAAGGCGAAGAACGCCGTCCCTCAGGTCGTCCACGTCGAAGGGGATCCCGATCATCCGATCAACCGCGGCACGCTCTGTCCGAAAGGGGCGTCGCTCGAACAGGACATCCTGAACGAGCGCCGGCTCACGAAACCGCAGGTCCGGCGGCCTGGATCCGATCGATGGGAAGACATCGGCTGGGATCAGGCGATCGACGAGATCGGCCGCTGGGTGAAAAAGACGCGCGACGCGACCTTCGTCGAGAAGGACGCGCGCGGCCGCACGGTGAACCGCTGCGAGGGCATCGCATGGACCGGCGGCTGCACCGACACCAACGAATTCAACTATCTCGTCGTGAAGACGATGCGCAGCCTGGGGGTCTGCTACCTGGAAAACCAGGCCCGCCTTTGACACGGGCCCACGGTCTCCAGTCTGGGGCCCACATTCGGACGCGGCGCGATGACCAACGGCTGGGTCGACATCAAGAACACCGACATGATGTTGATCATGGGGGGCAATCCGGCCGAGAACCACCCCTGCGGCTTCAAGTGGGCGATTGAAGCGAAGCTGCACCGCAACGCGAAGCTGATCGCCGTCGATCCACGGTTCACGCGAACGGCGGCGAACGCCGACCTCTTCCTTCAGATCCGCCCCGGCTCCGACATCGCATTCCTCGGCGGCGTGATCAAGTACGCGATCGACAACGACCGCATCGCGCACGACTACGTCGTCAACTTCACCAACGCGGCGTTCGTCGTCAAGGAGGGCTTCAAGCTGCCCGAGGACGGGCTCTACTCCGGGTTCGATCCGGCGACGCACGCCTATGACAAGTCGACATGGAACTACGAGCCTTCGGCGGGCTCTGGCTTCCCGTCCGGCGGACCGCCGGCGCTCCCGCCCAGCGTGGCATACGACACGTCGCTTCAGCATCCCCGCTGCGTGTTTCAGTTGCTGAAGCAGCAGTACTCGCGATACACGCCGGAAATGGTCGAGCGGATCACCGGCATTCCGAAGGATCAGTTCCTGACGGCCGCGGATCTGTTCACGTCGATTCGCAAGGACGGCGACACGAAGAAGGTCGCGACGATCATCTACGCTCTCGGGTGGACGCAGCACACGGTCGGAACGCAGATCATCCGCGCCGCCGCGATGCTCCAACTGCTCCTCGGCAACGTCGGCCGCGCCGGCGGCGGCGTGAACGCGCTGCGCGGCCACTCGAACATCCAGGGCGCGACCGACATGGCGGGCGTGTTCGACATCCTTCCCGGCTACCTCAAAGTGCCGAACCCCGACGATGGGAGTTTCGCGACCTATTTGAAACGCATCACGCCCACGGCGTCCAAGCCGTCCGGATGGGACTCGTTCAACTACTGGTCGAACACGCCGAAATTCGCGGTCTCGTTCCTGAAGGCGCTGTACGGAGACGCCGCGCGAAAGGAAACCGACTGGGCGTTCCATTACCTGCCGAAGATCGATCGGCGGTTCTCGTGGGTCGAGATCTGGGACGACATGTACGCCGGGCGCGTCAAGGGCTTGTTCGCCTTCGGCATGAACGGCGTCCAGATCGGCCCGAACACGAAGAAGAACATCGAGGCGCTCAAGAAGGCCGACTGGCTCGTCGTTGGCGAGATCTATCCGGATGAGACGAGCGAGTTCTGGCGTTCGCCGGGAACGCCGGCCGAGGAGATGAAGGCGATCCAGACGACCGTCTATCGCCTGCCGTGCGCCGGGTTCGCCGAGAAAGACGGCACGTTCGTCAACTCGGCGCGCTGGCTGCAGTGGAAGAACATCGCCGTGCCGCCTCCCGGCCAGGCGCGCGCCGATCAGGACATCGTCGCGCAGATCTTCCTGAAGGTCCGCGAGCTCTATCAGAAGGAGAGCGGCGTCTTTCCCGATCCGATTCTGAACCTGCGGTGGCCGTATACGCTGCCGGCGAATCCCGCGCTTGCGGAAGTGGCACGCGAGATCAACGGCCAGGCGCTCGCCGACATCACCGACCCGACCGGCAACAGCATCAAGGCGGGCCAGCAGCTCCCCGGATTTGCCGCGCTCAAAGACGACGGTACGACGCTCTGCGGCAACTGGCTGTACAGCGGATCGTGGACCGAAGCGGGCAACCAGACGGCGCGGCGCGGCACCGACGATCCGTCGGGGCTCGGCGTCTATCCGAACTGGGCGTGGTCCTGGCCGGCGAATCGCCGCGTGATGTACAACCGCGCGTCGTGCGATCCGTCGGGCAAGCCCTGGGACGCGGAGCGCCGCCAGGTGTGGTGGAACGAGGGCGCGGCGAAATGGGTCGGCAACGACGTGCCCGACTTCAAGCCCGACTCGAAGCCGTCCGATCACATGGGGCCGTTCATCATGAACCCGGAGGGCGTCGGCCGGCTGTTCGGCCCGCTTGCGGCGTTTCAGGACGGCCCGTTCCCCGAGCACTACGAAGCGATCGAGAGCCCGATCGCCAATCCGCTCCATCCCGCGCAGTCGGCGAGCCCGGTCGCTCCGGTGATCCGCTCCTCGCTCGACACGCTCGGCACGCCGCAGCAGGGATTCAACGTCATCTGCACGACGTACCGCCTCACCGAGCACTATCACTACTGGACGAAGAACAACCCGATGAACGTCCAGCTCGTTCCGGAACCCTTCGTCGAGATACCGGCGGATCTTGCTTCCGAGATGGGCCTTCGGGGGGGCGAGAACGTCAAGGTATCGAGCGCGCGCGGCACTTATATCGCCAAGGCGATGGTCACCCGCCGGATCAAGCCGATGATCATCGACGGAAAGAAGACCCATCAGATCGGCATCCCGATCCACTGGGGCTACCGCGGCATCTCCGAAGACCAGGGCCGGACGGCGAAGACGAGCACGAATCTGCTCACGGCGGCCGCGATCGATCCCAACGCCTATACGCCGGAGCTGAAGGTGTTCCTCGTCAAGCTCGAGAAGGCGTGACCATGCCGACAGGAACGCTGCAGATCAGGAGCATCTCGGGGCACTCCGGTACCGTTCCCGGCCGCGGCGTGCAGCGCGAAGAGGAGGTCTGCAAGTACATCGACGTGACGACCTGCATCGGCTGCAAGGCGTGCGAAGTCGCGTGCGTCGAGTGGAACGATATGCCCTTCCACGAGACGACGTTCGACAACACGTACCAGACGATGCCGTCGACAGCGTGGAACTACTGGAATCTGATCAAGTTCAACGAGCACGAGCGCGACGACGGCGCCCTGCAATGGCTGATGCGCAAGGACCAGTGCATGCACTGCGAGGACCCCGGCTGCCTGCGCGCCTGCCCGGCGGACGGCGCCATCGTCCAGTACGCGAACGGCATCGTGGACTTCCAGCAGGAGAACTGCATCGGATGCCAGTACTGCGTGGCCGGCTGCCCGTTCGACATCCCGAAGTTCAACGCGCTGACGAAGAAAGTCTACAAGTGCACGCTGTGTTCGGACAGGGTCGGCGAGGGGCTCGAGCCGGCATGCATCAAGTCGTGTCCGACGGGCTGCCTCAAGTTCGGCACGAAGGCCGATATGCTCGGCCTCGCGACCGCGCGGGCGCAGCAGTTGCGCGAGCAATCCGGATTTGCGAACGCGGGTGTCTACGATCCGGCGTCGGTCGGCGGGACCCACGTGATCTACATCCTGCACGACGCCAGCAAGCCGGAGCTGTACGGCGGACTGCCGGCGAATCCGCAGATTCCGGCGTCCTTCACGATCTGGAAGCGCGTCGCGAAGCCGATCGCCCTCGCGCTCGGCCTGATCGCGGCGCCGGTGGCGTTCTTCCACTACATCATGGAGGGGCCGAAGGTTCCTCAGCCGCCGGCGCCGGCTGACCTCGGCGCTCGCAAGCCGCAATGAACAGCGCCGTCGAGCGATTCGACGAAGCCGCGCGACGCCGCGTCGACGCGCACGGGCGGACCGAGGTGTACCCCGACGAGCTGCTGCGGCACCCGGTTTACACCCGCGTCGTCCACTGGATCGTCGCCCTCTTTTTCGTGCCGGCGCTGCTCTCCGGCTTCGCGCTCTACACGCCGTGGCTGTTCCGGTGGCTGACGCCGATCTTCGGCGGCGGCGCCATGACGCGGCTGCTGCACCCGTGGTTCAGCCTTGGATTCGTCGCGGCATTCACTCTGCAGATCCTGAACTGGCTCGGGCCGATGACGTGGACGCCGGACGACAGCCGCTGGATTCGGCGGCTGAGGGCGTACGTGAGCAACACGGAGAAGCTCGAGCCCGAGTACGTCGGCTTCTTCAACGCCGGCCAGAAGGCGTATTTCTGGACGATTGCGGCCAGCCTGATTCTGTTTCTGATCTCGGGCGTGCCGATGTGGTTCCCGAACACGTTCGGGAGGCTTCTCGTCGCGATTGGCTACGTCGTGCACGACGTCGCGGCGCTGCTGATGCTGGCCGGCATCGCGATTCACATCTACGAGAGCACGGCGGCGCAGCCCGGCACCTTCCGCGCGATGACGCGCGGCACCGTCGAGAAGCGATGGGCCTGGACCCATCATCCGGCCTGGTATCGCGCCGCGACGGGCCGCGATCCGCGGGCGGATTACGAGCGCGCGCGATCGGACGCTACTTCGCCTTGATGTCGTACACCATCATGGTGTCCTGATTGCGCACGTAGAGGCGGCCGCCGCTGACGACGGGGTGCGCCCAACTGGGGAGGCCCTTGTCGGGAATCGAGAAGCGGCCCTTCTCCTTGTAGCCCGACGGCGACGCCTCGGCGAGGCCGACGACGTTGTTCTCACCCTGTATATAGAGGTTGCCGTCCGCGAAGGTGACGGAGCCCTTGCCGACGCTGCGATCGCGCCAGACCGGATTGCCGGTCGCGAACTCCAGGCACGTCAGAATCGAATCGTTGAAGCCGTACAGATAGCCGTTCACGAGCACCACGCCGCCGTGGTGGTTCTTCATGTTGCGCGTGAAGTAGATCTCCTTCGCGGTCACGGCGCCGTTCTGCGCGGTCAGGCCGACAAGCCCGCCCCCCGTGTCGTACGCGGAGGTATAGAACACCTTGTTGTCGAAGAAGATCGGGGTAGTGATGTTCGCGATGCCATTCGCGGCGCGCTCGTAGTGCCACATCAACTTGCCGTCCGACGCGCGGACGCCCACGCCGGCGTTCGACGTCAGTGTCATGTACGTGCGCACGCCCTGGACGTCGGCGACGATCGGCGACGAATAGCCGGCCGGATCACTCAGATCCTTGCTCGTCCACAGCGTCTTGCCGGTCATCTTGTCCAGCTTCACCATGCCGGCGCCGTTCCCGCCCGGCGACACGATCACGGCGTCGCCGTCGACGAGCGGCGATTCGCTGATCAGCCACCGCAGTTGCCGGCCGCGGAAGTCCGCCAGGATATTGCGATGCCAGACCGCGGATCCGTCCGTCTTCAGGCAGTGGAGATCGCCGTTCTCCGTCAGGATGTACAGACGATCGCCGTCGACGGTAGGGGTGCCGCGCGGCCCGGGGCCCTGATCGTTGTCCGAGGCCGATCCGAGCGGCTTCGACCAGGCCATCTTCCCGTCGGCGCGGTTCAGGGCGGACACGATGCTGTTGCCGCCTTTCATGCCCTGCACGTAGACGCGATCGCCTGCAACCGCCATCGACCCGTACCCGCGCCCGAGATCTCCGGCGGTCCACACCTGCGGCGGACCCGGCGCGGGCCACTGCTTCAGGAGCCCCGTCTCCTTCGAGATGCCGGTGCGATCCGGTCCCTGCCACTGAGGCCAGTCGGCCGCTGCGCCGATCGCCACCACGCTCACGACGAGAGCCGCTACGACGGTCAGTGCAGACTTCATGCTGTTTCTCCTACGGGCAACCAGCCAGAGCGAGACACGCCCAACGCCCAACGCCCAACGCCCAACGCCCAGAGCCCAGAGCCCAGAGCCCAGAGCCTAAAGCGATCTCAGAACGTGAGGCCCGCCGTCATGCCGAACGTCCGCGGGCGCCCCATCTCTCCGACGAATCCCGACTGTGCCAGTTGTCCGTACGCGAAGGCGACCGGAATGTACCTGGTATCGAACGCGTTTCGTATCCACGCCTCGACGAAGACGAACTTTCCGCGCGCGCCGACGCGAAGGTTCGTCAGCGAGTACGCCTCCTGCCCGGCCGTGTTCGCATCGTCGTACTGGAACGCGCCGTAGAACACGGCTTCGGCGCGGCCGTAGACGCGGATGCCGCGGCGGACGGGACGCGACACCTCGGCGCCGAAGGTCGCGCTGTAATCGGGCATGTCGGGAATCTTCTTGTCCGACACGTCCGCGCCGCTCGACGTCGTGCCGGCGCCGAAGCGCGCGTGTGTGTAGCCGAAAGCCGCAAACACGTCGAAGCCTTCGCGCGGACGGCCGTTCAGCTCGAATTCGACGCCGCTGCTGCGCGCGCTGCCGACGTTCGCGATGTAGAACTGCCCCGGCACGGCCGGATTCGGCAGATTCAACTGCAGATCCTGCCAGTCGATCGAAAACACCGATGCGTTCGCGGTGAGGCGGCGCGCGAACCAGGCGGTCTTCACGCCGCCTTCGACGTTCCAGGTGTGTTCCTCGGCGTAGGCCTCGAGGCCGGCCGGCGACGCGGGATTGAAGCCGCCCGCCTTGAAGCCGCCGGTGACCGAGAAATACGCCAGGGCATCCGGCTGCACGTGGTACGAGACCGAGGCCTGCGGCGAAACGTTGGAGAACGCCTTCTCCGTATTCACGACCGTCGGCGGCGCGATGGCCGGGGAATAGAACGTGGTCAGATCCGCCTTTCGGTTCTCGTGATCGATCCGCGCGCCGAACGTCACATCCAGCTTCTCGCGGAGCGCGATGGTGCCGTTGCCGTAAATGCCGACGCCGTGGTCGTCGAGCGAGGCCTGAGGCGAGTGCTGATCGACCCTCGTCGGGATGAACGGCGACAGCACGAACGGCGCGAAGCTGTTCACGGCGTCCTGATCGTAGTTCTGCGAGAAGAGGAAGAGGCCCGCCTGCCACTTGAGCGACGCGGCGTCCGAGATCCTGACGGGCGCCGATGGCGCCGACGCGAACCGCACCTCCTGGGTGAATTGCGCGTCCTTCTCGGCATTGGCGCGGGTCAGGAGCGGCAGCGGCGTGTAATCGAGATCGGTCAGGTCGTCGGTCTTCCATCGGACATAGCCGGTCGTTGACGCGAAGGTCACCCGCTTCCCTTCGTGCCGTGCCAGGAACGTCGCCGCGTTCACATCGCGGTTGGTGTGCCCCTCGAAATCGCGCGCGGTGTGGAACGGCCGCTGACGGAGCTCGCCCAGGTCGTTCAGGGCGTAGTCGCCGTCGCGCGCGCGCTCGCCGGTGTAGATGACGCGCGCTTCCCAGTCCGCCGTGGGCGTGAGCAGCAACTGCGCCTTTCCGAACGTCGCGTTGCGGAAGTCGACGTCGTGTCCCGTGACGTCGTTCGTGGTGAATCCATCCCGCTTCGCGTGGCCGATCGCAAAGCCGAGCGCCGCTTTCGATCCGATCGGGCCCGACGCATTCGCGCGGACGTCTACGGCGCCGAAGTTGCCGAACGGCACGATGGCGGAGCCGGTCCACCTGGTCAAGGACGGCCGGACGCTCGTGATGTTAACGAGGCCACCGAGCGTGTTGCGCCCGAACAGCGCGCTCTGCGGTCCGCGGACGAACTCGAGCTGCCCGACGTCGAGCAGCTCGATGCTCGACGAATTGGTGTTGAGCTGCGGCACGCCGTCGATGTAGGTCGAGATCGCGGGATTGGCGGGGCTCGATCCGATGCCGCGGAACCGAGGATTGCTCAGTTTGCGGGCCGTGAAGTCGGTGAAGTACATGTTGGGAGCGTAGATGGAGGCTTCGCCAATGGTCGTAAACCCGCCGTTCCAGAGGGCGTCCAGTGGAATCGTAGTGAGGCTGACAGGAAGGTTCTGCGGGTCGGCCGGCTCCTTTTGCGCGGTGACCGTCACCGACGGCAGAGTCACCTGCGGTGGCTGCTGACCGGCCTGGGCGCGCGCCACGGACGGCGTCACGAGGCTCAGGACGATGACGTAGAGGATCGAGCCGGGCCGGAGTACACGCATGTGCGACATTATGCCTCGGACATACGACGATTCCTGCCCCGCCGCCCTGCGATCGGTCCCAGAGTTCGTCCCGACGCCATTCCGCCTGAAGCGAAACACGCTGCTGTAAGATGACGTAAACACGAGAGTGTCATGATAAAACGTCTTCTTCTTCTCGCTCCCGGCGTGCTCGTGCTCGGCGGGCTGGCCGCCGCCCAGAAGCCCGACCTCCCCGCTCCCGTCACGCCTTACCGGGTTGCGGTGGGCGACTGGCCCGAAGCCCGGGGGCCGCAGCGAACCGGCATCTCCAACGAAAAGGGCCTCATCGAAAAGTGGGCCCTCAACGGACAGAACTTCCTGTGGCGCGCGCCGTACGGCGGACGCTCCGCCCCGATCGTGATGGGGAACCGCGTGTACGTGCAGAATCCGTCCGGCCTCGGCGATGCCATGCAGGAACGGGTCATGGCATTGGACGCCGACACGGGGAAAGTGGTCTGGGAATACAAGTTCAATGTCTTTCAGAGCGACGTGCCGCCGCACCGTGTCGGCTGGGCGTCGCCCGCCGCGGACCCCGAGACCGGCAACATCTACGCGCTGGGCGTCGGCGCGACGGTGATCGCGCTCAGCAAGGATGGCAAGCTGCTGTGGGACCGCTCGATCGGCGAGGAGTTCGCCGCCTTCACCACGCACGGCGGCCGGACGATGTCGCCGATCATCGACGGGAACCTAGTCATCGTCAGCGCCGCGGTCTCGAACTGGGGGACCAACGCCGGCCGCGCGCAGCGGTTCATCGGTCTCGACAAGCGCACGGGCGATATCGTCTGGGTGGCCAACCCCGGAGGACGGCCGTACGACACGGCGTACGCGCTTCCCGTCATCACGACGATCAACGGGCTCCGCCTGCTCATCTGCGGCATCGGCGACGGCGGCGTCTATGCGATGAAGCCGCAGACGGGCGAGAAGGTCTGGGGCACCGTCATCGCGAAGCGCGCGATCAACACCGGCGTGGCGATCTCGGGCAGCACCGTCATCATCTCGCACGGCGACGAGAATCTCAACGTTCCGGAGCTCGGGATGATTGCCGCGATCGACGGATCGCAGACCGGTGACATCAAGACGGTCAAGTGGGCGCACAAAGGCGAGCAGTACGGCTTCTCATCCCCGGTGATCGACGGCGGCCGCGTCTACCAGGTGGAAAACGGATCGCGCCTGCACGCGTACGACCTCGAAACCGGGAAGCCGCTGTGGGTGCAGACGCTCGGCACGATCCAGAAGGCCCCGCTCGTGCTCGCCGACGGCAAACTGTACGTCGGCACCGAGAGCGGCAAGTTCTTCATCGTCCGGCCGTCGGCCGACAAGGCGGAAATCCTCAGCGAAGTCGAGATGCCGCCGAGCAAGGACGACAATGCCGGCCAGTCCGCCGGCATCGCCGAGCCGATCTTCGCCGGCGCGGCCATCTCGCGCGGCCGTATCTTCTTCGTCTCGACCGGCGGTGTTTACGCGATCGGGCCGAAGACGGCGACCAGGCCGACGGGGCTCGCGGTCGACGATCCGATCGGCAAGGGCGAAGGCGACCCGGCGTGGATGCAGGTGTCGCCGACCGAGGTGTTCCTCAAGCCGGGGCAATCGGTGAAGCTGGTCGCGAAGCTGTTCGACGCGAAAGGCCGCTACCTCGGCGTGCAGACCGGGCAGACCTGGACGCTGCAGGGACTGAAGGGCACGATCGCCCAGGACGGCACGTTCACCGCCGCCGCCGACGCCGGCGGACAGGCGGGGACCATCAAAGCGGCGGCCGGCGCACTTTCGGGCGAGGCGCGCGCGACGATCGCGCGTCCGCTGCCGTGGACCGAGACGTTCGATTCGTACGCGGACGGGGCCGTCCCGCCGGGCTGGGCCAACGTGACGGCGGGCAAGATGGCCGTCGCGACGGTCGACGGCCAGAAAGTGCTGAGCAAGGCGCCGGACCCCACGATCTTCAAGCGCTTCCGCGCATTCATCGGGCCGAGCGATCTCGCGAATTACACCGTCGAAGCGGACGTGCGGGGCACCTCGCGCCGCCGCCAGATGTCGGATCTCGGCGTCACCGCTCAGCGCTACACGCTCGTCCTCTACGGCAACGCGCAGCAGCTCAAGATCGAGCCCTGGGAGCCGGAAACGCACCGGACCGTCACGGCGCCGTACGAGTGGAAACCCGACACGTGGTATCACCTGAAGCTGCGCGTCGAGAACATGCCCGACGGAAAGGTCCGCGCGCGCGGCAAGGCGTGGCCCGTCGGACAGCCCGAGCCCGCGGCATGGGCGATTGAGAAAATCGATCCGATCGGCAACCACAAGGGCGCGCCGGGATTCTTCATCGACGCCGAGTTCGGCGCGGCCGTCGACAATATCAAGGTCAGCGGAAACCAATGAAGAAGATCTTCGTTCTCGCAACCGTTGCGGCCGCCTCGGTGCGGATCCTCGCGTCCGATCCCGGCAGCGGCGACTGGCCCATGTGGGGCGGCACGCCCGACCGCAACATGGTCTCGAACATGAAGGGCCTTCCCACCGAGTGGGACGTCAAGACGAAGAAGAACATCAAGTGGGTCGCGGACCTCGGGTCCCAGAGCTACGGCAATCCGGTGGTCGCCGGCGGCATGGTGTTCGTCGGCACGAACAACGAGGGCATGCGCGATCCGAAGCAGCCCGGCGACCGGGGCGTGCTGATGGCGTTCAAGGAAGACACCGGGGAATTCCAGTGGCAGCAGACGCATGAAAAGCTGGCGTCCGGCCGCGCGAACGACTGGCCGTATCAGGGCGTCGCCAGCTCGCCGCTGGTCGAGGGCACGCACCTCTATTACGTCAGCAACCGCGGCGTCGTCTGGTGCCTCGACATCAACGGCTTCCGCGACGGCAAGAACGACGGACCGGTCACCGACGAAAAGCTCACCGGGCCCCACGACGCCGACGTGATCT
This sequence comes from Vicinamibacterales bacterium, assembly GCA_035495955.1. Taxonomy (GTDB): domain Bacteria; phylum Acidobacteriota; class Vicinamibacteria; order Vicinamibacterales; family 2-12-FULL-66-21; genus JAICSD01. Next base: position 46,475 of record DATJFE010000084.1, on the reverse strand, counting down.
GGTCCTTCGACATGATGGAGGAAGTGGGGTCGTATCCGCACAACATGTCGAACTCGTCGCCGGTGATCTGGGGGGATCTCGTTTACCTGAGCACGTCGAACGGGCAGGACGAGAGCCACGTCCACATTCCGTCGCCGAAAGCGCCCGCGATCATCGCGCTCAACAAGACGACCGGAAAGCTGGTGTGGGAGGACAATTCGGTCGAGGATCGGATTCTCCACGGCCAGTGGTCGACGCCGTCCGTCGGCAAGATCGGCGGCGTCGATCAGGTCGTCAGCGCGCAGGGAGACGGCTGGGTCCGCGGCTACGAGGCGGCCTCGGGCAAGAAGCTGTGGGAATTCGACACGAACCCGAAGGAGTCCGTGTGGCCGAAGACGCGCAACGAGGTCATCGGGACGCCGGTGATCTTCGAAGACAAGGTGTACATCGCCAACGGTCAGGATCCGGAGCACGGCGAAGGCGTCGGCCACCTGTATTGCATCGACGCGACCAAGCGCGGCGACATCACGCAGAGCGGGCGCGTGTGGCACTTCGACAAGATCCGGCGATCGATCTCCACGCCCTCGATCGCCGACGGCCTGCTGTACATCCCCGATTTCAGCGGGTTCCTCCACTGCCTCGACGCGAAGACGGGCCAGGAATACTGGTCGCACGACATGTTCGCCGCCGTGTGGGGCTCGACGCTGGTCGTCGACGGCCGCGTGTATCTCGGCGACGAGGACGGCGACGTCGCGATCCTGCAGACCGGCAAGACCAAGAAGGTCATCGCCGAGATCAACATGGGGAGCGCGGTCTACGCGACGCCGGTTCCCGCGCACGGCCGTCTCTACCTGAACAATCGCAACCAGTTGTTCGCGATCTCTGTTGATGGGAAGTGAAGGCTGCTGCACGGGCCGACGGCTGCGGGCCACGAAGATCACAAAGGTCACGAAGATCACAAAGAACCCTTGGGATGTTTGCCTCGTGGTCTTCGTGTTCTTTGTGGCCTACGTGACGCAGCCGTGGGCCGTCTCTTCGCAAGCGCCGCAAGCGTCGCAAGCGTCACAAACAGCGAATTGGCCGCAATTCCGCGGCACGCCGGCGCTGACCGGCATCGCCGGCTCCGACGTTCCCGCGGCGCTGTCACTCAAGTGGACTTACCAGGCCGGCGAGACGATCGAGTCGTCCGCGGCGATTGCCGACGGCGTCGTCTACGTGGGCGCCGGCGACGGCAGCCTGCTGGCGATTGACGTCGAGACCGGAAAGCTGCGCTGGAAGTACGCGACGGGGAACGAGATCGGCGAGTCGTCGCCCGCGGTGGGGGGCGGCCTCGTCTACATCGGCGATCTGTCGGGGCTCGTCCACGCCGTGCGCGCGGCCGACGGCGTGAAGGCCTGGACGTTCAAGACCGGGGGCGAAGTGAAGTCGTCGCCGGTGATCGCCGCGGGCCTGGTCCTCATCGGATCGTACGACACGCATCTCTATGCGCTGGATGCGAAGACCGGCGCGGTCCGATGGAAGGTGCAGACCGAAGGACCCGTCCATGCGACGGCGGCGATTCAGGGCGGCACGGTCTATATCGGCGGCTGCGACGAGCGCTTTCGCGCGATCCGCGTGGCCGACGGGAGGGTCCTGTTCCAGATTCCGCTCGGCGCGTATACGGGCGCCTCGACCGCGGTGGAGGGGACCCGCGCCTACGTCGGCACCTTCAACCACGACGTCGTCGCAATCGATCTGGGAGCGAAGAGGATTCTGTGGCGGTATCGCGATCCGGATCGGGAGTTCCCGTACTACTCGTCCGCGGCGATCGCCGGCGGCCACGTGATCGTCGGCGGACGCGACAAGTCGGTTCACGCCATCGATGCGGTGACCGGGAAAGTCGCATGGAAGTTCACGACGCGCGCGCGCGTCGATTCGTCCCCGGCCATCGCGGGAGGGCGCGTGTTCGTCGGGTCGAGCGACGGCAAGTTCTACGTGCTCGACGCGCGGACGGGACAGAAGAAGTGGGAATACGAGGTCGGCGACGCGCTGACGGCCTCACCGGCCGTCGCGAACGGCCGCGTCGTGATCGGCGCGCAGGACGGGCGGATTTACTGTTTCGGGTGACCGAGCCGGCGGCTGCTCACGAAGGCACAAGCTATTCTCGTCGTGTCTTTGTGACTTTGTGACGTTTCTGATCGGCCGTGGGCCCGTGCGCCATGATGCCTTGTTAGCCTTGTTATAGTTGTGAATACCCATGGGTGAAAAATCCCCGGCCGGGCTGGCAGAGCCCGAAGTCGGCAGCTACTTCGTCGCCACGTATCCCCCGTTCTCGGTCTGGTCGGCCGAGGCGGTCGAGCGCGATGCGCGGCCGGCGCTGCAGGCGCCGCCCGATCCGGCGACGCCGCTCGGGCTGTACCTGCACATACCCTTCTGCCGCAAGCGCTGCCACTTCTGTTATTTTCGCGTCTACACAGACAAGAACGCCCAGGAGATCGGGCGCTACCTCGACGTGCTCGGGCGCGAGTGGGAGATGTATGCCAGCCAGCCGGCGATCGCCGGCCGGCCGCTCAACTTCGTGTACTTCGGGGGCGGCACGCCGTCGTTTCTGTCGACGCAGCAGCTTCAGAGCCTCGTCAAGCGGCTGACCGCCGCGACACCCTGGACACAGGCCGAAGAGATCACGTTCGAATGCGAGCCCGGCACGCTGACGCAGCACAAGCTGGCGGCGATCCGGAAGATGGGCGTGACGCGCCTGAGCCTCGGCGTCGAGAATTTCGACGATCGGATCCTCGAGATCAACGGCCGCGCGCACAGATCGCCGGAGATTGAAACCGCGTATCGCTTCGCGCGATCGCTCGAATTCCCGCAGATCAACATCGACCTCATCGCCGGCATGCTCGGCGAGACGGAGGAGAACTGGCAGCGCTGCGTCGAGAAGACCGTCGCGCTCGAGCCGGACAGCGTGACCATTTACCAGATGGAGCTGCCCTACAACACCACGATCAGCAAGGACCTCCTTCAGAAGACCGGACAGTTGACGGGGTCGCTGGCCGGCTGGGATACGAAACGGCGATGGGTCGAGCGGGCTTTCGAGGCGCTCGAAGGGGCGGGCTATCACATCGGCAGCGCCTACACCGCTGTGAAAGACCCGTCGCGCACGACGTTCATCTATCGCGATCGTCTCTGGCAGGGGGCCGACATGGCGGGCCTCGGAGTCGCCTCGTTCGGCCACGTCAACGGCGTCCACATGCAGAACCGCGACACGTGGGAAGGGTACAGCGAGGCAATCGAGCGTGGTGAGCTGCCGCTGGGCCGCGCGTACCGCCCGACGCCCGAAGAACGCATGCGCCGCGAGCTGGTGCTGCAGATGAAGCTCGGACGCATCAGCCCGCGCTATTTCCGCGCGAAGTACGGCGTCGACGTGCTGCGGCACTTCGAGAGCCAATGGGCATCGCTCCGCGCCGAAGGATATCTGGCGGAGACCGGAGAGGAGCGCATCGCGCTTTCGCGCCAGGGCCTGCTCCGCGTCGACGCGCTGCTGCCCCGCTTCTTTCTCCCCGAACACAGCAATATTCGTTATACGTAAAAGACGGAAGACGGAAGGCGGAAGGCGGAAGGCGAAACGTGCCAAGCGAGTTGCGCCTGCGACGGCGCGTCCAATTCTACGAGACCGACGTGGCTGGAATCGTGCACTTCTCATGGTTCTTCCGCTACATGGAAGAGGCCGAACACGCGCTGTGGCGTGAGAACGGACTCAGCATCCACCCGCCGGCGTCCGACATCGGCTGGCCGCGCGTCGCGGCCGCGTGCGAGTTCCACCGCGCGCTGCAGTTCGAGCAGGAGTTCGACATCGCCATCCGCGTGAGCGAAATCACCAAGCGGACGATGAGCTACGCCTGCGAGATCTCGCAGGACGGGAAGAAGATCGCCACGGGATCGCTTCGAATCGCCTGCGTGCACAAGGGATCCGACGGCACGATGAAGTCGGCGGAGATTCCCGCGAACGTGGCCGAGCGCTTCACGCCTTCCGACATCTCGTCATGAGCCATCCCGACGTTGTCGTCATCGGCGGCGGCCCCGCCGGATCCACGGTATCGACGATTCTCGCGCAGCACGGCGTATCGGTCGAACTGTTCGAGCGGGAGACGTTTCCCCGCTTCCACATCGGAGAATCGCTGATCCCGGAGACCTACTGGGTCCTGAAGCGGCTCGACATGCTCGAGAAGATGCAGAAGAGCCACTTCGTCAAGAAATACAGCGTGCAGTTCGTGAACTCGCTCGGCAAGGAGTCGGCGCCGTTCTACTTCTGGGACAACAAGCCGCACGAGTGCTCGCAGACATGGCAGGTCGTGCGCAGCGAGTTCGACCAGATGCTGCTGAACAACGCGCGCGAGCATGGGGTCGCCGCGCACGAGGGCGTGCGCGTGATGGACGTGATCTTTGAACAGGACCGCGCCGTCGGCGTGAAGCTCAAGGATCGCGACGTCCGCGCGCGGGTCGTCGTCGACGCCAGCGGCCAGAACGGACTCATTGCCAATCGTCTGGGACTGCGCGTGTGGGATCCGATCCTCAACAAGGGCGCGATCTGGACCTACTGGGAGGGCGCGTATCGCGACACGGGCCGCGACGAAGGCGCGACCATGGTCCTCCAGACGCCCGATAAGCAGGGCTGGTTCTGGTACATCCCGCAGCACGACAACATCGTCTCGGTCGGCGTGGTCGCGCCGTTCGACTACCTGTTCAAGAATCGCGGCAAGGATTTCGAGCGGACGTTCGCGCAGGAAATCGACCGCTGCAGCGCCGTGAAGAAGCGCATCGAAGGGGCCAAGCGGGTCACCGGCTATTTCGCGACCAAAGACTATTCGTATCGCGCGACGCGCGCGTCGGGCGACGGGTGGGTCCTCGTCGGCGACGCCTGGGGCTTCCTCGATCCGCTCTATTCGTCGGGCGTGCTGCTCGCCCTCAAGTCCGGCGAGCTTGCCGCCGACGCGATTGCCGGCGGACTGAAGAAGGACGACACGTCGGCCGGGCAACTGGGAAGATGGGCTCCCGTTTTCAACGAGGGCGTCGACCGGATGCGGCGGCTGGTCTGCGAGTACTACGCCGGCTTTTCCTTCGGGCAATTCATCCGGAAGCATCCGGACCTGCGCGGAACGGTCACGGATCTCCTCATCGGCGACCTGTTCACGGATCGCGTCGACAAGGTCTGGGGACCGATGGAAGCGATGTATCCCGACAACAAGCCCCAGATTCCAGCCTGGAATGCCGGCGCCCCGGTCGAGAACGCGCCCGAGAAGGCCAACGAGCTCTTCCTCCCCGCCGACCTGACGCGCCGCGTATAATCCGCGGATCGTGCACGACATCCGGGATGCCTGGCGTGCGCTGGCGGCCACGCCGATAGTTTCGACGCTGGCGGTCGTGTCGCTGGCGCTCGGCATCGGCGCCAACACCGCGATTTTCTCCATCCTCAACAGCCTGATGCTGCGGACCCTGCCGGTCCGTGATGCTCAGCAACTCCTCGCCATCGCGGCTGACGGAGAGGACGATCTCCTCGACTACCCGGTGTGGATCGCCGTGCGCGAACATCACCTGCTCGACGGCGCGTTCGCGTGGGCGAGGGACGGCGCCGGCCATGTCGAGAACGGTGAAACGAGAGTCGTCAACGTGCTGTGGGCGAGCGGCAGCTTTTTCGACACGCTCGGCGTGCCGGCGGCGCTCGGCAGGACGCTTCGCCAAACCGACGATCGGCGTGGCGGCGGACCCGACGGCCCGGTCGCGATGATCGGCGACCGATTCTGGCGGCAGCGGCTCAACGCAGATCCTGGCGTCATCGGACGGACGATTACACTCGATCGGGCGCCGTTCACGATCGTCGGGATCACGCCGCCGCGCTTCTTCGGACTCGAGATCGGCGCGAGATTCGATGTCGTTCTCCCTTTGGAGACGGAGCCTTTACTCGGACGGCTGCCCACGCGGCTCAAACAATGGCCGTGGCTTCACGTCGGCGGCCGGCTGCCTCAGTTCATGACGCTGACCGGCGCCGAGGCGGCGGTCCGCGCGGCGCAGCCGGAGATCCGGGCGGCGACGATGCCAGCCTATGAACGGGCCGCCGATCGAGAGGCGTATCTCCGCGGGCCGTGGACGCTGCGCCCGGCAGCCACCGGCACGTCGCGGTTGCGCAGCCGCTATGCGATGGCACTCGAGACGTTGTGGGCTGTCGCGGCGCTGGTTCTCCTGATCGGTTGCGCCAACGTCGCCAACCTGCAGCTCGCGCGCACGGCGGCACGGCGCTACGAGCGCAGCGTCCGCGCCGCCCTCGGCGCGTCGCCCTGGCGGGTGGCGCGCCCGGTGCTGTTCGAAAGCATCCTGCTCGCTGCCGCCGGCACGGCCATCGGTATGCTGTTCGCGCGGTGGGCAGGCCCGCTTGTCGTGGCGCAGCTCTCAACCTGGATATCGACGACCGAGCTGGACCTCTCGCCGGATGTCCGCATGCTGTCGGCGAGCATGCTCGCGATGATCGCCACCGTGGTGGTTTTCGGCACGGCACCCATGCTGCTGGCGCGGCGCACGGCTCCAATCGATGCGATGAAGCGTCAACAGGGCGGCGAACCCGCGCGAGCCGTTTCCCTGCGTGAAGCGCTGGTTGTCGTGCAGGTAGCGCTCTGTCTGTTACTGCTGGTGGGCGCCGCGCTGTTCGCCCGCTCCTTTGCCGCGCTGGCCTATCGCGATCTCGGGTTCGATCGGGCGTCGGTGCTGGTCGCGCCCGTCGACTCGACCTACAGCCGCATCCCGGCATCGGACCGTCTCTCGCTCTATGAGCGGTTGAGAGCCGCGGCGGCCGCTGTGCCCGGCGTACGTCGCGTCGCACTGTCAATGGCGACGCCACTCGGCAACGCGGGTGTGCGGTTCACGCCGGCCGTTGCGGTTGAGACCGGGCCCGTCGACTGGACGCGCGCGTCGCGGATCCTCACCAACATGATCGGTCCGGGCTGGTTCGAGACCTACGGCACGCATCTCATCGCGGGACGCGACTTCACCGCCGCCGACACCAACGGCTCGCCCGAGGTCGTCATCGTAAATGAGGCGTTCGCGCGCAAGTTCTTCGCCGGCGCCGTTCCGGTCGGACGGACGATGAGGATGAGCCGTCCCGGATTGTCCTCGGACGGGCACGTCACCGTCGACGTCGTCGCCCTGGTCGAGAACGCGGCATTCACGTCGGCCCGAAACGCCGTCGAGCCGACGCTGTATCGGCCGCTGGCGCAGGTCGCCGACGCGCGTCTGTTGAAAGCGATTCCCTCCATCAGCATCAGCGTGCAGGCCGAGCCCGGGATTGCACCGTCACATCTGCAGAGCTCTGTGTCGCAGGTGATTACCGCCATCGACGGCGATCTGGAGGTGACGCCGGTACCGGTCAAGGCGCAGCTGGATGCGGGCTACGTGCGCGAACGGCTGCTCGGGCTGCTCTCCGGGTTCTTCGCCATGCTGGGCCTGGCGCTGGCGGCAATCGGCGTCTACGCGGTGACGTCGCAGTCGGTGCACGGACGCCGGCGCGAGTTGGGGATCCGAATGGCCCTCGGCGCCGATGGCGCGAGCCTCGTCCGCCTGGTCGTCCGGCGCTTCGCGCTGCTCGCAGCAACCGGAGCCGCCATCGGCGGCGTGGCGAGTCTGTGGGCCGGCGGCGCCGTCGCGAGCCTGCTATTCGGCGTCACCGCAGGCGACCCATTCGCCTTCACGCTGGCGGCCGTCACGGCCTTGGTCACATGCAGCGTCGCCGGGTGGCTGCCGGCCCGCCGCGCCGCGCGCATCGAACCGATGATCGTCCTGCGCGAATCGTGATCCGCCCGCGTGGGTTAGAATCGCCGGACTTCATGAGTACTGTGACCGCATCTCTACAAGCGAGGAAAGGCATGAACTGGGTCGTGTTCGTCGCGGGCGCTGTCCTTTCGTGGGGCGCGTATGGCGTGCTGCTCTATCTGGGCGGGCAGCAGCTTGGAAACCCGCTGAAGGCTCTGCTCTGCGTGGGCGTGGCCTACTTCCTGATCGGCGTGATCGTCCCGGTCGCGGCGCTCGGGTCGCAGGGCGGACTGTCGGGCTTCAACAGCAGCGGTCTCACGATGGCAACCGTCGCGGGCGCGCTCGGCGCGGTCGGCGCGGCGTGCATCATCTATGCGTTCAAGGCGGGCGGCCTCCCGCTCTACGTCATGCCGCTCGTGTTCGGCGGCGCGCCCATCGTGAACGTGTTCCTCGCCATGGCGATCCATCCGCCGAAGAACCCGGTCAACCCGATGCTGTATCTGGGACTGCTGTTCACGTCGGTCGGGGCCGCGATGGTGCTGTACTTCAGGCCCTCGGCCTGACGGCGGCGCATGGCAGGAACCCGCTCGGGTGTTTGGAGCTGGGCCCTGGGAGTTGTCGCGGCGCTGAGCGTCAGCGCCGGCGCCTCGGCCCAATGGCCGCAGTGGCGCGGCCCGGGCGGCCTCGGCATCTCGCCCGAACACGACGTTCCGCTGGAGTGGTCGCCGACCACGAACATCAAGTGGCGGACGGAGATTCCCGGCCGCGGCCACTCATCGCCGATCGTCTGGGGCGATCGCGTCTTTCTCACGACATCGATCAAGGGCGAGCAGGTGCCCGGACGGAAAGCGCCGGTCCACCTGGATTTCAGCCGGAAGCCCGGCTACGTGCATCCCGACAGCACCGACGTGGATTACAAGCACGCGCTGAAGGTGCTCGCCATCGACGCGAAGTCGGGCAACGTCCTCTGGGAGCGCGTGGCCTATGACGGCGAGATGGCCGATGACCGGCATCGCAAGAACACCTACGCCTCGTCGACAATGGCCGCGGACGGCGAGCGCGCGTACGCGTTCTTCGAGTCGGCCGGGCTCTACGCGTACACGTTCGATGGCGCGCTCGTCTGGAAGAAGGATCTGGGCGGCATCATCAAGGCCGGCCTCGGCCCGGGCACGTCGCCGGTCATCTACAAGGATCTGATCATTCTGCAGTGCGATCAGGAAATGGGCGACGGCTCGTACATCGTCGCGCTGGATCGGAAGACCGGCGCGGAAGTGTGGCGCGCGAACCGGACGAACCGCCGGAGCTGGGCGACGCCGCTCATCGTGAACACCGGCGCGCGCGACGAACTGATCGCGTCGGGCGCCGAAGCCGTCGTCTCCTACGATCCGGCGACGGGCGCGGAGCTCTGGCGCGCGAATGGCACCCAGAGCCACCCGATCCCGAGCCCGGTCGCGACCAAGGGGCTGGTCTTCATGACGGCCGGCAGTCAGGCAAAAGTCGCGCTCGCGCTGCGTCCCGGCGGCAGCGGCGACCTGAGGGACTCGCCATCAGTCGTATGGCGGTACAACAAGGGCACCGCGTACGTACCGTCCCCGATCGCCGTCGGCGACTATCTGTATCTGATGACCGACACCGGGCTGCTGACGTGCATCGACGCGCTGACGGGCGAACGCAAGTACGAGGGCGGGCGCGTTCCCGTACCTGCCACGTTCACGGCGTCGCCGGTCGCGGTCGGCGGCTGGATCCTGCTCACGAGCGAAGACGGCGACACTTTCGTCGTGAAGGCGGGCCCGGTCCACGAGATCGTGCGGACGAATTCGGTCGGCGAGCCGGTGTACGCGTCGCCGGCAATCGCCGGCGGCACCATCTTCATCCGCGGCGAAAAGCATCTGTTCGCAATCGCCAAGTAACCCTTCGACTCGACTCGATCCCGTGGCTTCCGCCTTCAGGCGGAAGACTCCCGATCCGATCCCGCGGCTTCCGCCTTCAGGCGGAAGGGTCCAGCAAGCCGAGAACGCGGCATCTCATATGCAGTTCTGCTCACGTGCCTCACCCCTACCCGCCCCACTGGTCTGCAATTGATTACACGGGGCGACATCAGTATTCCCTGACATTTGCGACAGATGCGCGACGCGCGGTGTTCATCGACGGCGAGATCGTCGATCTGGCGCTGCGGCAAATCCTGCGAGCAGGCACCGAGAAGAGATTCGTCGTTCTTGCGTACTGTTTCATGCCGGATCATCTACACCTTGTCGTGGGCGGCGTGGCCGACGATTCGGACTGCAAGTCGTACATCAAAGCCGCCAAGCAGTACTCGGCCTACTACTACAAGAAGCAGCGGCAACATAGATTGTGGCAGCGATACGGACACGATCGCGTGATCCGTGATGAGCAGGAGCTGGCGATGACGCTCCGGTACGTCATCGCGAATCCTGTGCGGGCCGGGCTGGCTGCCCATCCTGTCGACTACCCATTCCTCGGATCGCAGAAGTACACGGTTCAAGAACTGCTTGAGTGGTGCGAGTACTCAGACGCTATTGTGTTGGGGTAATTCTCCCGCTTGAAGCCGTGTCGGACGAACTCCTTCCGCCTAAAGGCGGAAGCCACGTGAAGGAGAGGGTTTCCGCGTCCCGTGGCTTCTGCCTGCAGGCGGAAGACTCCCGATCCCATCCCGTGGCTTCCGCGTTCAGGCGGAAGATCCGATCAGGTACAATGTTCGCCCTTTCACGTGGGGGAAGAGAGCCGCGGGATTCGTCGGCAGTCGCAATCTCCGAGGCCCGATCGTCCGTCTAAGCGATGGATCGCGTGGAGCAAGCCATGAAAATCCTGATCGCTCTCGGAACCGTACTGGCCCTCGCACAGGCGCCGGCACCGACCAAGGCCGAACAGTTCCAGGACGCGGCCCGAAAAGGGGACGCAGCCGCCGTGAAGAAGCTGCTCGACGAGGGCGTGGACGTCAATACGAAGTTCCGCTACAACGCCACCGCCCTCTTCTATGCCTGCGACGCCGGCCACGTCGACGTCGTGAAGGTGCTGCTCGATCGCGGCGCCGACATGACTGTCAAGGACACGTTCTACGGCTTCACGCCGCTGATGCTGTCGGTCAATCCGGCGCGCAAGAAGACGCCGGCGCACACCGAGATCGCCAAGCTGCTCCTCGCGAAGGGCGCGCCAGGAAAGGAGATCGCCCTCAGCGCGGCCGTCGACGACGACGACGAGGGATTGGTCAAGGCCGTGCTGGACGGCGGCGGCGTGGCCGCGGCGAACCTCAGTGAGGCGCTCGAACAGGCGCGAGAAGAGAAGAAGCCCAAAGTCGCCGCGGCGCTCGAGCAGGCCGGCGCCAAGCCGTTCGACGAATTCAAGATCGAGCCGGCGCAGTTGGCGCGCTTCGCCGGAAGCTACAAGAACGCGACGGGCAACGAGATCGTCGTGTCGGTCTCGGGCTCGCGGCTGTCCGCGCACATCACCGCGGCGCCGCCCGAGCAGCACTTCACGCTCATCGCAAAGGACGCGACGACGTTCCGAGGATTGGGTATGCAGGGCACGACGTTCGTGTTCGCGATCGAGGGTGACAAGGTCGCCGGCTTCGCGATTACGCCGGTGCAGGGAAACCCCGCGAAGTACACGCGGGTGGAGGGGAAGTGATTATGCGCCGCTCGATCGCGATCGCCATGCTCCTGCTTGCGGGTACGCTGTTGTATGCCGCCCCGAGCGCAGTCGAGGGGCAGAACTGGCCGTCCTTCCGCGGCGCCAACGCGGCCGGCGTCGCCGACGGCAAGCCCACGGCCGTGAAGTGGAACATCGCGACGGGCGAAAACGTCGCCTGGAAGACCCCGGTCCCCGGTGTCGCCGTCTCGAGTCCGATCGTCTGGGGCGATCGCGTGTTCGTCTCGACCGCGATCAGCAGCGATCCCAATCAAGGGATCCGGACCGGGCTGTACGGCGACGTGGAGCCGGTCAGCGACGCCTCGAAGCATTCCTGGCACCTGATCGCCATGGACAAGAAGACGGGCAAGGTCGTCTGGGACAAGGTGGCCTACGAGGGGATCCCGAAGACGAAGCGCCATCCGAAATCCAGCCAGGCGTCGCCGACGCCGGCGACCGACGGCGCGCACGTCATCGTGTCGTTCGGCTCGCAGGGACTCTACGCGTACGACTTCGACGGGAAACTGCTGTGGCAGAAAGATCTCGGCGTGCTCAACGCCGGCTGGTTCTTCGATCCCGATTACGAATGGGGCGTCGGCAGCTCGCCGATCATCTACAAGAACCTGGTCATCGTGCAGTGCGACATCCAGCGGAACTCGTTCATCGCCGCCTTCGATACCGCGACCGGCAAGGAAGCGTGGCGCACGGCGCGCGAGGAGATTCCGTCCTGGTCCACGCCGACGATTATCGAAGCCAACGGCAGGACGGAGCTCGTCACACAGGCGACGACGTTCATCCGCGGGTACGATCCCTCGAACGGAAAGGAGTTGTGGAAGCTGTCCGGCAATTCGGAGATCACCATTCCGACGCCCGTCGCCGGTCCCGGTTTCGCGATCGTCACCAACGGCTACCGCGGCGTGCAGCCGATCTTCGCGATCAAGCCGGGGGGCGCCGGGGACATTTCCCTCAAGGACAATCAGACGAAGAGCGACGTGATTCCCTGGAGCACCAATCGCGGCGGCCCCTACATCCCGACGCCCGTCATCTACGGCGATCTGCTGTACGTGCTCCAGAACAACGGCGTGCTGGCCGCCTACAAGGTTGCGAGCGGCGAACGCGTGTATCAGGAGCGGCTCGGCGGCACGGGCGGCTCGTTCAGCGCGTCGCCGGTCGCGGCCGACGGCAAGATCTACTGCTCGAGCGAAGACGGCGACGTCTTCGTCGTGAAGGCGGGACCCGCATACGAGCTGCTGGCGAAGAACGCGATCGGCGAGGTGCTGATGGCGACGCCCGCGGTATCGGACGGACTGCTGATCTTCCGCGGGCTTCGGAACGTCTACGCGATCAAGGCCGGCTGATCTCAGCGGCTGTCGCCGCGAGCGAAGGCATACAATGCCGACTTCGTCCTGAGATAGATCCGGCCGTCGGCGATCGCGGGCGTGGCAAACACTTCGTCGTCCAGCGGATTGACCGAGAGGATCTCCCACTGCGCCTTCGCGTCCACGACGGAGACCGTGCCGTCCTGGCTCACGAGAAACACCTTGCCGTCGGCGCCGACAGGAGACGCGAAGTACTTGTCGATCGCGCCCTTGAGGCGGCCCTGCTTGAGCACGGCGCCGGTCGCGGGATCGATTGACAGCAGGATGCCGCTGTCGTTCACCATGAAGAGGACCCCCTGGTAGAGCAGCGTCGAGGGCACCTGCGGCACGGGCCGCTGGTACTTCCACTTGATCGCGCCGTCGGTCATGTCCCCCTTGCCGCCCAGCCGGACCGCGAGCAGGCCGTTCTCGGACGCGACCATCTGGCGCATCACGCCCCATTCCTTCTCGTCGAGGCTGCCGCTGCGATCGCCGTCGAACGCCGGAAAGCCGTACTTCGGGCTGAGCATGCGGTCCAGCGGGTCGGTGCCTGAGATTTCGTCGGCGGAAATTCTGCCGTCGTGGTTCTTGTCGTAGCGCTTCAATCCCTCTTCCCACGATATCGTCGGCACCTGCTGTCCCGGCTGGTTCTGCGGAAAGCCCCAGCCGTTGACGTAGCCGGTGTCGCCATCCACGCTGAGCACCGACTTCATCTCGCAAGCCAGACCGCGGACCCACCAGACGCGCCGGCCGCTGCTGACGTCGTACGCCGACAACTGAAACGACTCGGGAATGAGGATCTGTTTGCCGCCGCCTTTCGGTTCGTACACGGTCGGCGTCGAATAGCCGGAGATCACTCCGGGACGGTCGGTCTTGTAGCGCAGTTTGCCGGTCTTCGCGTCGACGCCCGCCAGATACGACCCTGTGTCCTGATCGACGGGAAGAATCAGCGTACCGTCCACCAGGATCGGCGAGGCGCCGAATCCGTAATACATGTTGAACGGACCGAGGGGGAGACGCCACTGCTCGCGACCGTCGGCCGTGAACGCGACGAGGCCGAAGTCCTGGAAGAAGGCATAGACGCGCTCGCCGTCGGTCACCGGCGACGGCGATGCCGGACCGTTCGGTCCGTCGAGCCGGCCCTTGCGCGTCCGCGGCACTTCGCGCCGCCACAGCTCGCGTCCGCTCGCGCGATCGAGCCCAAGGACGAGCAGCTTGTCGCCGTCGACGGCAGTCAGGAAGATCTGCGTGCGCGTCAGCACCGGTGACGAATGGCCGGCCGGCACCGCCGTCTTCCACGCGAGGTTCTTCGCGGGGCCGAACTCCGCCGGGAGCCCGGACGTATTGGCAACGCCGGTCCCATTCGGTCCGCGAAATCGCGACCAATCCGGATCGGCGCCGACGATCAGCAGCGAGGCGACGAGAACGACGGCTTTGAACATGCCGCTATCGTAATCCCAGTCGGGGGCAATTCAAGAGATCACCACGGAGCCACAAAGAACACAGAGACGAACAGAAATTTGCCACGGACCACGCGGACAACACGGACATGGCGCGACAGCTTGGGCGAGGCCGGCCTCGACGCAAATAGCTGTCAGTGGCGGCCCGCTCTGTCCGTGTCGTCCGTGTGGTCCGTGGCTCGATCCTCTGTACGTCTCCGTGAACTCCGTGGCTCGGTGGTGTGCTTTTTTTCTGCGGCAGGCCGTCCAGATCCTTTCTCAGCTCAGCGCGGTCCGATCGCCCAGAGGAACTTCGCCGTCCGGAAATATATCCGCCCGCCGGAGACCGCGGGTGAGCTGAGCGTGTAGTCGTCGAACTCGTTCTCGGCCATCACTTGAAATGACGGACCTGCCTTGATGACGCTCGTCACACCGTCTTCGTTCGTGATGTAGATCTTGCCGTCCGCGAGGACGGGCGAGCCGCTGTAGGTGCCGGGCCGAAGCCGCTGCCGGCCGTAGATCTCGCGGCCGGTGCGCGCCTCCAGGCAGAACATGATGCCGCGATCGTTCACGACATAGACGTACGTGCCGTCGGTGACGGGCGTCGGCACGTCGGGGCCGCTGCCGAACGTCCACAAAAGGTTCGACGCCGTGACGTCGCCGCGGCCGCCCGCCTTGAGCGCGAGCATCGGGCGCTCGCGCGTCGGCGCGAGAATCAGATCGCCGTAGGTGACCGGCGAGGCGACGATGCGGTAGTTGGGATCGTTGTCCGGATTGAGACCGGCCGCGCGCCACAGCTCTCTGCCCGTGTCGGGATCGTGGCCCGTCACCACGTCTCCGCCGGTGAGGACGATCTCGGTCGTGTTGCCGTACTGCAGCAGGGCCGGCGTGGTGTAGGCGTCCGGTGATTCGAGCCGCGCGGCGGTGGGACGTTCCACCCGCCAGATCGTTTTTCCCGTCGCTTTGTCGATGCGCAGCAGGTACGACGGATCGTCGGTCTTCATGCCGTGCAGCACCTGCACGTAGAGCGAGTCGCCGTGGAGGAGCGGCGACGATCCGTAGCCCCAGTTCAGGCCGAACCGCCCGTAGTCCGTTAGGATGTTACGCGTCCAGATCTCGGTGCCCTTGACGTCGAAGGCCTTGAGGACGCCGGTGCCGGTCATCGCCCACACGTGCGAGCCGTCGGTGACCGGCGACGGCGTCGACATGTTCTGCTTGCGCTGCTGCCGGTTGCCGCCGCCGAGCGGGCGCTGCCACACGATCGCGCCGGAATCGCGGTCGACGCACCAGAGATGCAGCGTCACCGGGTCGGTCGATTTCAGGTCGTCGGCGACGTTGAGAAAGATGCGGCCGGCCGAGACGATCGGGGTCGATCCGGACCACGCCGGCAGCGCGAGCTTCCACGCCACGTTCTCGGTCTGCGACCATTTGACGGGCAGGTTGGTCTCGGCGCTGATGCCGTTTCTCGACGGTCCGCGCCACTGCGGCCAGTCTTCGACGGCGGCCGGCGTTTCGCGAGATCGCACGTCAACGGCGAGTGCCAGATGCTGAATGGCGAAAGCGACGAGGATCGCGAGGCATCGGACCATGCCGTCCTCCGTTTATTCGGACCGCAGGGCTGCCACCAGCGGCGCGCGCAGGGCCGCCCGTGTGGCGACGACCGACGATAGCAGCCCCGCGGCGAGCACTGCAACCACGAGAAGGCCGCCGCCGGCCGAGAGCGGCAGCCGCGCGCCCCGCTGCAGCGCAGCAGGCGCGATCGCGATGAGCGCGCTGACGAGCCCGGTCGACAGACCCCATACCAGCAGCGCCACGTTTTCGGAAAGGACCAGAGTGAAGAGGTGGCTGCGCGCGAAGCCGACGGCGCGGAGCAGCGCCAGCTCGCGGCGGCGCTCGAGCACGTTGCGCAGCAGCACGGCGGCGAGGCCGATCGTGCCGACCAGCAGCCCGAGGCCGCCGAGACTCTGGAATGTCGAGAGATACGTGTTTTCGACCGCATGGAATTCGGCGAGCCGGCGGCGGGTCGCAACCGCGTCGGCGCCGAGATCCGATGCCGTCTTCTCGATCGTGTCGCTCAACTGCGCGGCCGTCTGCGGCGGCGCGTCAATCAGGAGAAACCGATAGCCCTGCTGCTCGGGAAACAGCCGAATGAAATTCGGTTCGGACATCAGCAGCTCCCCCTGGAACAGGCTGTCGTCGAGCGCCGCGACCACGTGAAGCCGCAGCGGCGCGCCGCCGTGCGCCAGCACGATGTCGTCGCCGACCTTCTTGTGGAGTACGTAGGTCAGCGAATTCGAGTCGGCCGCAATCGGGACCGCATCGCCGGGCAGCGCGCGATCGAGCAGGAGCCACGGATTCGCGCGCTCCGCGTCGGTCGACGCCAGCGATCCCTGAAACGAGAAGCGGCCCTCGCCGATGAACCGTCGCGACACGCCGAGAATCCTCGGCGTGGTCGGCTCGTACAGATTCAGGCAGCTCGCGTCTTCGCCGGGACGGACCCTGAACGGCTCGACGTGGATGCCGGCCGCTCCGGACAATCCCAGCGCGTCCCGACCATCTGCGGAGTTTGGATCGTGGACGATGGGAACCAGCAGGTCGACGAGGAGCGGATAGCCGCCCGTGCCTGCCTTGCGGTCGGTCGGATCCGCGTCGCTCAGGCGGAACGCATCCACCGAGATCAGAATGAACACCGCCGAGGCGATGACCGCCACCGCGAGCACGCTGCGCCCCGGCCGGACCGATGCGTTTCGGAAACCCAGATTGGCGATGCTGGTGGAAGGACGCCGGCCGCCTTTCGACCGACCTTTCCCGAGGCGCGCCGCGAGCAGACAGAGGCACGCGATCAAAATCGCCGCGCCCGCGCCAAAGAAGGCGCCGGCCGGATCGATCGCCTTCCCGGCGGCGGCGCCGATGAGCCCGAAACCCAGAGCGGCAAAGGCGACGACCGAGAGCGTCATGGCCCGGCCGCCTCGACGAGCCGTCGGGAGCACGTCTGACTGGAGCTGGCCCGCGAGCAGGGCGCGCTCCGAAAGACGGGACAGGCCGCGCAGCGTCCACCAGATGCACGCTCCGGCCGCGACGAGCGCACCGGCCGCGCCCGCGAGCAGGGACGCCGCCGACACGTGCAGCGTCAGCGATGTCGTTCCGACCGCGCCCGACCACCACGTGCGCAGCCCCGCCATCATCGCGGCGCCGTAGCCGACGGCGGCTACCGCGCCAATCGCGCTGCCGATGGCCGCTAACAGCAGGCCTTCGGCTGTGAAGAGCGTCCGCACGCGGGGCGTGCCGAACCCCACGGCGCGGAGCAGGCCCACTTCCCTCGCGCGCTGTTCCACGGTGAGGCGGAAGAAGAGCGCGGCGAGCACCAGGGCGGAGGCCACCAGGAAGAAGCTGAAGTACACGAAGTATTCGCCGAAGTCCGTCGAACCGCGCGACGCCGTCAGTCCCTCGTCGCGCACGGCGCGGACGGTGAATCCCATCGACTCCGGATCGAGCGCCGACCGCAGCGCCGCCTCGTACCGGGCGCGCGCCTGGTCGACCGGCTGTCCGCCCGCCGCGAGGCGCACCGACGTCCGGTCGCCATACCGCGTCTGCCACAAGCGGCGGCCGTCCGCAAACGTCACGAACGCCTTCGGCGTCGTCCTGTACTTCTTCCAGTAGTCTTCATCGACCGGGCGCACGCGCTTCAGGTCGATCGGGAACGGCGGATCCCAGTCCGACAAGCTCTCGGTCCCGGTGATGCCTGGATACACCGGCGCGAGATCGCGATCGGCGGCGGCGCCGGCAATCGGGACAATCCCGGCGACGGTGAACTCGGCGCGGCGGGTCTCGAGGTATCCCGGGTCCTCCCAGACGTAATAGTCCAACGTGATCGCATCGCCGGGCTTTGCGCCAAGCTCGCGCGCCGTCCAGTCGTTCAGCACGATGGGATGGCCTGTGGACGGCAGCGGGACGCCCGGATCGGTCGCCGAGACGAGCGAGTACGGCACTTCGCGATCGCCGTGGCGAATCGTATTCGCGAGATAGGTGAACACCGGCTTCGCGACCAGGTTCGCCTGAACGGCCGCGCGATCGGCGGCCGCGGCGCGCGGTCCGTCGATGATCCCGGCGGAGCTTTCGAGCGCGATCGCCGGCTGCGGGCCCAGTGTCCTCAGCGTGAGCCCGAAGTCCTCCAGGTGTGCGTGGCGCTTCAGGAGAAGCTGCAGCGGAGCGTTCGTCGCGCGTTGCCGATCGGCGACGAGCATCGCGTTCACGCGCCCCGGCTGCTCGACATCCTGCTGCAGCCGGCGCATCGGCACGAAGACGGCGCGCACGTCGCCCTGCTGCGGGCGGATCGTGAAGTCACCCATCTGGGCGGCGTCGATCACGCGGCGCACGGTCAGGACGATCGAGCGTCCGGCGCTCTCCTTTCGGCCGTGCAGCGATTCGAGCGGGATCGCCGACGGCTTTTCGATCCGGACGACCGCCGTCGTCCCGGGCGCCGCGCCGATGTCCGCGGCGAGCGCGCGGCTGACGTACGCGTCGCGGCCGGCGGGCCCTGCGACGTCGGCGATCCCGTGAAACCGCCAGAACCGATCGTCGACGCCGTAGACCTGCACGCCCGACGCGCGCCGTCCGGTCGCCTGATCGGCAACGACGCCCTGCATGACGATGAGCGGTGCGATGTCGCGGTAGTCCGCGTCGAACACCCGGTCGCCGCGGATGTCGTCCGCCAGCGCGTCGCGAAAGAACCCGGTGGCCACGACCAGGCGATCCGCCCGACCCAGCCGCTGCACGACAAGATCGCGGAGGCTGCCGCGGACCGAGTCGCCGACGAGGAGCGCGCCCGCCAGCACCGCGACCGCCGTCGCCACGCCGGCAATCACCGCGAGATTGGTCCGCCAGTAATGCTGCAGGCCGCGGCGGACGAGCGTGGTGGATGTCATGAGTCGTCGCGTCATCTCGATCGATGAAGCTGCGCATCCTGCAGGTCGAAGCGGATTGGAAAGTGTTCGGCGAGCGGCGCGCTGTGTGTCACGACGAGGAGGATCGTGTTTTCGAGGCGGTGCAGATCGAGGAGCAGCGCAGCCACATTTTCGGCCGCGGCGCGATCGAGATTG
The DNA here is from genome assembly GCA_035495955.1 of Vicinamibacterales bacterium. Taxonomy (GTDB): domain Bacteria; phylum Acidobacteriota; class Vicinamibacteria; order Vicinamibacterales; family 2-12-FULL-66-21; genus JAICSD01. Next base: position 27,179 of record DATJFE010000084.1, on the reverse strand, counting down.
CCGGTCGGCTCGTCGCAGAGGAGCAGGCGCGGCTCGCGCACGAGCGCGCGCGCGATGGCCACCCGCTGGCGCTCGCCGCCCGAGAGCTCGGCAGGCCGGTGATCGATGCGGTCGGCGAGACCGACGCGATCGACGAGGTGCCTCGCGCGAGCCGCGTCGGCCTCGCCTTTCGGCGCGACGAGCGTCGGGATCAGCACGTTCTCGAGGACGCTGCACTGCGGCAGCAGGCAATGGTCCTGGAAGACGAATCCGATCCGCGCATTGCGGAACGCGGCGAGGTCCGTGGCGCTCAGCTCGAACGGGTTCCGCCCGTCGAGCGAGATCGTTCCAGACGTCGGCGGCTCGAGACCGCCGAGGATATAGAGGAGGGAGCTCTTGCCGCTGCCCGACGGGCCCATCACCGCGGCGGCATCGCCGGGCGCCATCTCGAACGAGACATCCGACAGCACGCGCAACGGTCCGCGCGGCGTCGGATAGTCCTTCGAGAGATTCGTCACCCGGAGCATCGCGCGATGGCCCCCTCATAGGCGGCGAGCAGGCGATCGGCCGATCGCTGGACGCTGTAGTGCTCGCGCACCCCGTCGAAGCCCTGGCGACCGATCCGATCGCGAAGCGCCGCGTCCTGCCAGAGCGAGTACAGGCCGTCGGCGAGCGCCGCGCTGTCGTCCGGCCGCACGAGGAGGCCGCCGCCGGTCTTCTCGACGATCTCGGTGAAGGCGCCGCGCCGCGGCTGCACGACCGGCACGCCGGCCGCCATCGCTTCGAGGAGAAACACGCCTTTGGGCTCGTCGTAGGTCGCCGGCACCGAGAGCACGTCGAGCGATTCGAGGAACGCGAGCTTGCCGTCGCGATTGACCGCGCCGTGATAAGTGAATTCGTTGCCGAGTCCGGCGGCGTCGATCTGTCGCTGCACGCCTTCGACGTACGACGCCTGCGCCGGCGCGAGATAGCCGGCCGCTTCGAGGCGCATGCGGACGCCGGGCGTGCGCGCGCGCAGCCGCGCGTACGCCTCGCCGAGCACGTGGAGCCCTTTTTCCGGCGCGATGCGCGCGAAATAGCCCACGCGGAACTCCCCGTCCGGCGAAGCGCGCCGCTTGTAGCCGGCCAGATTGATGCCGAGCGGCACCGTCGACATTCGATCGAGCGGAATCCGCAGACGTTCGGCCATCGCCTGTACGTATCCGTCGCTGACCGGCAGGAACATGTCCACGTCGCCGACCTGGCGTCGAATCAAGTCCGTCGCGCGCGTGCGGTAGGGCTCGATGAGACCGTCGAGGAACAGATCCTCCCCCTGCAGCGTACAGCACACGGGCCGCTTCAGCGCCCGCCGCAGCGGCGCCGCGAGGCCGATGAGCAGGGAGTTCGGCAGATTCACGATGTCGGGGACCGGTTCATCGGCCATCCAGGCCAGCAGCTTGTCGAACTCCTTCCGCAGGACCCCGCGCTCTCCTTCCAGCATCGAGATCGTGAGCGCCCCGAGCAGCGAGGGGTCGGTCGACAGCGAGCGCTTCGCGAACATGTTGATCACGGCCGGCGAATCCCAGAGGCGGTCCAGCCAGCGCGGCGTGCGGCGGAAGAGAAAGGAATGCTGCTGCAGATAGATGCTGATGCCGCCGAACAGCACGCGTCCCCGGCTCACGTTGGCTTCGTCAGGATTGGTGGGCGTGTAGAGCGGCAGCAGGGTGACTTGATGGCCGCGCGCAAGCAGCTCCACCGCCAGCGCGTTGTCGCGCGAGCAGCTCCCGCAGTACATGCCGGCGGCTCCCGCGGTGATGGAGAGGATTCTCAACGTGGAAGTTGGGAATGGGGAGTTGGCAGTTTCATAGCTCCGCCGTTTGGAAGGCGCGGGCCCTGAACAGGAAGTCGATCAGGTTGCCTTCGTGCGGCTGGAGCCAGTTCAACTGAATCGTCGGCACGGGACCCAGATTCAGGCGATCGATCTGAACCGCGTCCAGAAGCCGCCGTCGGAACGCGCCACTGCAGGTCAGCGCGGTGCAGACCAGCGTCGGTCCAATTGCATCCAGCATCTTCGCTTCCGGACACTGCACGACGGCCACGAAGGGGAACATGTATTCCTTGTTCGCGATCGGCGCGTCGGGCGACTCGCAGTGAACGACGGTGGGGAGGAGATAGTCCGCGCGTCCGGCTTTGACCAGGCGCGGCTGGCCGCTGCGATGCGCCGCCGTGACGTCGGTGACGCCGGGCCCCTGCAGATCGGCGTCGATCGCGTGCGAGATCGCCTCGGCGGCGCCCGGCACCGTGAAGGCGGCAAGGCTCGCGTCCGGATGCTCGGGCGGAAGCGGCACGATCGCGGCCAGCCTCTGCGCGATCGCCTCGGCGATCTCGCGCGTATGGCGGCTCGCCCAGATGCCCGAGCAGTTGATGCAGCCGCGGCCGCTGTTCAGGAAGACGCTGTCGACCATCACGTCGAGATATTTCTCCCAGCGATCCACCTGATCGTCGCCGATCAGGATCTTCGAGAACCCCGGCCCGTGGGCCTGCACCCGGGGGTTGCCCCGGTAACGATCCACGGTCGCCTGTCCGCCGAAGATCATCGTCCGATCCACGCTGTCGAGGACGGCGGCGCCGACGTCCCCGCCGCCGGGGTAGACGGAGATCGCCTCGCGCGGCACGCCCGCCTGGAAGAACGCCTCGGCCATGCGGTACGGCGTCCACGGCTCCTGCGGACCGGGCTTCAGCACGAGACCGATCTGAAGCGGGACGATCGGCAGCCACAGGGTGTGCACGCCCGGTGAGTTCGACGGGAGCACGAGACCGACGACGGGGCTCTGGACCTGGAAGCTGATCGGGACGCCGCGCTCCTCGCCATGTCCGGCCGAAAGGACATCGAGGGACAGGCCGCGCGTGAGCGACTGCAGAATCCGCCGCATCTCGGCGAGCACGAACGCGTTCTTCTTCATGTTCGCGCGGCACATGCGCTCGGGCAGGCCGGTGCTGGCCGACTGGGCGCGCACGAATTCGTCCGGCGTCTGCGTGCCGTCGCCCATCGGCAGCGTGCCGTTCGTATAGAGCTCGCCCGCCTTCGCCGCGCGTTCGACCAGGTCGTCGATCGGAATCTCGCTGAGCACGTCGCGCGCGCGCGGCGCCTTCCGCACGTCGCGCTGAATCAGCCCGCCGTTGGCGCGGCTGACGACGGCGATCGGCTCGCCGGTCGCGAAGTGGACGACTTCGTCCTTCTCGAGGCTCTCGTAGGGCTGGCCCCAGCGCAGAACTGGTAAGTGAATCATCGGGTAATCAGTACACTCCGACAGTCGTCGTCGCGGCAAACCCGCGATACGGCCGCACGCCGCTGACGCCGTCCCAGGGAAAGGTCGCATGCGGCGGCTCCCGTTCCCCCTCGTCGCGCTCCAGGAATCCGGGCATGAAGAACTCTTTCGTCAACGTGGTGAGCTTCACGCGGCCGGTCGCGCCGTACTCGACGAGCTTGTTTTGATTGTCGAAGTCGACGACCTCGACGACGGCGCGCGGCTGCGGCGCGTAGTACGTAATCTTGTAGCCGTTCGCGGGGCCGCTGGGCGCGCTGGCCGCGAGGCCCATCAGAGTATTGCCGTAGGTCGGGGTCATGTAGGCGCCGTCGAGCAGCTCCTCGTGCGCGAAGCGGTTCCACTGAGGCGTGAATTCCGTGCCGCCGGAAAAGATGCCCGTAATCCCCGCCTTGCGGATCGTCGTCCCCATCGACTCCAGCCGCAGCGCCAGTGCCTCGAGCAGCTTCGGCGTCGCGAACATGCATCGGATGTCGTGTCCCGCCTGCAACAGGGTGACCGCCTGATCGATCACGTGGTCCTTGTACGCCTGGAGATGGTCGGTCCATCCCTTCTTGATCAACTTGATCACCCAGCGCGGATCGAGGTCGACGCAGAAGCTGATGCCGCCGCGGAACTGCGCGAGGTGTTCGACCGCCAGCCGCAGCCGCCGCGGCCCGGACGGGCCGAGCATCAGCCAGTTGGCGCCTTTCGGGAAAGACTCGTCGGGCAGCGTGGCGCTGAACAACTCGTAATCGATCCGGAAATCGTCCGACGCGATGCGTGTCTTCGGGATGCCGGTTGTGCCGCCCGTCTCGAACACGAAGATCGGCTTTCCCGCCAGCGCCTTCGGGATCCAGCGCTGGACGGGACCGCCGCGCAGCCATTCGTCCTGGAACTCGCCGAACCGCTGGAGGTCGGCGAACGTCCTGACCTCTCGGCGCGGATCCCAGCCCGCCTTGTTCGCGAAGTCAAGCCAGAAGGGACAGCCGGTCGCGGAATCGAAGTGCCAGTCGACGACTTCGCGCACCCACGCGTCGAGTGTTGGCGAGGCGGGCATGAAATCGTAGTATAGCGTCCTTGCTCGTGGCGCTTCTGCTCGCGCTCGTGTACTTCCTGCACCAGGATCTCTGGTTTTGGCGCGACGCGCGGCCGCTCGTCTTCGGCTTCCTGCCGATCGGGCTCTTCTATCACGCCGCCTACACCGCCGGCGCGTCCGCGCTGATGGGGCTGCTCGTGAAGTACCGATGGCCCGCACATCTGGACGTCGATCCGCGTGGTTCGCGGCCCGATCCGCGTGATCCGCGTGGTCCGCGGCCAGACCCGTCCGATCCGCGTGGTCTGCGGCCAGATCCGCGTGATCCGCGTGATCCGCGGCCAGACTTGTGTAATCCGCGTGGTCCGCGGCCAGATCCGCGTGATCCGCGTGGTCCGCGGCCCGATTCGTGTAATCCGCGTGGTCCGCGGCCATGATACCCGCCGCGGTTGTGTTTCTGTATCTTGCCGTCGTGCTCGGCATCGGGCTGTTCGCCGGGCGACAACCGGGCGCCGCGGCTGATGCGGAAGGCTATTTTCTCGCGGGGCGATCGATCGGCCCCGCCGTCTTCCTGCTCTCGCTCTTCGGCACCAACATGACCGCGTTCTCGATTCTCGGCGCGTCGGGCCATGCTTTCTCGAACGGCATCGTCACGTACGGCCTGATGGCGTCCTCCTCCGCGCTCATCATTCCCGTCGGGATTTTTTTCATCGGGACGCGGCTGTGGGCGCTCGGCAAGCGCCACGGCTTCATGACGCCGGTCCAGATGTTCCGCGATCGCTGGGAGTGCGGCCACATCGGCACCGTCATCTTCGCCGTGCAGGCCGTCCTGCTCGTCCCCTACATCGTGATCGCCGTAATGGGCGGCGGCACGACCTTGTCCGCGGTCAGCGGAGGTCTCGTGCCGTACTGGCTCGGCGGCGCGGTCGTTTCGCTCGTCGTCATGGGGTACGTCTTCTTCGGCGGCATGCGCGGCACGGCGTGGGTCAACACGTTCCAGACGATTCTCTTCCTGTCGTTCGGCGCGATCGCGGTCGCCGTGATCGCGCGAGGAATGGGCGGATTCAGCCGCGCGATGGAAACGCTGCTCGCATCGCCGGCGACAGCGCCGCTGCTGACGCGCGAGCGCGTGTCGCCCTTGTACTTCTTCAGCTATACGTTCATCCCCCTGTCGTCGCTCGCCTTCCCCCATATCGGCATCTTCTGCCTGACGGCGCGCCGCCTGTCGCATTTCAGGAAGACGGTGATCTTCTATCCGCTCTGTATGCTGGCGATCTGGCTGCCATCGGTCTTCCTGGGCGTGGTCGCGAACACAGCGACGGATCTCCCATCGATCAGGACGAAGGTGGAGGCGCGGGCGGCGCTCGCGGCCGCCGGACCGGGACTCGCGCCGGCGCGCCGCGCCGAGCTTCGCGCGCAGGCCAGCGGAGACGACGTGATCCTGAAGCTCGTGGAAGGCTACGCGCCGATCTGGCTGGCGTCACTGCTCGGCGCCGCCGTGATGGCGGCCGTCATGGCGAGCGACTCGCAGATCCTGGCGCTTTCGACGATGTTCACCGAGGACGTGTTCGCCTTCTACGGAGGTCAGGCGCGCTTCGGGCAGGCCGTGCAGGTACAGACGGGCCGCGCCTTCGTCATCGCGCTGACGATCGTCGCCTATCTGATCGCGCTCAGCGCGCCGCAGTCGATCTTCGATCTCGCCAGCCAGTATGCTTTCGCCGGCTATTCGGCGCTGTCGCCGCTGCTGGTCGCAGCGCTGTTCTGGAAACGGAGCACGCGCTGGGGGGCGCTGGCGGTCACGCTCTGGACGGGAGCCGCCGTCCTCGGCATCGCGATCCTGCAGGCGTCGATTCCGGGTCCGTCCGGCGGCGCCGGCGTGCCGGTGCTCTCGCTCGGCGGCATTGCGATCATCACGCGTGTCGGCTCCGGAACGACCGTTCTCGGCCTGCTGCCCGTCGTCCCCATGACGATCGTGTCGGCGCTGCTCATGGTCGTCGTCTCATCTCTGACACCCGCGGCGCGGCCGTCGCCCGCGACATTGACGCGCTACAACGTATGACTTCCACACAGACCGACATCGCCGCGCGCCTCACGCCTGTCCAGTGGGCGATCTGCGTCACGGCCGCCATCGGATTCGCGTTCGACTCGTACGTGCTGCTCATGCTGCCGCTGATCGTGCGGCCGGCGCTCATGGAGCTGCTGCGCGTGGGTCCCGCGGATCCCCGCATCAACCAGTGGGTCGGCTATCTGTTCTACTGGCCGGCGGTCGCCGGCGGGATCTTCGGGCTGCTCGGCGGCTACTTGACGGATCTGTTCGGCCGGCGGCGCGTGCTGGTCTGGAGCATCCTGCTGTACGCGATTGCCGGCCTCGCGGCCGGCTACTCGACGACGGTCCGGGAGCTGCTGTTCTGGCGCTGCTGCATGTTCGTCGGCGTGTGCGTCGAGTTTGTCGCCGCCGTGGCGTGGCTCGCGGAGCTTTTCTCGAATCCGAAACAGCGTGAAGCGGTCGTCGGCTACACGCAGGCGTTCGGATCGCTGGGCGGCGTCATGGTGACCGGAGCCTACTACCTCGTCGTCACGTATGCGGATCATCTGCCGCTGGTCCGTGGCGGGCACGAGGCCTGGCGGTACACGTTGATGTCCGGCCTCGTCCCCGCCATTCCTCTGATCGTGATCCGGCCTTTCCTGCCGGAGTCTCCGGCGTGGCGTGAGAAGAAGAAGGCTGGCACGTTGAGGCGTCCGAGCTTCGGCGAGCTGTTCCGGCCGCAGTTCAGCCGCACGACGGTCGTCACGACCATCATGATGGCGTGCGCGTTTGCGGCCGCGTTCGGCGCGATCCAGCAGGTTCCGCGGATCGTGCCTGGACTCGCCGAAGTGCGCGTCCTGCCGAAGGCCGCGCAGGAGCAGACTGCGGCGGCGGTGCAGTCGTTCCAGGAATTCGGCGGACTGATCGGACGGATCGTGCTCGCGTTTCTGGCCGTCCGCATCGTCAGCCGGCGGAGGCTGCTGCACATTTTCCAGATTCCCGGCCTGATCCTTCTTCCGCTGGTGTTCCTGTTTCCGGCGACGAGCAGTCTGTCGCTGCTGCGATGGGGGATTTTCTTCGTCGGGCTGCTGACGATCGCGCAGTTCAGTTATTGGGGGAATTACCTGCCGCGCGTGTATCCGACGTATCTGCGCGGCACGGGCGAGAGCTTCGCGGCCAACGTGGGCGGGCGCATGCTGGGGACGTCGGCAGCGCTGGTCACGACGAATCTGGTGGCGTCGATGCCGGGCGCGACGGCGCCGATCAGGCTGGCGCATGCGGCTGCGGTCGTCGGCACGGCGGCGTACGTGATCGGGTTCGCGGCCAGTTTCTGGCTGCCGGAACCGACGCAAGAGCAGCTGCCGGAGTAGCGTCCCCGCTGGAGGACACCGGGGTCAGATCTTGATTTTCGACGGCTGCCGCGCCGTCGAAAATCAAGATCTGACCCCACCGTCCCCACCGTCACTGAAAGAGGACGATGGGCGGCGAAAACGCTGCCTCGTACAACGCTCGCGCGGCGCGCGCGTCGAGCGGTCTCGGGTTGTGCTGTCCGGTCCATTGCGTGGCGGCGTCGGCGGCCAGCGCATCGACGTCGTCTCTCGAGACCCCCAGCTCCGTCAAACTCCGCGGCAGTCCGGCCGCCCGCGCGAGTTGATCGAGCCTCGACACCAGATCGCCGGCAGGCCACAAAAGAGCGTACAGCTCGCCGACGACTTCGGCGTTCCAGCGCACGACGTGCGGCAGCATGACGGCGACGGCGACGCCGTGGGTCGTGCCATAGCGCGCCGTCAGCGGATTCGCGCACGCGTGCGCCGCGCCGAGCATCGACAACTCGATCGCCGCGCCCGCGCGGTTCGCGCCAAGCAGCATCGCGCCTCGCGCGGCCATGTCGCGTGGATCCTGCAGCACGCGCTCGTAGTGACGGCCGAGCAGTCCCCACGCCTCGAACGCCAGGTCCTGCGACGCGGCCGTCCTGCTCTTCGTCACATACGCCTCGACCGCGTGGGAGATGGCGTCGTAACCGGCGACCGCAGTCACCTCGCGCGGCTGCGACACGGTCAGGACGGGATCGAGAATGACGATGCGAAACGCGGCCTTGTCGTCGCCGCACGCCATCTTCACGTGCGTCTCCGCGTCGGAGATGATCGCGAAGGATTGCGCCTCGCTGCCCGTCCCGGCGGTCGTGGGAATGCCGACCGACGGCAGCATCGGCCTGGTCGCCTTGCCGTGCCCGCGATAGTCGCGCATTGACCCGCCGTTGGTCAGCACGAAGTTGATGCCCTTGGCGCAATCGAGCGAGCTGCCGCCCCCGATCGCGACGAGGCCGTCCACGCCTTCGGCCGCCGCGCGCGCACGGCCCGCTTCGACCATCGTCGTATCGGGGTTGGGCCCGAACTCGTGAAAGTACGAAACCGCCACTTCCGACGCCTCGAGCGCGCGCGCCGCCCGCGCGACGAAGCCCGCGCCGACAATTCCCGTGTCCGCCACAATCAACGCGCGCGAGATGCCGCAGGCGCGAGCCGCGGCGCCCACGGCGTCAAGCTTCCCTTCGCCCGCGATCACCCGGATCTCCATCGCGCAGAAATATTACACTTCACGCATGCGACAGGCATGGCTCGCCGTACTCGCGATGGCGTCGCTTTCAGTCCAGGCCGGACCGTCCGCTCTCTCGGCCGAGAAGTTCTGGCCGCAATGGCGCGGACCATACGCCACGGGCGTGTCCCGGACCGCCGATCCGCCCGTCGAGTGGAGCGAGACGAAGAACATCCGCTGGAAGCGCGAGATTCCCGGCCGCGGATCGGCATCGCCGGTCGTCTGGGGCGACAGGCTGTTTCTCCTGTCGGCCGTCCCGGTCGGCGTGGAGGGCGCGCCATCGCATCAGCCGCGCGGGGGCATCCAGCCGCGCATCGCGCATCGATTCACGGTGTTCGCGATCGATCGGAAGACGGGGAACGTCATCTGGCAGCGCGTCGCGCGCGAATCGACGCCGCACGAGGGCTCGCACCCGGAAAACGGCACGTACGCCTCGTCGTCCGCCATCACCGACGGCAGGCGCGTGTTCGCGTTCTTCGATTCCGAAGGGCTGTATGCGTACGACATGGACGGCACGCCGCTCTGGGAAAAGGATCTCGGCGACAAGCGGATGCGGATGGAATTCGGCGAAGGCTGCACGCCCGTGCTCTACGCCAATCGTCTGGTAATCGTCTGGGACCACCAGGGTCCGTCCTTCATCGTCGCGCTCGACGCGGACAGCGGCAAGGAACTGTGGCGCTCCGAACGCCAGGAGATCGATACGTGGGCGACGCCGCTGGTCGCCGAGCAGGATGGGCGCGCGCAGGTGATCACCAGCGGCATGAACAAGGTGCGCAGCTACGATCTCGAAAGCGGCAAAATCGTGTGGGAGGGACCGGGACTCACGATGAACCCCATTCCGTCTCCCGTCTACGGGGACGGACTCGTGTTCGCGACGAGCGGCTTTCGCGGGAGCAGCCTACGGGCGATCCGGCTCGCCGACGCCAGGGGCGACATCACCGGGACCAGCGCGATCGTGTGGTCGCTGGATCACGACACGCCGTACGTGCCCTCGCCGCTGCTCTACGACGGCATCATCTATCTCCTGAAGTCGAATTCAGGTCTGCTGTCCGCGTATGACGCGAAGACCGGCAAGCCGCATTATCAGCTCCAGCGCCTCGACGGCGTGCCGAATGTGTTCGCCTCGCCCGTCGGCGCGCAGGGACGCGTGTACATCGCGGGCCGCGAGGGCACGACGCTCGTGATCAAGCACGGCCCGTCGTTCGAGGTGCTGGCGAAGAATGCGCTGGACGACGGCTTCGACGCGTCGCCAGCGCTCGTGGACAACGAGATCTACCTGCGGGGATACAGGTATCTCTATGCGATTGCGCGCTAGACCGCCTTGGCGTCGAGCTGGATCTGCAGCGACCCGCGCAGCGCGTTCGACACGGGACACTTCCCTTCCGCCTCGCGCGCGACGTCCGCGAACTGCTCCTTCGGAATGCCGGTGAGCCCGTGGGCCACGACGGTCAGCTTCGACGTCGTGATCTTGATGCCTGCGTCCCCCTTGTCGGCGCTCACCGTCGCGGTCACATCTGTCTTCGCAATCTGGCCGTTCTTGCGGCCCACGGTCGCGTTGAGGGCCATCGCGAAGCACGCGGCATGGGCCGCGGCGATCAGCTCCTCGGGGCTCGTCATGCCGTTCGGCTCCCCGATACGCGCCGGAAACGTCACGGGCAGGGTGAACGCGCCGCTGCCGGCTTTCGCCGTGCCCTTGCCCTCCATGATCGAGCCTTCCCAGTTGACGGTCACACTGCGCGAAAAAGTCGCCATTGATCCTCCGAGTTATTTCCTGCCCTTCGCCGTCACGCGCAGCTGCACCATGACGCCGGTCAGCGCCAGCGCGAGCCAGACGAGCAGAATCCAGTAATTGCCTGGCGCGGGATTCATCGGATACGCGAGCCAGACGTTGTTTCGCGCCGCCGCATCGACTCCCACCCGATGGCCGGTCAGCGCGAGGCCGCCGACGACGATCGTCCAGGCGCCGCCGAATGCGGTGGCGCCGATGATCACGTATCGCTGCAGCGCCAGCGCGCCGACCGCGCCGGCGATCGCGAAGAAAATCACGACCAGCGCGCCCGGCTCTCGGCCGAGGGACGCCCAGATGAGGCTCACCGCCAACGCCCCGATGCCGGCGCCGAGCAGCGCGACACCGACGAAGTAGGCCGCGATCAGCAGCAGTGAGCCGACGACGCCGCCGACGAGCGCCGCGACGATCATCCAGACGGAGTGTTCCGTGCCCACCAGTCCGCTCGCCAGCAGGGCGCCGAGAATGAAACCGTAAATGCCCAGGACGACGCGGAAGACGCGATAGCCGGCGAAGCAGGCGATGACGCCGCCCACGAGCAGGACGACGGCGGCGGGTGTCTGGAACGACGCCGGAAGCATGAACCTGCGATTATAGTCCGGAGCAGATGCCAGGATCCCCGGTCCAGACTCCCGCCTTTCGCTTCCGCATCAGCCCGGCCGGCATCGTCACCGCGTGCGCGGGCACGGCGCTGCTCGTGTGGGTCGTGCTCGCCGTTGGACCGGCGGAGATCGCGGCCGACGTCCGCCAAGTCGGCTGGGGCATCGCGCTGATCATCGCGATCGGCGGGGTGCGTTTTTTCCTGCGGGCGATCGCCTGGCGAATGTGCCTCGAGCCGCCGCACACGCTCGGGGCCGGCGCGGCCTTCGCGGCCGTCGTCTGCGGCGACGCGATCGGCAACCTCACGCCGCTCGGCCCAATCGTCGGCGAGCCGGCGAAAGCCGCCTTCGTGCGCGGCCGCGTCGCGCTGGGACCCGCCGTCGCGGCGCTGGCGATCGAGAACGTGCTCTACACGCTCTCGGCGGCCGCGATGATTGCCGGCGGGATGATCGCCCTCCTCCTTCGATACGAACTGCCGGCGGATCGTGCGGGCGCGGCGATGCGCGGCATCGGCGAGGTCGCGGTCGCGGCGACGCTGCTGCTGTTCGGCATCGCGCTCTGGCTGCTCTGGCGGCAGCCGGCGCTCATCAGCCGCGCGCTCGGACTGGCGCCCCCGCTCAGGAAACACGCGACCCGCATCCGCGATCTCGAATCGCAGATCTATACGTTCGCATCACGCCGCCGCGCGTCGCTGCCGGGCATTGCCGCGGCGGAGATCGGGTTTCACGCGCTTGGCGTCGCGGAGGTCTACGCGACGCTCTGGATGCTCAACGGCTCGGCGCCGTCCGTGCTCACCGCGTTCATCCTCGAAACGGCGAACCGGCTCATCACAGTCGTCTTCAAGTTCGTTCCGCTGCGGCTCGGCGTCGACGAGGCAGGCACCGTGGGTTTCGCCCGCATCATCGGCCTTTCCGCCCAGACCGGCCTCTCTCTCGCCATCATCCGCCGTGTCCGCGTCCTGTTCTGGGCGGCGGTCGGGGGAATCCTTCTCGTTCGTGCGGGAGTCTCAACCGGGCGGGAGGCACATCCAGACTAGAACGTATCTCACAAATCAGGACGGGAACGAGCGACAGCGAGCGAGCCAGACGAACGGAACACGACTAGACTTCGCGGCGGCCCTCCATCGCTTTGTGCATCGTGAATTCGTCGGCGTATTCCAGATCGCTCCCGACGGGGACGCCCATCGCGATCCGCGTCACCCGGACGCCGAGCGGCTTCAGCAGCTTGGCGAGATAAATCGCCGTCGCTTCCCCTTCCACGTTCGGGTTGGTCGCGAGGATGACCTCTGCCACGTCGCCGTTCCCCACTCGGGCGAGCAGCTCCTTGACCTTCAGATCGTCGGGACCGACTCCCTGCAGAGGCGACAGCGCGCCCATCAGAACGTGGTACACGCCCTTGAAGTCGCGCGTCTTCTCGACGGCGGTCACGTTTTCCGGTTCTTCCACGACACAGATGACCTTGCGGTCGCGGCCGGGATGCGTGCAGAAAAAACACGGGTCGACGTCGGTGATGTTGCTGCAGATCGAGCAGTACGTGACGCGGTCCTTCACCTCGCGCATCGCGTCGGACAGACGGTCGATCTCCTCGCGCGGGGTCTTCAGCACGTGAAAGGCGAGCCGCTGGGCGCTCTTCGCGCCAATGCCGGGGAGGCGTTGAAGCTGCTCGATCAGCTTCGAGAGGGGATCGGGTCGATTCATTACTATCAAAACATGCCTGGGATCTTCATGCCGCCCATCAACCCGCTCATCTGCTTCTGCATCGTATCGTCGACCTTCCGCTGCGCGTCGTTGATCGCCGCGAGGATGAGATCCTGCAGCATCTCCACGTCGTCTTTCGAGACCGCCTCGGGATCGATCTTGATCGACAGCACCTGCTTCGAGCCGTTCATGACGACGGTCACCATGCCGCCGCCCGCCGTGGCCTCGATCTTCATCTCGGCCATCTGCTTCTGCAGGCGCTCCTGCATCTGCTGGGCCTGCTTCATCATCTGCTGAATGTTCATGTGTGAGCCACTACATCTCTTCGATGTCTTTGATTTCCGCCGCAAAGACGTCGAGCATCGTCTGCACGCCGGTGTCGGACATCGCGCGTTCCTTCAGTTCCTGTCTGCGATCCGGATCGCCGCCGACAACGGCCGGCTTCGGCGTCTGGGCCGCGGTCGTCTCGACGAAGTCGGCCTTCGCCGACGAAGGCGGACCTTCCGCAGCGGCCACCGTCATCTTCCGTCCGGCCAGCTCGGTCGCCGTCGATTCGAGCCACGGCCGGTTCTGTTCGAGCTGCAGCCGCAGCGCGCGATGCTGCGGCCCGAACACGAACACGAACCGGTCGCCGTCGAGATCGATCCGCTGCGCCTGCGCGACGACCGTGCCGTGAAAGAACTTCTTCGCCCGGCGGATTTCCGCGAGGAACGCCTCCTTCAGATCGCCCGGCGGCGCGGCAGCTCCGCCTGCGGGGAGAGAACCCGCGGTTGCCGCCGAAGGCGGCCGCCGGGCTTCGACGGCCTTGACCGTCGCGGCGCGTGATGTACCGCCAACGCCCGGCGCCTCACGCGAAGGCGGAAGGTCGGGCGCGCCTCGGGACGCCGCGGGCCGCGAGGAGGGCGCCGGGGCCGCGCCCTGCACCTGCTGGATCAGATCGGCCAGCGGCGTCAGCCTGCGCAGATGGATCCAGCGCAGAAGCGCCATCTCGACGTGATACCGCGGCTGCATCGAGCCTTTGATGTCGTACTCCGCTTTCGTCAGCACGTCGAAGGCCCGCATCAGGTCTTCACGGGAAAAGCGGCGGGAGAGATCGAGCAGCGGCTGACGCTCGGCATCCGCCGCGATTTCCGGATCCGATGCGCGCGCGGGATCGATCGACAGCACGAGCAGATCGCGGGTGAGCCGGGCCAGCTCCCGAATGACGAGCCGGAGGTCGTAGCCGGATTCCACGGCCTGGTTCGCGAGGTCGAAAACGGCCGATCCGTCCTCCCGCGCGACGGCGTCGGCCATCTGGATGAGCAGATCGCGGCGGACGAGGCCGAGGACCGCCGCGACGTCATCGGCGGCGATCGACGTTCCCGCAAACGCGATGACCTGATCGAACGCGCTCTGCGCGTCGCGCATGCTGCCGTCGCCGGCCCTCGCGATCAGCATCAGCGCTGCGTCGCCGACCTGGATCTTCTCGGCGTCCGCGATGCGGCGCAGCTGATCGGCGATGGCCTTGAGGCCGATCGTCTTCAGCTCGAACACCTGCGACCGCGATTGAATCGTCGCCGGCACCTTCTCGATCTCCGTCGTCGCCATCATGAAGACCACGTGCGGCGGCGGCTCTTCGATGGATTTGAGGAGCGCGTCGAACGCCTGGTTCGAGAGGCGGTGGACCTCGTCGATGATGAAGATCTTGTAGCGGTTCCGCACGGGCGCCATGCCGAGGCCGGCGATGATCACCTCGCGCACCTTGTCGACCTGGGTGTTGGTCGCGGCGTCGATCTCCAGGACGTCCATGTCGCGTCCCTGGGCGATCTCGACGCAGGCGTCGCACACGCCGCACGGATCGGCGGTCGGCCCCTTCTCGCAGTTCAGCGCGCGCGCGAGAATGCGGGCGGTGGTGGTCTTTCCGACGCCCCGCGGGCCCGAGAAAACGAACGACTGCGCGATGCGGTTCGCGCCGATCGCGTTGCGCAGCGTCTGCGTGACGCCGCGCTGCCCGATGACGTCATCGAATCGCTGGGGGCGCCATTTTCTGGCGAGGACTTGGTAGGCCATTCGCGGTAGGAGAATTCGACCAGTAAGTGTACTACGCACCTGCGGCCGCGAACGCGAGCAGCGAGTGAGCCACGCGAACGGAGCGAGCCGGCGAAGCGGCGAGCGTGTAAGGGGATCCGGGGGACAAAGTCCCCCGGATCACAAATGCGCCCGACCGCGATCCGGAGGACCTGCGGCACAGCGCAGGATCTACTTAGCGCTGCTGCCTTCCGGCCCTGACGCGGTTCGTAGGCTGCGCTTGCACAGGGTCCGGACCGCGATCCGGCGCATCCGTATCCATCCGATTGTACCAGAACAACTTGGAGTTGGGAGCCGGGGCTGGCACGTTGGGCTTTGGGCGTTGGGAGTTGCACGGAACTTCCTGCCTCCCCTTGACGTTCTACAAGAGCAGCGGTATCTTGTCGATGATCTACAGGAGGCCTCCGGAATGATTCGCGCGCTCGTCGCCGCCGCCCTCGCGGGCTGCTTCGCCGCTCCCTCCCTTTCTGTCGCGCAGGTCGCCAACGGCTCAACGCGCGACAGACTGCTCGTGACACCGGCGTGGCTCGTCGAGCACATCGACGACAGCGACCTCGTCGTGCTCCAGGTTGGCCGCAAGGAGACTTACGACAACGGGCACATTCCCGGCGCGCGTCTCGTCAACTTCGACGCCGGGGCCCTCTCCGCGGGCCACGAGCGCGCGGATCCGCTGACGCTGGAAATGCTCCCGGCCGATGCACTCCGGCAGCAGCTGGAGGCGCTCGGCATCTCCGATCGGTCGCGCGTCGTGGTCGTGGCCGCCGACAATTACTGGTCTCCCTCGACGCGCATCGTCCTTACGCTGGACTACGCCGGTCTTGCGAACGTGACGTGGCTCGACGGCGGCCTGAAAGGCTGGACCGACGCCGGACGTCCCCTGTCGAAGGACATGCCGGTCGTCAAGGCCGGCTCGCTCTCCCCGCTCAAGCTGCGGCCCGTGATCGTGGACGCCGATTTCGTCCGCGCGCACGAGCACGCTCCAGGCTTCGCCATCGTGGATGCGCGCGCGAGGACTTTCTACGACGGCATCCCCATGACGATGCGCGGGGATGGTCCTCCGCAGAAACTCGGGCACATCCCGGGCGCGGTCAGCGCGCCGTTCGACCTGTTTGCGATGGGGATGGGCCAGGGCACTCAGCTCAAGCCGGCGGATCAGCTCGAGGCGATGTTCACGGCCGCCGGCGTGAAGCCGGGCGACACCATCATCGGCTACTGCCACGTCGGGCAGCAGGCGACCGCGATGCTGTTCGCCGCCCGCACGCTCGGCCACGACGTGTTGCTCTACGACGGATCGTTCCAGGACTGGCAGAAGCGCGATCTGCCCGTCGAGAATCCGTCCGCGAAGAAAAACCGGTAGTGTTTCGCGCTGGAGGCGCCGATGAAAGGTCTGATTTCCGCGGCCGCGATGTTCGCGGTCGTACTTGCACCCCTATCCGCGCAGGTGGCCAACGGGTCGACCCGCGACACACTCGTGGTCGCGCCGGCGTGGCTCGCGCAGCACCTGCACGATCCCAACCTCGTCGTGCTCCAGATCGGCAGCAAGGACGCCTACGACCGGGGCCACATCCCCGGCGCCCGCTACGCCGACTGGATGGAACTGCACACGATGAGCGACAAGGCTGAAGACCTGACGCTCGAGATGCCGCCCGCCGCCGCGATTCACGACGCGCTCGAATCGTTCGGCGTCTCCGACAACTCCCGCGTCGTCCTCTACGCCAGCGACGGACAATGGACGCAGGCCACTCGCGTTTTGCTCACGTTCGACTACGCCGGCCTCTCCAACGTCTCGGTGCTCGACGGCGGCCTGAAGGGATGGACGGCCGCCGGACAGCCGCTCTCGAAAGACACGCCCGTGCCGAGCAAAGGCCATCTCGCTCCCCTGAAGACGAGGCCGATCGTCGTCGACGCGGATTTCGTCGCGTCGCACGAGCATGCGCCTCGGTTCGCGATCGTCGACGCGCGCATCACCGCCTTCTATGACGGGACGAGAGCCGGCGGCAAACCGCCGAAGGCCGGCCACATTCCAGGGGCGCTCAGCGCACCGTTCGATGCGTTCACGACCGATGACGGCCGCCTCAAGCCCGCGAGCGAAATCGCCGCGATCTTCGCCAACGCGGGCGTCAAGCCCGGCGACACGGTCGTCGGCTATTGCCATATCGGGCAACAGGCGACGGCAATGCTGTTCGCCGCCCGGACGCTCGGCCACAACGTCCTGCTCTACGACGGATCGTTCGAAGACTGGTCGCGCCGCGATCTGCCGGTCGAGAACCCGAAGGAGAAGAAGTAGGTTCAATGAAGTATTCAGACCCCTACGCGTCCGGCGTGGCGCTCGGACTCGTGCTCCTGGCGGCCTACGCGTTCGCCGGGCGCGGCCTCGGCGCGTCAGGCGCCTTCGCCGCCAGTGCATCGGGCACGGTGGCGGCGGTCGCGCCCGAGTACGCGGCGTCGAATCCCTACTTCGGCCGATACCTTGCGCGGCCGGGCGGGCCGTGGCGCGAATGGCTGCTCGTCGAAATCGCCGGCGTGGCGATCGGCGCGTTCGCGTCGGCGGCGCTCTCGGGACGATTCCGCGTCGCCGTGGAGCGAGGTCGTGGCGTCACGGTGCGCGCGCGCATCGCGACAGCGCTCGCCGGCGGCACGACGATGGGAGTCGGCGCGGCGCTCGCGCGGGGCTGTACGAGCGGGCAGGCGCTGACGGGCGGCGCCCTGCTCAGCGTCGGCAGTTGGACCTTCATGATGAGCGCGTTCGCCGCCGGGTACGTGGTGGCTCCGGCCATCAAGCGAGCGTGGCAATGAACGATCTCCTGACGGCGCTGGTCATCGGCCTCGCCTTCGGCGCGGCGCTGGAGCAGGCGGGTCTCGGCAGCGCGAAGAAGCTGACGGGGCAGTTCCTCCTCAAGGATCTGACGGTGTTCAAGGTGATGTTCTCGGCGATCGTCACCGCGATGCTGGGGGTGTTCTGGCTGTCGCGTCTTGGCTGGATCGATATCGCGACCATCGCGGTCCCGGAAACCTACCTGCGCCCACAACTCGTTGGAGGACTCGTGTTCGGCGCCGGCTTCGCGCTCGCCGGCCTGTGCCCGGGGACATCGTGCGTCGCCGCCGCCAGCGGGCGGGGAGACGGCCTGGCGGTCGCGGCGGGCCTCTTCATCGGCGTGCTCGCCGCGGGATTCACCTTTCCGGCGTGGCTCGCCTTCTACGACAGCGACGCGCGCGGCGCGTGGACGCTGCCTTCGCTCCTCCACCTCCCGTACGGTCTGGTCGCCTTCGCCGTTGTCCTGCTCGCGCTGGGCGGCTTCGCGATGGCGGAGCGGCTGGAATCGCGGGCATGACGGCGACGCGCGCGCGGCGGTGGCTCGCGTTTCTCGCGCTGGCGCTGGGCGCGGCGGCCGCGGCGGCGCGCACGCCGGCATCGAGGGCATCGTCCGTAGTCCACGCCGCGCCTGTCTACAAGCCGGCAAGCGGATGCTGACCTCCCCGATCCGTCTCGCCGACGGCTTCTTCGCGGAGCTTCGCGAGCGTGAATTCGCGCGCCTCGACGAAAACGGCATCGCGTATCTCGATCATGGCGGGAGCGCGCCGCACGCGGCGTCGCACGTCGCGGCCCATCGGGAGCTGCTGGCCCGAGCGGTGCTCGGAAATCCGCATTCCGAACACGCGGCCTCGCAGGCGAGCAGCCGCGCGATCGACGCGGCGAGGCGACGCGTCCTTCGGTTCCTGGATGCCGGCGATGACTACGTGGTCTGCTTCACGGCCAACGCGAGCACGGCGATTAAGCTGGTCGCCGAGGCGTATCCGTTCTCGCGAGCCTCGGTCTGCGTGCTCAGCGCCGACAATCACAACTCCGTCAACGGCATTCGGGAGTACGCGCGCCGTGCGGGCGCGTCCGTTGACTACCTGCCTCTGCGCGAGGATTTGCGTCTCGATGATCCCGAGGCGCGGCTGGCCGCCGCGGGCGGCCCCGGCCTCTTCGCCTTCCCGGCCCAGTCGAACTTTTCGGGCCTGCAGCATCCGCTATCTCTCGTCAGGACGGCCAGGTCCCTCGGATTCCACGTGCTGCTCGACGCGGCGGCGTTCGTCCCGGCGCACGCGCTGAGCCTTCGCCGCTGTCCGGCGGACTTCGTCGCGGTGTCGTTCTACAAGATCTTCGGCTACCCGACCGGCATCGGCGCGCTCGTGGCGCGGCGCGAAGCCCTCGACGCGCTCGCGCGGCCGTGGTTCGCGGGCGGCACGGTCGAGCACGTCTCGGTCCAGCCGCCGCGGCATCGACTGCGACACCTGCACGAGGGGTTCGAGGATGGTACGCCGGATTTCATCGGCATCTCCGCGCTGGAGGACGGGTTCTCGCTGATGGACCGGATCGGCCTGGACCGGTTGGCGTGTCACGTCGCCGACTTGGCCGCGGAGCTGGTCGAGCGGGTGACGTCGCTGCGCCGCGGGAATGGATGGCCGCTGGTCAAGATCTACGGGGCGACTGGCGAACCGGCCGGCACCGTCACCTTCAATGTGCTCGATGCGGACGGCCGCTGCGTGCCGTTCGGCGAGGTGGAAGCGCGCGCGAGCGCCGAGGGCGTGCACGTCCGCGGCGGCTGCTTCTGCAATCCAGGCGCGGCCGAGACCGCATTTCGATCCGACGGCGCGATCGGCGCGGTGCGGGCGTCGATCGGACTGGCGAACAACCGGCGCGACATCGCGCGCGCCGTCGACGTCATCGCGTCGTTCGCGTAGCCGCGGCTGCTAGCCGAACGCTCGTTCGGCGGCGTGGTCCATGTCGCCGGGAACCGTGAGCTCCGGCATCGGCGCCGCGGCGAACAGCCGGCGGCACGGGCGCGCGATCCAGCGCGCCCATCTGGCGGATCGGCTCACCCGCGCGCTGTCGGTCGCGATGCCCGTGTTGGCGTACATCTGTCGATACAGTTTCGAGATCAGGACGAAGGCGAGCCGGGCGCGCAGCGTCTTCACGCAGCGCGATCGCTTCCAGATCGTCGGCAGGCTGTAGAACCGATCCCACACGCCCTGCGTGCGCTCGCGGATCTCTTCGGCCGACATCCGCGGATGCGGCACGTAGACCTTCGGTTTGAGCGCCTGCGGAATCAGCCAGTGGCGGCTGATCGGAACGCCGCCGATGGTCGGCAGCGCGGGATCGAGCGCCTTCTCCCACGACGCGAAGTCGAGCGTGCCGGGGAAGGGCGTGAGCATCACGAACTGCGCGAACGTCACGCCGGCGCGCTCGGCGAGCGCCGCCGTCGTCTCGAACGTCGCGGGCTTGTCGCTCGGCAGGCCGAAGATGAACGAGCCGAGCACGTGCACGCCGTGCCGCCGGAACGTCTGGAGCCGCTCGACCAGCTCGTCGCCGAATGCGTTGAAGCCCTTGTAGACGTCCTTCAGCCCTTCTTCGGTCACCGACTCGACGCCGACGAGCGCGCCGCGGATGTGCGCGCGGTTCATCGCCTCGAGGAACTCCGGATCTTCGGAGGCTTCCATCGTGATCTGGGTGAAGAACACCATGTCGTCGGGAAGCTGCGCGAGCCGCGCCATCAGGGTGAAGCGCTCGCGCCGCGTTGCCTTCAGCGACTCGAGCTGGTGCGGATCCGCGCGCCGGGCCGCCATCTGCAGGTCGGTCAGCGTGACCGGGTAGAAGTTGTCGTCCGCGAGGGCGATGAACCGGAATCCGCGCCGCCGGAGCTCGACGATCTCCTCGATCACCGCATCCGATCCGCGCTGGCGGGGCCGCTGTCCGTCCGTCCGCCACACCGAGCAGAACGAACAGTGCTTGGGACAGCCGCGCACCGTCTGCACCGACGCCCACATGTAGCTCGCGGGTGGCAGCAGGCTCCAGCGGGCCGGCACGAACGCGTCGGCCTCGATGCGGCCGCCGGCATAGAGCGGCTGGATCTTCTGCGCGACACAATCGTCCAACACGCGTCCCCAGATGATGTCGCCGTCGCCGGTCACGACAGCGTGGGCGCCGCCGAGCTCGCGCGCTTCGTCCGGATAGAGCGTGGCGTGGATGCCGCCAAACACGACCCAGGCGCCGGCCTTCCGTGCCGCCGCGCCGATTTCGTACCCGCGGAGCGCGTTGCCGGTGTGGATCCCGATGCCGACAATGTCGCCGCGACGAATGATCGAGAGGTCGAGAGTCTCGAGGGTCTCGTCAGTAATACGCGGCTCGCCGTATTTCTCCGGCGTGGCGCCCGCGAGGACGTACAGCCATCGTGGCGTTATGACACCAACGCCAAACGACACGTGACTGGGGTTCACAAGGTGAACGGTCATACGCTCCTTGTCCGGGGAGAACGATTTAACGGCGCGGGGCAGGATGATTGCTGCCGGTTGACGGCGGACAGACGGAGCCGACTGCCGCAGTATACACGAAGAGGAGCGTCACTCCCGCCGAAGAATGACGGCTGGGTCCACGCGCGACGCGTGCAGGGCGGGCAGGACCGAGGCGGCGACGGCCACGCCTGAGACGATCGCGGCCGTCACGAAGAATGTGGGCGGATCGATCGGCCGGACATGGAAGAGCAGCGACTCGAGGAATCTCGTCAGGAGCGCGGCGGCGGCGAGGCCGATCGCCATTCCGGCGACGGTGAGTTTCAGCGCGGCGCCGAAGACCATCCCCAGCACATCCGTGGTCTGCGCGCCCAGGGCGAGACGAATGCCGAACTCGCGCGATCGCTGCCATACCGAGTACGTCAGCGCGCCGAAAATGCCGGCCGCCGCAAGGACCACGGCGATCGCCGCGAAGGCGCCGACCAGCTCGGCACGCAATCGCTGCTGCGACGACGATTCGGCAGCGACCTCATCCATGGTGCGGATCCGCGTCACCGGCAGATTGGGATCGACCCTGGCGATCGCCGCTTTCATCGCAGGCGCCAGCGACAGTGGATCGACAGCGGTTCGCAGCACCACTGAGGCCGAGAACCAGGCATTCTGTTCGATCGGGACGTAAATCTCGATGGCGGGTTCCTTCTCGCCTGCCGCTTCGCCGACCTGCCGGATCACGCCGACGATTTGGCGGACGACGTCCGTCGGCCTGCCGTGATAGGCCATGGCCGGCACGCTCACGCGCGCCTGGAGCGGATCCCGTCCGTTCAAATACCGCCGTACGAACTCCTCGTTGACGATGCAGACCGGCTGCGTCTGCGCGGTGTCGTGCGGCGTGAACGGACGTCCTTTCAGAAGCGCGATGCCGAGCGCCCGGAAGTAATCGCTGCTGACAATCTGGTAGTGTGCCGCGCGCTTCTTCGACCGATCGAGTGGAGGATCGCCGACGATCTCGAATCCCTGGCCGATATTCCAGCCGTCGAGCGGCAGCGTGTCGCCGATCGCCGCGACGGTGACCCCGGGAATCGAAGCCAGCTCGCGCTCCGCTTTTTGATAAAAAGTCAGAAGGTTCCCGAGATCGTCGTACCCCCGCAGTGGCAGGCCGACCGCGCCGGTCAGCACGTGATCGCCCTGAAAACCGTAATCGGCACGGTCGATCGCGAGGAGCGTTCGGGTCAGGAGTCCCGCGCCGGTGAGAAGAACGATCGCCGCCGCGACCTCCGCCACGACCAGGGCCGAGCGCGCCGCCCCGGCCGCCCGGGTCGCGCCGCGAGCGCCGCGCACCGTTGAAGGCGTCGATACGTGCCATGCCGGAACGAGGCCGCACGCCAGGGCGGTCACGATCGATAGCAGCACGGCGAACGCGACGATCCGGGCGTCGAATCGCAGAGCGACGGACTGCGGCAGCGTGTCGGGCGGCAGCCACGACGGCGCCAGCCGCACCGCCGTCGAGGCTAGCAGCGCTCCCGCCGCTCCGCCGATCAGCGCCAGCACCAGACTCTCGACGATCAACTGGACGACGATGCGCCCGCGGCTGGCTCCTATCGCCGCGCGAATCGCGATCTCGCCGGCGCGATTGAGTCCGCGCGCGAGGAGCAGGTTGGCGACGTTCGCGCACGCAATCAGCAGCACCAGCGCAACCGCGCACGCCAGCATCACCGTCGTCGCACGCAAATCGGCTCCGACGACCGCGTTGCGCAGCGGCTCGATCGTGACGCCCCAGTCCTTGTTGGTGTCGGGTGAGATGCGCGCGATTCCGGCGGCCACACCCGCCATCTCGGCCGAGGCCTGTTCGATGGTAACGCCCCGCTGGAGCCGGCCGATGACCTGCAGGTAGTGCTGCATCCGCTGTTCGGGTGTTCGGCGCGGCACGAAGAGCGTCCACAGGTCCGCGCGGAACAGGATCTGGAACTCCGCGGGGACGACGCCGATCACGGTGAAGGGCTCGCCGTCGAGCACGAGCGGCCGGCCGACGATCCCGGGCTCCCGTCCGAACCGGCTCCGCCACAGCCGATCGCTGATGACGACGACGTGCGGGTTGGTCCTCGCATCGTCTGGATCGAACGTGCGGCCGGCGATCGCGCCGACCCCCAGCACGTCGAAGAACCGCGTGGTCACGGACTGGCCCGGGATGCGTTCGGCCGCCGCGGTGAGTCCCGTAAGCGTGCGGCTGCCTCCCGCAACGGCGGCGATCGACGCGAACGTCCGCTGCTGCTCGCTCCAGTCCAGGAAGTTCAGCGGAGACACGCGGTTGTGGGGGAAGTTCGGCGATCGTTCCCACAGCATCGCGAGGCGATCCGGCTCGCGGAAGGGAAGGGGACGAAGGAGCGCCGCGTCGAGGAGGCTGAAGATCGCGCCGTTTGCGCCGATGCCGAGCGCCAGCAGCACGATCGCCGTCAGCGTGAAGCCCGGCGACCGCCGCAGCACCCTGGCGGCGAACCGGACGTCCTGACGGAGCCCTGTCATGGAGGATTCGACGCGGCAGACGCCATTCGGTTAGCGTCTATCGCCGCAGGTCAGGCGAAGCGCGCCCGGCTGTAATTCCTACAGGAGAGCCGGAGTCGAGGAGGTCGCAGGAGATCTGTGGCAGGAGGACAAGAGCGCAGGAGCTCCTATGGAAAAGAAGACCAGTGCCGATCTGGAAGACGGCACTCGGAGAATCCACCTGATTGGCCGGCTCGATCTGCCGGGCGCCCAGACGATCGATCTCAGGTTTTTGCCGGTGTGGCGATCTACCTGAATCCCTCGACAACGCGCGGATCGGCGGATACGGCATCCCGCTGCTGCGCGCGTTCTCGAACGGCGTCGACTATCGTCGCGACGACGATCGGAACATCCTGACGCTCACATTTCGATGGTGAGTCGGATCAGCGGAACCAGAAGAGAAGGATGCCGTAGCCGACGCCGGCGGGATCGGTCGTCTTGGCGGTCTGGAACGCCATGAAGCGGCCGTCGGTCGACACGACGGGATTCGACGCCTTGCCTCCCTCGTAGTCGTTGAAGTGTGTCAGGCGGACGAAGTCCGTGCCCGTGCCATCGAGCTTCAGCTTCCAGATGTCGATGTTGCCGGAACCGTGGCTGCCGCCGAGCGTCGCGACCTGACGATCGGCCTCGACGCACGTGTACCGACCGTCGGGAAAAATCCCCTCCACCTCGTTGTAGGTGCCGGGGGCCTTCGAGAAGTTCGTCACCTGCTTCGTCGCGAGATCGATCCCCATGACCGACGCCGCGCCCCGCGGCTCGTAGCAGGTGAAGGTCATCTTCGTGTCGTTGTCGTAGAAGTCCTGCGCCTCGATCGTGCAGCCGCTGTCCTTGCTCTCGTACACGACCGTCTTGTTGACGAGGGCCGCCGTGCCGCCCGACAGACTCACGTCCGCGACGACCAGGCGCGACGCGCCGGCGGGCACGTCGGGCACCTGCGCGTGCACCTGCGAGTACGCCACCTTCAGGCTCTTCTTCGAGATGGCCATCCCTTCGCTCATCTTCTCGTTGAATCTGAGCGGCTTCGCGCCGCGCTCCCTGCCGAGAAACCACAACTCGTTGTCGCGCGTGCGGCTGACGCGGATGTCTTCGAAGTGATCCGGTCCGATCAGAATGTAATCGCCGGTGCTCAGATGCATCACGCGCAGGAACGCGGCGCCGGGCACGTTGCACGTGAGGCACCGGATCGCGCGGGTCTTCAGATCGATGACCATCGCGTCGCCAAAACTCTTCGCCATGAACGCGACGCGCTGATTGTCGGGCGAGATGTCCGCCCGCTCGCCGAAATACGTCAGCACTTCGATGTGTGGCGGCAGACGATCGAGCTGGGTGCCAGGCGCGCGCTGCGCGGCAAGTGCGAGCGGCGCGCAGAGGAGGAGTACGGCCAGCCTGGGATCAGACACCGTGGCCGTATCCCGGCTCGTCGATCATCTTCTCGTCGTGCGGCTCCTCTTGCGCGGGCGCGTCCGCGGCGCGTGCGTTCGCGGCGACAGGCGCCTCGGTCCGCGCGTCGGGCCGCGCGGCGGCGGGGGCGTTCCCATCGGGTGGTCCGGAGCGATGGTCTCGATCGAATCGCGGGGCAGTCATGGTCTTCCTTCCTTTTCGGCTCGTCGGCAACAAAACAAAAGGGCCATCACCTTTGTGAGGTGATGGCCCCGATTGCGTCTCGATTCCGGGTCGGCCCTGGCTACATCACCCCGTGCGCGTCGGCAGGCTAATGCCGACGCTGATTAGTACGAGGGTAATGGCCAGTCCGCGGAACATATCCTTCGCCATTATGCCATAAGACCGCTCAGCGCTGCGCATTCGCGAGGTCCGTGACGGCGGCAGACAGGGCATGGACCTTCGTCTGATCGCCCGCCGCCCCGGCGGCCGCGTCCAGCGTGGAGGCCAGCTCCGTCAACGCCGTCTTGCGCTGGGCTCCGGACCGCTTCTCGGCCGTCGCCAGCGCGGTTCGCGCCGACGCGATCGCGTCCGCCCCGAGGCCCTTCGACCGCTCGAGCTGATCGAGGTACGCGCGCGCGAGCGCGAAGCTCGGCGGCCAGACGAACTTCTGCTGATCCTGCGTGTTCCAGTAGTCGAAGTGGACGGTCTTCGCCGCATCGATCTCGTTCTGCGAGATGAGCGGGCTCGGCACGAGCTCGTAGATGTCGAGGCCGCGGGCGATCTCCGAGCTGACGATGATGCCGTTGTACCAGTAGGCGGACCAGGTGCCGCCGCTGACCATGCGAGCGGCATTGATCGGTCCGCGATCGAAGTACGCGATCTCCTTCGGGTGATCGACGTCGGTCCAGTCGAAGATCGACACGCCGCCCTGGTACCACGACTGCACCATCACGTCGCGGCCCGGAATCGGAATGAGCGAGCCGTTGTGCGCGACGCAGTTCTCCTGGAGCGTCTGCGGCGCCGGCAGCTTGTAGTAGGTGTGGAACTTCAGCTTGTTGTCCTCGATGGTGAAGATCGCGTCGGCTCCCCACTCGAGCTTGTCGGTGGCGCGGCAGCGCGGCGCCGATCCGCCGCCCCACTCGTCGGTGAAGAGCACCTTGCTGCCGTCGTTGCTGAACGTGGCCGAGTGCCAGAACGACATGTTCGCGTCGGCGACGTAGTCGATGCGTTCCGGATGCGCGGCGTCATGGATGTCGAGCAGCAGTCCGAGTCCCGCGCACGCACCACCCGCCAGGCCGATGTCCGGATACACGGTGATGTCGTGGCACTGATTCGGACCGGTCGGCGCCGGGGGCGTCGCGTTCCCGCGCCCGCCACCTTGAGCACCCCGAGCACCCTGACCTCCCTGAGCACCTTGAGCCCCCTGGTCTGGCGGCACGGCAACGGCCGGCGCGTTGCCACGGGCCGCGGCGGCCTGAGCCGTACGCGCCGCGGCGTCAACGGCGTCGCGATCCGGGTTGCGCGGCGCGACCGGCAGGCCGTTGAAGATCCGCGGCGAGCTGACGATCGCCGCCGTCTCCGGTTTTGCGAGCGGCACCTTGATCACTTCCAGGCGGAAGCGCGCGGAATTCGGATCGTCGATCCCGCCATCGGCACATCCCGGCACTTCTTCTGCGGAACGCACGCCGGCGGTGCCGGACACATAGATGTACACGTTGTCGTTGTCGCCCGGCTGCGTCACGACGGTGTGCGTGTGGGATCCCCGGCAGGTCTGTACGCTCGTGACCAGCTTCGGATGCTTCACGTCGGCGATGTCGAACACGCGGATGCCGCGCACCCGGGCCTTGCTGACCGGATCGGGCACGCCGCCGAAACCGCAGTCGGTCCGGCTGTTGGTCGACTCGGAGGACATGAACAA
>DATJFE010000083.1:0-29410 GCA_035495955.1 Vicinamibacterales bacterium | reverse complement strand
CCAGGTCGGGTTCCTCCGGCAAATCGGCGTGCTGTGATGGGATCGCTTCCAGCGCAGGGTGCTTTCACTCTGGAACTTTCAGCGTCCCAGGATGGACGCTTCTTGGAAGTGCAACCGTCCAAAAACAGATCGCGCGCGTCGCTGCGTCGTTCGTCGTTCGAAACATGAAACCGGCAGGAACAGCCGCATGCGAGGATCGCCACTCCGGCACCATGTGCCGCGACGAGCGATGCTTTCATGACGCACCTCCCGATTGCGTCTCTCCTGGCGCTGTTCCGCTCCGCCACTGCGCGGTCGCCAACACCACGACCCACAGCAGGAACACGGTGATGTTGATGCGCTCCCACAACCCTATCCACGGCGTCGGCAGATTGGCCTGCAGGCGCGGCGCCTCGAGGAATGTCAACCCGCCGAACGCGAGCAGTATGACTATGCTGCCGATGGAATAAAGGCGGAATCTCTTCCCGAATGCCGTCGCGCCAAACCCGATCGCCAGGAACATGAGGAACACGGTGACGCCGCCGAGAACGACGTGCATGGTGTCGCTCAGCGTTGCTCCACCGGCGGCCAGAACTTCGCGTCGATGCATCGCGGCAAACGGCCATAGGAGCCCGAGAGACGCATAGGCCAGCAGCAGGCCGCTCACGATTCGGTGGGCGCGATTTCGATGCGCGGACTTCCACAGGCCGAATCCGAAAGCGGTGATCAGCAAGGTGTAGATCCAGCCGAGGAGTGCCCATACCGTTCGCGTCGGAGCGCCAATTGCGGTCAACTCGCTCGGGACCTGAGAAATGGGGCTGTAGCCCTCGTACCGAATTGTCCAGATCATCGCGGCGTAGAGCAGCGACGAGGCCATGCCGCAGACGAGCAGCGCCTTGCGCCACGTCTCACCACTCACTGCGTGTGTCGGCGAAGGGGCGGTGCTGCGTCTCTGGATCCGACGCACGTGTCGTGCCTCCATCACGCGATGGCCCAACGCCGCGAATGCGACCAGCAGCGGACGCGGAAGCCTCGCCAGCGCCGCATACGCGCGCTCGACGAAGATGCGGCGGTGACCGAAGCGGTTGCGCGCGCGCGAGATCGAGCCACCGGGCTGACAGACCTGTCCGGGCGGCGCGTCAATGGTGATGGCGTGGGTCGAGGTGAAGATCGGCTCCGGAACTAACGAGTCGACCGCAAGCGGACGACGCTTTTCGCGCGTCGTGGCGATGCAGGTCGCAGCCAACATGACACCCTCAAAGGAGCATTTCCTGTGCCCGCCGCGCTGACGATGCATCGCCTGAATTCGAACGAACGCTGTCGGCAATCCGGCACCAGTGCTGACGCCGCGCCGAAAGTTCCGCGCTCGTGAGAATTCTTTCAACTCGAGGTCATCCGATGCGTTCCGAAAGAATCGCCGTCGCCCAACACCGTGCAGCAGGCCGGCGCTCAGGCCCCACCGATGAGCCGGTTGCGGAAATTGTCCCTGCCGGCCGCCTCTTCGTTGCAGTCGATGACCTGCAGTCGCCGGTTTCCGGAGGTGAGCAATCCCACAAGCAGGTATCCTCAGCGTCATGTCCGAAGCGGCGACGGCCGCGCGACCGCCCGAAATGATCACGAAGACCTCGCGGCGCCTCGCCGTCGCGCTGACGATGTCGATCGGCGTCGGCCTCCTGCTGATGATGACCGGATGGAGAAACTCTCCATTCTCACTCTTCCTCCGCACGATCGTCCTCGGCCTCTCGGCGACGACCACCTTCGCCGTGTTCGAGGTCTGGCCACGGAAGCTGCCCCGGTGGCTCCAACGATGGGCATTGCAGGTCGTTGCGGTCGGTGTTTTCATGCCGGTGACGACGGTGCTGATCTACGTCCTGTCCACTCCTCACGGTGCGCCCCCCTTCTGGCAGAACCCCAGCCGCCTGAACGGGTGGACGCATCTGACGTTTGCGGGCCTGCTCCTCGCGCCGTGGACGGCGCTCGCCGCAATCGTCCGGCAGAAGGAAGCGTTTGCCCGCGATCAGAAGCTGGCGTTCGCATTCGAGCGCAGCGAGCTCGAGCGACAGGCGCTCGACGCGCGATTGCATCTGCTGCAGGCGCAGGTCGCGCCGCATTTCCTCTTCAACACGCTCGCGAACGTGCAGGCGCTCGTCGATGCGGGCTCGCCCCACGCGTCGGTCGTGCTGCGCAGCCTTACCGCGTATCTGCGTGCGGCGGTACCGGTGCTGCACGAGCCTGCCGCAACGATCGAGCGCGAGCTGCAGCTCGTTCGACCGTATCTCGAGCTGATGCAGATGCGCATGCCCGACCGCCTGCAATACGCGATGAACGTCGATCCGTCGGTCACGCAGGTTCGCTGTCCTCCGACCACCCTGTTGACCCTGGTCGAGAATGCCGTCCGACACGGGATCGATCCCAGTGAGGACGGAGGCCGGATCGACATCGACATCGGACGGATCGGTGAACGCTGCGTGGTGCGCGTGACCGATACCGGCGTCGGACTCCATCGTCCCGCGACCGGTCCCGGGACCGGGCTGACGGCTCTACGCGAGCGGCTGCAGCTGATATTCGGCGACGCGGCGCACTTGCGTCTGACATCCAACGGTCCTCGCGGCGCCACCGTCGAAATCGACATGCCGGCACAAGCATGAACGTCCATGCGACCGCGTTGATCGCCGACGATGAACCGCTGCTGCGCGATGCGCTCCGGCGCCAGCTCGCGAACGTCTGGCCCGAGCTCGAGATCGTGGCCGAGGCGCGCAACGGGCGCGAGGCGGTGCAGTTGTTCGACGAGCGGCGCCCCGACATCTGTTTCCTCGACGTCCACATGCCGGGACTCTCCGGCGTCGATGCCGCGAACCACATCGGCCGACGCGCGCACCTGGTGTTCGTCACGGCGTACGATCACTACGCGGTGCAGGCCTTCGCGCAGGGCGCGCTCGATTACCTGCTGAAGCCGGTCGAACGGGCGCGGCTCGCGGACACCGTGAGCCGTCTCCAGGAACGCCTGCAGTCGTCGAGGCCGGCAATCAACACCGAGCATCTGTTGGAGCAACTGAGCGGGCAGCTCGCGAAGCTGCAGAGCGGCGCCCGCAAGAGCGAGGCGCTGCGCTGGATCCGGGCACAAGCCGGCAAGACCGTGCGGCTGATCGCGATTGACGACGTCGACTACCTTCGCTCCGACGCGAAGTACACCATCGTCGCCTGGCGCGATGGAGGGAAGCCGGCCGAGGCGGTGGTGCGGACGCCGCTGAAGGAGCTGCTCGAGCAGCTCGATGCGGAGCAATTCGCGCAGGTCCATCGCTCGGTCGTCGTGAATCTGCGCGCGATCGGTCATGTGAAGCGCCATGACAACGAGACGGCGGAGATTCACGTCAAGGGCCGAGACGATGTTCTGCCGGTGAGCCGCAACTACCTGCACCTGTTCCGGCAGATGTAGGCCGCCGGTCCGCCTTCGAGCACCGCGCGAGGTTCGGCAAGCGTCAAGCGGCTTGCCCCGCCGAACGAATCGGCGTAGATTCCTCGTCGCCGCCGGAGGTAAAGATGTCCATGACGAGGAGATCCGTGATCGGGTTGGCAGTCGCTTTGCCGATGTGCGTCGTTGCCGGCCTGACGTCCGGTTCTGCCCAGCAGCCGGCGCGCGTGAGTCCTGACACGTACAAGGAGCTGCGCTGGCGTTTCGTCGGCCCTGAAGGCAATCGCGTGTCGGCGGTCGCCGGTGTGTCTGGAGATTCCCTCGTCTATTACGCGGGGAGCGCCTCGGGCGGCGTGTGGAAGACCGACGACGGCGGCGTTCACTGGCGACCGGTGTTCGATGAACAGGCCGTGCAGTCGATCGGCGCGCTCGCTGTCGCGCCTTCCGACCACAACATCGTCTGGGCGGGCACCGGTGAAGCGTGGATCCGGAGCCACATCTCGATCGGCGAAGGGATCTACAAGTCAACCGATGCGGGCAAGTCGTGGACCCGCGTGGGGCTCGAGAAGACCGGCCGCATTGGTCGGGTGATCGTCCACCCCACCAATCCGGACATCGTGATCGCCTGCGCGCTCGGCACCGCGTACGGTCCGCAGCCGGAGCGGGGCGTCTTCCGCACCACCGACGGCGGCGCCACGTGGCAGCGAACGTTGTTCGTCGACGAGAAGGTCGGGTGCTCCGACGTCACGATGGACCCGGCGAATCCCCGCATCCTCTTCGCGGGAATGTGGCAGTTGGAAATCCACACATGGGGACGCGAGAGCGGCGGACCCGGCGGCGGCCTCTTCAAGTCGACCGACGGCGGCGCGACGTGGACGAAGCTGACCGGTCACGGTTTGCCCGGGCGGCCCGTCGGCAAGGTCATGCCGGCCATCGCCCACTCGAACCCGAGGCGCGTCTACGCAACGATCGAAACCGGCGACGGGATTCCGCTCAAAGGCCAGGACACGGATCGCGGGCAGATCTTCCGATCCGACGACGGCGGCGACACCTGGCGGATGGTGAACACCGATCGCAATGCGATGGGGCGCACGGCGTACTACGGGCGGATGGCCGTGTCGACCGACAACGAGAACGAGACGTATTACATGAACGCGTCGTTCAGCAAGTCGATCGACGGCGGGGCGACGCTCGTGGCGCTGAACGGAATCGAGGCACCCGGCGGGGATCACCACGACATGTGGATCGATCCGAACGACGGCAACCGGATGATCGTCGGCCACGATCAGGGGGTCTCGATCTCGCAGACGCGCGGCCGCACCTGGCTCAAGCAGCGCCTGCCCAACGCGCAGCTGTATCACGTGACCACCGACAACCAGGTGCCGTACTACGTGTACACCAACAAACAGGACGGCCCGTCGTACCGCGGGCCCAGCAACAGCCGCCTCGGCGAAGGCGGCGGACGCGGCGGGCGCGGCGGCGAGATTCCGCGCGGCATGTGGCACTCGATCGGCGGAGGCGAGAGCGGCTTCGCGATTCCCGATCCCGTCGATCCGAACATCATCTGGTCCACGGCGTCCGGATCCGGCAGCGTCGGCGGGATCGTCGTCCGCTACGACGAGAGCCGCCGCCAGATGCGCGACGTCGAGGTGTGGCCTGATGATGAGAACGGGCCCGCGGCCGATTTGAAGTACCGCTTCATCTGGGACGCGCCGTTCCACATCTCTCCGAACGACCACAACAAGATTTACATCGGCAGCCAGTACCTGCTGCAGTCGATCGATGGCGGCCAGAGCTGGCAGGAGATCAGTCCCGATCTCACGCTGAACGACAAGAGCCGCCAGCAGAGCTCCGGGGGGCTCACGCCCGACAACATCGGCGTCGAGTACGCGGACACGATTCACGCGATTGCCGAATCGCCGAAACAGGCGGGCGTCATCTGGGTCGGCACCAACGACGGTCAGGTGCAGGTCACGCGCGACGCCGGCAAGACATGGACCAACGTCACCAAGAACATCCCGAATCTCCCGCCGTGGGGAACGGTCGGCAACATCGACGCGTCGCGATTCGACGCGGGCACCGCGTATCTGGCGATGGAACTCCATCAGGAGAACAACCGCGATCCGTTCGTCTACAAGACGAAGGATTTCGGCGCCACGTGGACGCTGATTACCAACGGGATCCCCCACTCGATGCTGAGCTACGCGCATTGCGTGCGGGAGGATCCGGTCAGGCGCGGCTTGCTGTATCTCGGGACCGAGAACGGCATCTATGTGTCGTTCGATGAGGGCAACGAGTGGCAGCCGCTGCAGATGAATCTGCCTCACGCGCCGGTGTACTGGATCACCGTGCAGGAACAGTTCAACGATCTCGTCATCGCGACCTATGGACGCGGCGTGTGGATCCTCGACGACGTGACGCCGCTTCGTGAGTTGACGCCGGCCGTGATGACTGCGGGCGCCCACCTGTTCACGACGCGGCCGGCCTACCGCTTCCGCGCGATCAGCGCGCCGGCGACGCCCTACGACGATCCGACCGTCGGAGAGAATCCAGCCTACGGCGCGGACATCAACTACTTCCTGGGCTCGGCGGCCGACGGCCCGGTCAGGATCGCGATTCAGGACGCGAAGGGACAGACGATCCGAACAATCGACGGGCCCGGCACGCCGGGGCTCCATCGAGTCTACTGGGACTTGCGCGATACGGCGTCCTCGCGAGTGACCCTGCGAACCAGCCCGCTCTACGCGCCGGAGGTCCGCATCGGCCCCGACGGCATTCGCGAAAGCGAGGCTGGAGCCGGTGCCGCCGGCGGCGGCCTCACGCTGCTGCAGGCGCCGGGCACGTACACGGTGAAGGTGAGCGTCGGAGGGCGCGACTACACGCAGCCATTGCGCGTCCTGAAGGATCCGCACTCGGCCGGGACGGAAGCCGACCTCGCCGCGCAGCA
Organism: Vicinamibacterales bacterium; assembly: GCA_035495955.1. Taxonomy (GTDB): domain Bacteria; phylum Acidobacteriota; class Vicinamibacteria; order Vicinamibacterales; family 2-12-FULL-66-21; genus JAICSD01. Next base: position 23,072 of record DATJFE010000083.1, on the reverse strand, counting down.
GCAGTTCCTGACGAGCGTCCGCCGCGATTTGGACATGGCCGTCGAGGCCGTCAACAACGCGGAGCTGGTCCGCGGGCAGATCCGCAATCTTCGGAACCTGACGCAGGATCGCGAACTCAGGAAACCCATCGACGACCTGGACGCCAAGATCATCGCGCTCGAGAATCAGCTCGTGGAGCTCCGCACCACCGGCCGCGGCCAGGACGGCGTCCGGTTTGGATCGAAGCTGGTGCAGAAGATCACCTATCTCGCGAACAGCCTGCAGAGCGCCGACTTCAAGCCGACAAATCAGCAACTGGCCGTCCAGAAGGATCTCGAGGCCAAGCTCAAGGCGCTCCAGGATCAGATAGGCGACGTGCTGACGAGAGATGTGGCGGCGTTCAACGAACGGATGAAGGGAACGGCCCTGCCCGGCATCGCCGCGCCGCCCGCACGGCGCCCCGGCGGCCAGTAGAGTGGAGATGTAGCCGCCGTTCGGGGGGATCGAACCGCCTTTCGGCGCGGCGAATCCGCTGTTCGTCGCAACCTGGTTGTTCGAGCGCACGCGTGCCGCCACGCTGTTGGCGAATGAAGCCAAGCGCAACCCTGGTCGTCACGTCGCTGCTCTCGATCCTCTTGCTGACGCTTCACGTCACGGACGACATCGTCCGTGGCATATCGAAGGCCGAGTCTTCGAACACTGCGCTGGTCGTCCTCGTGGTCTTCCTGTACGGGACGCTCGTGCTGGCCGAGCGGCGATCGGGGTACGTCATCATGCTGCTCGTCGGGTTGTTCGCGGCAGGCATGCCCGTCATCCACATGCGGGGGGCACATTACAGCGAGATCGCCAGGTCCGCCGGCGGCTTCTTCTTCGTCTGGACACTGTGGGCGCTCGGCGGGCTCGGGGGCTTCACGTTCGTCCTCTCGGCGCGCGGACTGTGGAGCCTGCGACGGTCGACTACGCGGCACGGATGACCGGTTGCGGAAATCGTTTCTGCTTCTGTCCGAGACTGCAGTCGCTTAAGCACTCAACTTCCGCCCAGGCTCGGCGATAATTGGTGCATGTGTCGCGCGCTCGTCGCGCCTCTCGCCATTTTCACCGTGATCGGCTCCGCGCCGGCCGCGCTCGCCCAATGCGCGGGCGGGTACACACCGACCTGCTCGCTGACGAAGGCCGCGCCGGTGATCTTCCTCGGCTCGATCGAATCGATAAACGACGGCACGTTCCATTTCCGTGTCGAAGAGCGCTTCGCCGGCGTCAAGGGGAGCACGATCGACATCATCGACATTGCGCCCGTTGAAGGCTCCACCGGTTACGACGAAAGCGTGAAGCGATACTTGGTATTCGCCCAGACCGTCCGCTTCGACGACGGCCGCGAGCACGCGTACGTCGGCGGATGCGGCCGACAGATGATCCCGTTCCCCGGGGCCGGTCCGGATCTCGAACAGCTGCGCCGTCAAAAACGCGGCCGGCGCGTCGCCGCCGCTTACGGCACGCTCGTCCGGACGATGTACGAGAGCAGCAGCATGTGGGATCCGGGCGACGCGGGCGCGCTTCCGGACGTCGTTCTGAGGTTTCAATCGAATGGCGCGACCGTGACGGCGAAGACGAGATCGGACGGGACGTTCGTCGTCGAGCGTCTGCCCAAGGGAACGTACCGAATCACCGCGGATCTTCCCGTCGGGTTGAAATTGGGTTATACGATTCTCGACGAGCCGTTCGAGTCGATCGAGGTCGAGTCGGGCACCTGCTACGACCTCACGCTCACCGCCGTGCCGACGGCGAAGATCAGCGGCCGCGTCATCGGCCCCGATGGCAGGCCGCGCGACGGGTTGAGGGTGAATCTCTTTCGCGCCGACGATCCCAGCCGCGGCATGGACGCGTGGCAGGGCGACGGCAAGCCGTTCGAGTTCACGATGATTCCACCCGGCGACTACGTGCTTGCGTTCGGGAACGGGAAACCGCATCCGCTGAACCCGGATCATCCGTTTCCCGACACGTTCTATCCGAGCGCGCCCGACATCGCGGGCGCCACGGTCATTCATCTGGGGCCCGGACAGCAGATCCTCAACGCCGACATCCATCTGCCCACTGGCCGCCCGACGCGCACGCTCGAGATCGTCTTGAACTGGAACGGAATGCGCGCTGCCGATACGTACGGTGCGTTCGTCACCGCCACGACGAGCGATAGCCCGGGGACCCGACGCGCGAAAGACGGCGGACGACACGTACACGGTGAATCTCCTGCCCGACGCGACCTACCGCGTTCATGCGACCGCCGCATGCAGGCAGCCAGGGGTGAACGCCGCCGCGACGGACACGATTGTCGTAAATGGATCGGATGAATCGGTCGCGCGCGTCACATTGACGTTTGCGGCGGGCGGTTGCCCGACGAAGTGAGGCCGGAGCGCGATTTTTCGAACAAACCCGACGACCGGGGCGAAGAGTCATGAGCAAATGGGAAGATGAGGCCAATCGTCACACCGCGGAGCTGGTGAGGCTCACGTTGAAGGCCGCCGACCGGGGACCAGAGCCTTTGCCGGAGGACGAGGTGGCAAAGCTCGGAATGTTGATTGCGACCGAACGACAGCTTCTCGTCGATGCCATGAGCGGGCTGCTCGACGAGGATGAACCGGAAGCGGCCGCGAGTCCCGGTGTGGCGGAGTTCGACGCCGGGTTTCTGTACGGGCTTGCGTTCGCCGGGGCCCTGGACGACGCGAAAGAGGCGCTCGATCGGATTCGGCGCCGGCGCGTCCTGAAGCTGGCAAAAGGAAACGTCAACAAGGGCGGTGGCGGCGGCAGACCGTGATCGCCAGCTCGCGCGCGGCCCGGGCGAAGATCGTCCGAGCTTGCCGCCCATCAGTCCTGAACCGAGAATGCCGATGCGCATTCGAGTGATTCTCCGCTAGACTAACCGCGCCTACCGTCTACCGCCATGCACAGGAGCCGTTGATGCGTCACGTCTTCATCAGCCTCATCCTTCTTCTCTTCACGAGCGTAAACGCCCACGCGCAGCGCGGTCGCGGCGGGCCGGCGGCACCGGCGGACGGCGGCCCGAACGGGCTCGGCGCGCTCCATTTCCGGCCGCTCGGCCCCGAAGGCAATCGCGTCGCCTCGATTACGGGGGTGCCCGGCGATCCGCTGACCGTGTACATCGGCGCCGCCGACGGCGGCATCTGGAAGACATCCGACGCCGGCATCAACTGGCGGCCGATCTTCGACGACAAGGACGTGTCTGCGGTCGGCGCGCTCGCCGTCGCGCCGTCCGCCCGCGAGACGGTGTGGGCCGGCACCGGCGAGCCCTGGCTGATTCGTCCGTACTACACGCTCGGCGACGGCGTGTACAAGTCGACCGACGCGGGACGCACCTGGCAGCACATGGGCCTGGACGCGACGGGACACATCGCGCGCATCGTCATCGACCCGCGCGACGCGAACAGCGTGTACGTCTGCGCGATTGGCCAGGCGTTCCGGACACAGCGGGAGCGCGGCGTGTTTCACACGAGCGACGGCGGCACGACGTGGCAGCACGTCCTCGCCGTGAACGAAAGCACCGGCTGCTCGGATCTCGCGATCGACGCAAAGGATCCCAAGACGCTGTACGCCGGCATGTGGGAGCTGATCGTCCATCGCTACGACCTGCACAGCGGCGGTCCGGGAAGCGGCGTCTACGTCACGCACGACGCCGGCGCGACATGGACCAAGATCACCGGCCACGGTCTCCCCGCCGCGGACCACGCGCTGGGCAAAATCGCGGTCGCCGTGTCGCAAAGCAATCCGAATCGTGTCTACGCGCTCGTGCAGGACGCGCCGGCGCCGGGTCTCTACCGTTCGAACGATCGCGGCGAGACGTGGCAGCTCGTCAATCAATCGCATCTGCCGGCGGAGCGCGCGCCGTACTACACGAGAATGGCCGTGTCGCCGGACGACGAGAATCTGCTCTACTTTCCGTCGGTCGCTTTCACGATGTCGCGTGACGGCGGAACGACGGTGTTCCAGGCCGGTGGTGGCGGCCGAGGCGCCCCAGGCGCACCAGGCGGAGGCGGGCGCGGACGTGGCGCCGTGCCGGTCGAAGAAGGCGCCCCGCCCCCGGGCGCCGCAACCACCGCGACTCCGCCACCGGCGCTTTCCGCGCCTGGCGGCGACAATCACGACGTCTGGATCGATCCGACGAACGCCAATCGCGTGCTCGTCGCCAACGATGCCGGCGTCTCGATCAGCGACAACCGCGCCGCGTCCTACAGACACTTCATGTTGCCGATCTCGCAGGTCTATCACGTCATGGCGGACAACGCGGTGCCGTACAACGTGATGGGCAACATTCAGGACAAGTCGAGCTTCCGGGGGTCCAATCGCGGCGGTGGCGGCCGGGGCGGCATGGGTGTCGGCAATTGGGTCGGCACCGGCGGCTGCGAGGATGCGTTTGCGGTCCCAGACCCCGTCGATCCTGACGTCGTGTGGTCCGGCTGCGACAACGGCCGCGTCGTCCGCATGGACTACAAGCACGGCATGGCACGCGACGTGAGCGCGTGGCCGATCACGAGCTACGGCTGGGCGCCCGCCGACATGAAGTACCGTTGGGACTGGATCACCCCGATCGCGATCTCGCCGCACGACCACAATCGCGTGTACGTCGGCGCGCAAGTCGTCTTCATGACGACGAACGGCGGCCAGAGCTGGAAGGTGATCAGTCCCGATCTCACCACGAACGACAAATCGCACCAGAAGAATTCCGGCGGCATCACCTCCGACAATCTGACGACGTTCGACGGCGCGACCTTATACGCGATCGCGGAGTCGCCGGCGAAGGCGGGCGTGATCTGGACGGGCAGCACGGACGGTCAGGTGAACGTCAGCCGGGACGCCGGCGAGCACTGGACGAACGTCACGAAGAACATCCCGAATCTGCCGCCGTGGGGCACCGTGTGGAGCATCGCGCCATCCAAGTTCGACGCCGCCACGGCCTACGTCGTCGAAAATCTGCAGCACGAGGGCCTGTACGACGCGCTGGTCTACAAGACCGCCGATTACGGCGCCACGTGGACGCTCATCTCCTCGAGCGTGCCGAAGGGCGTCAACTCCAGCGCCCACATCATCGTCGAAGACCCGGTTCGGAAAGGGATGCTCTATCTCGGCACCGACAATGCGCTGTACGTGACGTGGGACGACGGCGCGCACTGGACGCGGCTGCGAAACGATCTACCGCCGGCGCCGGTCTACTGGCTGCAGGTACAGCCGACGTTCAACGACCTCGTGATCGGCACGCACGGTCGCGGGGTGTACATCCTGGACGACGTGACCGCGCTCAGGACGTGGGACACGTCGCAATCGGAAGACTTCCATCTCTTCTCTCCGCGTCCGGCGTACCGGTTCCGCTCCACGGCAGACGGCCGCGAGAGCGAGCCCGACGCCCATGTGCAGGGAGAGAATCCGCCATACGGCGCGGATCTCGATTTCTCCCTGAAAGCGGCCACGCCGAACGTGCAGATCTCGATCGCCGGCCCGAACAACGCGATGATTCGCACACTGACCGTCGCCGGTCACCCCGGCCTCAACCGGGTGTGGTGGGACCTGCGCTACGACAACGGCTCGACGATCACGATGCAGACGCCGCCGCTTTACGAGCCCTGGGCGCCGGCACGCCGAAATTACGCGGCGTACGGCACGCGCATTCCGCCGGCGGGGCCCATCGTGCCGCCGGGCAAATACACGATCCGCGTCAAGGCCGGAGCCGCCGAGCAGACGACCACACTCACCGTGCTGCCCGATCCGAAGTCACCGGGCACGCAGCAATCGATCGAGGCGCAGGTGGCGTTCACCCGAGAAGTGCTCTCCGAAATCGACGAAGTGGCGAAGATGGGCAACGCCCTCGAGTCCATGCGCAAGCAGTCGCAGGATCTGATGGCGACGCTCGCCAGGGACGCGCAGAAGTCGACGTTGCTCCAGTCGGTGAAAGCGTTCGAGTCGAACCTGAGCGCGGTTGAAGCGAAGATGATCGATCTGCGCAACACGGGACGAAGCGAAGACGCCTTCCGCCAGCCGGTACAGCTCTACGAGCGAATCAGCTGGATGATCGGCCAGATGGTCGGCACACCCGGCGGCGGATCAGGCGGCGGCGATCTCGGCCCGACCGATCCGCAGGTCGCGGTGAACAACGGGTTCAAGCAGGAGCTCGCGGCGATTGCCGCGCAGTACAAGCAGATCGCCGACACAGAAGCGCCGGCGATGAACGCGCTGCTCAAACAGAATGGGGTCGCGGTGACCATTACGGCCGAGAGGTGATGTCCCTAGCCGCGTCGGGCTGCCTCGATGGTGGCGACGTCGATCTTCTTCATCGGCATCATCGCCTCGAAGGCGCGCCTGGCCTCAGCGCCACCAGCCGCTAAGGCGTCGGTCAGCGCGCGCGGGGTGATCTGCCACGACAGACCCCAGCGGTCCTTGCACCAGCCGCACTGGCTTTCTTTGCCGCCATTGCGGACGATCGCGTTCCAGTAGCGATCTGTCTCTTCCTGATTGTCCGTCGCGATCTGGAAGGAAAAGGCCTCGCTGTGCCTGAACTCCGGGCCGCCGTTGAGACCGAGACAGGGAATGCCGCAAACGGTGAATTCCACCGTCAGCACGTCGCCTTCCTTGCCGCCGGGGTAGTCGCCTGGCGCCTTGTGAACGGCGGTCACTTTACTATCCGGAAAGGTGGCGGCGTAAAAGCGCGCCGCCTCGAGCGCGTCCTTGTCGAACCAGAGGCAGATCGTGTTCTTTGGCGTCATGTTCGTGTGCTCCTTGTGGCTCGACCGCGGAGGTGCGCGCGCGAATGTTCGCGCGTGATGAAGCCCGCGTCGGCATTGGCCGCATTCATCGGCGCGTACTCCTGCAGCGCGTCAATCGCCCCGACGACAACGAGACCGTCGCATTCGAGCCAGGCGTGCGACTCGATCGTGCGTCGACTCTTCGCGCTCCGCACCCCGAACCGCACCCTCGAATCGTAGCCGCGGCGGCGAAGCATCGCCCGCGCGGCGAGCGCTTCGACCAGACACGTCATCCCGAGCGGCAGCCGGCGCGCGACGCCTTCGACGATTCGACCGATGCGCCCGGCCTCTGCGGCGGGTTTTTGTCGCTCGGCCGGAGTCGCGAGTCGGTCGAGGAGCCGCGTCAGCGTCGAAAACGGCAGCGTCCACAGCCCTATCCGAACGATCAGCAGCGCAGCAGCCGCCTCGATCACAATCGCGATGCGTTCGACACGTCCAGTTCGACAGCCTTCACGCGCGTTGGGTACACTGCGACCGTTGCTCAATTGGTCCTCGAATCGACATCGCACGATTCAACTGGCGCTCTTCGGCCTTGCCCTCGCGCCGCGCGTCTTCTATCTTGCCGTCGCGCGGTCGCCGTTCGACAACTACAACTGGGCGCTCGCCGGCAGCCTGCTGAGAGATGGATCATTGAGCATCGGCAGCGTGAAGACAACCGCGTTCGAGCCGTTGTACCCGCTGTTCCTTGCCGTCTGCCGCGCGTTCGTCGGCGATCGGTCGTGGGCCGTACAGGCGATCCAATGCGCGCTCGGCGCCCTTGGCGCGCCGCTGTTGTGTCGCCTCGCCGCCTCGCTGACCGGCCGGGAGCGCGTCGGCCTCATCAGCGGCGCCCTCTATGCAGTCTATCCATTGTCCATTCGCTACGGCGGCAACATCAGCGACGCGACGCTGATGACCGTCCTGGTCCTTGGATTTGCGTACGCATTCGCGACCGCCCACACGAGGTGGCGCGCCGCCGGCGCAGGCGTCTGCCTCGGCCTGATGATGACGACGCGAATGATGACGCTGCCGCTCCTGCCCCTTGGCGCGGCGCTCCTCGGGCGCGATCGCGGGGCCCGCGCCGCCGCAGCGTTCGCGTCGGCCGCGATTGTCATCGTCGCGCCGTATGCCCTCAGGAATTACGCGTTGAACGGGTGGATGCTGCCAACGCGCAGCGGGCTCAACCTCTTCATCTCGAACTGCGAGTACACGGCGAAGGTCCTTCCCGACTACGGCCCGGACATTCTCGAGGACTACGCTCAGACCATGCTCGCGCGCCGCGCGCCGTGGGTTGGTCCGCCGTCGCCTCTTCAGGAGCGCGCAGCGGATCGGGCATTCACGCGGCTTGCCATCGAGCACATCGCCGCCGATCCGATGGGTACGCTTCGCTTGAGACTCCAGAACGTCCTATATTTCTTCTCGCCGGTCCTCGTGCCGCGCCGCGACCCGACGGCGGCCACGATCTTCCACATCGACGACGATGGCCGCGCCACGATCGAAAACGGCGCGCAGCGGCCGATTGTCGATCGAGTCGTCTATACGCTATCGTACGCGCCCATCGCCGCGCTCGCGCTCGGCGGCATCTGGACGCGGCGGCGGCAGCTCCGCCGCGACGGCATTCTCTGGGCGACGGTCGTCACGTTCGTCGGGGTGCACGCGATGTATTTTCCGACGACCCGCTACAGGCTGCCGATCGAGTTCGTGCTGCTGTTCTACTCTGCGGTGGCGATCGAACGGTCGTCGGGACGCGAGACCAGCAGGTCCAGAAACCTCGGCTCGGACACGAACCAGCCGGCGAACGCCGTCTTGGACACCGTGCCTTCCACGGCCGTGACGCGATGCACGATGTCGGCGGCGATGCGAAACAGGATGGCGTCCCCCGCGCCCGTGTTCGGCGCCTCGATGAGAATCGCGGCCGAATCCCTGCGCCGGAGCTGAAAAAGGCCGCCGCTGTACACGCCGTCGCTCAGGTTGACGCTCATGCCGATCATCCGGTGCTCGACGCAGTCGCTGTGCCACGAGTCGTAGTGGCCGGTGCCTGGAACCATCCGATAGACGCGTCCCATGAATGTGCCGATCGGTCCGCAGCCGGTCATCCGCTGGACGAGCTGAAAGAACCGGACGTCGTTCGTGAGGAAGTTCAGCAGGTTGAGCGCCGGGTTCTCCTGCAGGCACACCTCGACGCCGATGTTCCCATGTCTCGTGTCGGCGAACACCGCGAGATCGAGCTGCCGCTGCACGTACGCGAATTCGTCCGCGTCGACGAGCGAGGGCAGGCGGATGCAATGTCGTTCGTCGAACTGGCTCCGCAGCCGGCGCAGATCCGCCTCCGTCCACGAGAGCGCTGGTCCCGATCGGGTCAACTGCAGCACGACGTCAGCGTCGCGACACGTCCGCGAGGATGGCGTCGCGTGCGTATGCCAGCGATCCGATTGTTCGCGGGTACGAGATCGTCTTGATCGTCACGCGCGAGGCGACGTTCGCGGCGAATGCGAACTGCCGGCCGAGCCGCTGCGGATCGGTGACGGCCGTGTTGAAGGCGTTGCGCAGCAGCGCGAGGCACGCCTGCCGCTTCGAGACGCGCCGGATTGCGACGCGTGTCGACCGGCGGTCGGGCGTGGACAAGACGTAGATCGTCCGGATCGGCGCGGCTGACGCGGTGGCGTGACGGCGGCGGAGAGGAATCAGGCGCTTCGTCGTCGTCTTTGCGACCAGCGTTCCACGCGCGTGCGGTCCGAGCACTCTTCGCGAGACGTCCGGAAACAGCTTGATGCGCGCCGGTCCCGGATGCGCGAGGAATCCATCGCCGCCCGGAGAGAGCACCAGGAGGTCGTCGGTCAGCAGCGGATGGCCGCTTTGCAGGAATGCGGCCGCGAGCGTCGACTTGCCGTAGCCGGTGTCGCCGAGAAACGCGACCGCCGCGCCGTCGATCGTCACCGCTGTCGCGTGGAGCGGATCGAAGCCTTGTTTGACGAGGGCAAACGACAGTGCCTGCCCGAGCAGGTAGGCGTGAAACGCCTCCCGCGGACCGGGCGCGAGCGGGCGCGCGGCGATCGCCCGCCCATCGGCGGAGACGAGAAACTCGAACCGTTCGGGCCACCGGAGGTATGTCTGCCCGTCGTCGAGGAGGACGCCGCGCGGCCACGTCCCTTCGTCCGGCCGGATCGCACGGGCTTCGAGGGCGGCGCGCGCGAACCGTGAGGCAGGGCCGCGCACCAGGCCGACCTCGGCGAGGCACCTGGCGGACCGCGCGAAGCCGGGCAGGCGCCACGCGCTGCGGACGCGGAATCCGTAGACGTGATACGTGTGCGCGGTCGTGGCGACTGGGCTCATACCTTCGACGCAGGGGCTCCGCCGCCGCCGTCACCTCTCGCCCCGCCCTTGACGAGCGCAAGCTGAGGCAGCTTGCCGTAGGTGATCAGGCGCGGTGATCGATACGGTTTCCTGGCCTGCCGCAAAGGTTCTTCGCGCGGCGGTGTCTTGCCGTCGGCCTGATCGTCAGATGGCCTGCGCATGCTCGAGCATCCTCTCTTGTTGAGACCGCCGGTCGGGTCCTACGAATTCACGAAGCCAGAGTTCCAGCGCGAACAGATCGATCAGCGCCCACGCGTTCACGGCGCTGGACGCGTCGTCCACCGGCAGCGCCGCGATTACGTCGAACGCTTCCCGACGCACGTACCGCCGCTCGATCGACAGTCCATTCCGGATGCCGTCGAGCACGAGCCCGCGATCGATTGCGGCTCCCGCATTGATCCGGTCGCTGAAGTCCGCTTTCGACGCTCGGTGAACGATGTCGTCGGGCATCACGCCGCGATAGCCGTCGCGCAGCAACGCTTTGGGCACGCCGCCGCGCGTGTGCATTTCACCGGGAATCGCCATCAGAAAGCCGACGAGATCGCGATCGAGAAACGGAAACGCGATGTCGAGGCCGTGCATCGCCGCAATCTTGTTGTTCCACTCCATGGACGAGACGGCATATTGCGAGCGAATCTCGCCGTAGAGCGAACGCGCGTGCGCGGTGCTGCCGGTCCGTCTTCGCTGCCTCCCGGGCGGACGCTCACGGCGGACAAACGCGTCGGAGTACCACGCGCGCGCGGACGATCGGCCACCAACGGCGTCACGGACGCGCCGACACGCCGCAGCCACGTCGGGCGCATGATACTTCAGGAGCGCCACGGCGAGCCGCCTCTTGAAGTGCGCCTCGGGGACGTCCATCCACCGACTGTAGGTCGTCACATGCCGCAGAGCCGTCTGCCATCGCCCGCTGCGGCAGAGATCCACGAGGTAGGCGTCGTCGAACAGAAATTGATCGCCCCAATGACCGGTGAGCAGGACCGAGGCGCCGAGGTCCCGCACGGCCGACATCTGCGCGTGCGTCGCGTTCCATTGACCGTCCAGCCACGGCCCCTCCGCATGCCAGATCGCGTCCTGGCAGCGATCGGCGAGACCGATCGGCGGATCGTGCAGGCGCACGATCGCGGCGCCGCACGCGCGCTCGATCGCGGCGAGATACTGTTTTTCGTCCGACGGATCGCCGTCGGGAAAGGTGAGCGAGACGCCGATGGGTGCGACGGGACCGTTCCGCTCGCCCCGTGGCCACGCGTGCGCCGCGCAAAAGACGGCCGAGGAATCGAGGCCGCCGCTGAGGGACACCGCAGCCGGGCGCACGCTGCGCAGACGCCGGCGTACCGCTCGATCGAAGTACTGCTTGAACGCCTCGGCGTACTCGTTCTCGCAAGCGAACGTCAGCCGGCGCGTGACGTCGAAGTCCCAGTACCGCATCCGTCGAACGCCCCGCGGCTCGGCGATGACGGCATGCGCCGGGAGCACGCTGGCGACGTCCTCGAAGAACGTGCGCCCGGTCGGTTCGCGCCCGACGCATCGCGTGAAGAGAAAATCGGCCAGCGCGCCATCGTCAGGACACGCCTCCACGGCTGGATGGGCGACGATCGCCTTGATCTCGGACGCGAACAGAAACAGCCGCTCCGCTGCAACGTAGTAGAGCGGACGCACGCCGACGGCATCGCGCGCCAGGATCATGCGGCGCCGGCGTGGGTCGAAGAGGCCTAACGCGAAGTCGCCGGCCAACCGCGCGGGGAAGTCGTCGCCGAACGCGCGATACGCGGCGAGCGCGAGCGTCGAGTCGGGCGCTTCGCGGGAAACTGTGACGTGCGAAGCCAGCGCGGTGGAGAGTTCGTCGCGATCGTCGAGACGCCCGTCGAAGGCGAGCATCGTTCCGTCGGCAGCGACGGCCGGTTGTATCTCGCAGACCGATTCCGGCGTCGTGCGGGCGAGGCAGCAGCCGAGAGCGGCTGCGCCGATCACGCGCACGGCTTCGGCGTCGCGTCCGCGGTGGCGGATCGTGGCGAGGAGACGCGCGATCTCGCGACGGTCCGCCGGCCGCCCATCGAGATGCCAGATTCCGACGATTCCGCTCATGCGTCCAGCGCGCCGCGAACAGTTTACAATGGTCGCGCATGGAACTGACGCTGCGCGATTCGATGAACGTCGCCCCCGACGTGTTGTTCCGCGAGCTCGATGGCGAAGCGGTCTTGTTGAACCTGAAGACCGGCACCTACTTCGGCCTCGACGCCGTCGCGACGCGGATGTGGCAGCTCATCGCCGAGCAGCACGCCCTGACGCGCGTGCTCGACTCGATCGCCGGCGAATATGACGTCGAGCCGCAGGTCCTCGAGACGGATCTGCTGGAGCTCGGGCGCAAGTTGTGCGCGAGCGGGCTGTGCGAGATCGTTCGAGCCTGAAATCACGACCCTCTCTCCTTGAGCGGTCGAACCCATTTGAACGCTCCCCGAACGATGCGATGCACGTACAACGCCGGCAGCAGCGCCGTGTGCCGTGTGCCGTACGACCGGAGCACGTACTCGGGCGGCGGGAGCAGATGTTCGCGCAACAGCCGCACACGCGCGCGCCAACCCAGCGCCAGCAAATCGGATCGCAGGATGTCGACGCGGCGCAGCTCGGGCGCGAGATAGCTGGCGCTCGGTTCCGACTCGTCGACTGCCATCGCGCGGCTGACTCGCGCAGGGGCGGGCGTCGCCAACAGGCCGGCCGCGAGCGTCAGCCCTCGCGCGCAGACCCGCCGAACCCGTTTCTGCGCCGCGATCGCAGCGACGCGATCCCAGTCAGCATCCCCAAGCCGCCGTGCGAGGAGATCGATGTCGTACAGATACAACAGGCAGTTGGTGTCGAAGTGATGCGCCACCCGGTGCGTGCAGGCGACGACGAGCGCGTCGACGTCGGAAATGGCGCGGGCGGCATCGCCGAGCACCGGCATCGGAACGGAGCGCTGCGCGGCCTCGTCCACGGTGAGGACGTCGGCAAAGACCTGCGGATCCGCAATCTTCCAGTGCACGTCGTACTCGATCCGGCCTGCCGGCGTGGCGCGCACGTACGTGAACTGGTGCGTGACGTGATCGCCCGTCGGACGCTCGGCTCGCCCGTAGCCAAGACGTTCGAGCACGGAGGCCGCCGCGTTGCGCTCGCTCGCGCGGATCAACAGATCGGTGTCGACACGAGGCCGCAGCCACGATTCGGGGTAGTGGCGGTGGGCGAGCGCCGCGCCCTTGAAGAGCAATGGCGAGACGCCTGCCGCTGCGAGCGCGGCGATCACCCGACGATCGTGTCCGAGACGCAGCTGATCGAGCAGTGCGGTTTCACCGGCTATCTGCGTCAGCGCCTGACGCACCTCGTCGGGCTGCCGTGCCCACGCGCCCGATCGATGCAGTGCGCGATACACGAGAGGACCGACGTCGTGGCCCTTGGCCTGGCGAACGAGCGACAGGTCGAGCGCGCCGTCCCAGGACTCGCCGTCGCGCCCGCGGGCGAGCAGCGCGGCGAGGGTCGTCGTGCCCGTCGCGGCATTCGAGTTCATGGATTCCAATCTGGCTCGGGCCGGTCGGTCGGCCAAGGGTTCGTGATCAGCCGGGATGAAGTCAAGCTCGACTCCGCGGTGCCGAGGCGCTCCAGCCATGGGCGCCCGTGCGTAGTAGCATCCTTGCGATGCAAACCCTCACGGAGCTGTTCGAGAACAATCGGGCCTGGGCGGCGCGAACGGTTGATACCGATCCGGAATTTTTCAGCCGGCTCACCGCCCAGCAAGCCCCGCGATATCTCTGGATCGGGTGCGCCGACAGCCGGGTGCCCGCGAATGAAATCGTCGGCCTGCGACCGGGCGAGCTGTTCGTACACCGAAACGTCGCGAATCTCGTTCTCCAGACCGATCTGAACTGCCTGTCCGTCCTGCAATATGCCGTCGACGTGCTCGGAGCCCGCGACGTGATCGTGTGCGGACACTACGGCTGCGGCGGTGTCCAGGCGGCACTTCAGGGCGCACGGCTCGGACTGATTGACAATTGGCTGCGCGCCGTTCGAGAGACGGACGAACGGCACAAGCGAATTCTCGACATGGCGCAGAATCGCGCCGATTGCCTGTGTGAGTTGAACGTCGTCGAACAGGTGCGGAATGTCGGCAACACGACCGTCTTGCAGGATGCCTGGGCGCGCGGACAACCCGTGACGATCCACGGCTGGATCTACGCACTCCGTGACGGATTGCTGCGGGATCTTGGGTTCGCGGCGTGCTCCTCCGATGCTCTCGAAGACGGGTATCGCACCGCCCTGGCCGCCGTGGCAACCCGATCGTCCGGTAGAGCCATCGTCGAGTAGCGCCTGCCAGATGTCGGCAGGCGATTCGACCGCTGCCGGCGCCAGAGGCACCGCTGGCGTATCTGTCCTTGCAGCGACGGCGCTATCGGCTCACCATGCGCCCATGAGAACCCTCATCTGCACCGCATTCGTGCTTGGAACGGCCGCCTCCGCGCTCGCGCAGGCGGTTCCCGCGTCGCGCGCCGCCGATGCGGCGGCGATCAAACGGGAGATTGAAGTCATCTGCCAGGCGTTCGTGGACAAGGATCGAAAGATTCTTCAGGAAACCCACGGCAGGCAGTGGCGCGGCTTCACGCCAGGCAACGACCACGTGATCCGAGGGATCGACGGCTATATGAGCGAGGCCACGTTCGGCCCGAACGCACGGAAGGGCCAGGGGATGGTCGATTACAAGCTCACCGACTTCGACGTCGTGTTCTATGGCGACACCGCCGTCGCCTCGTTCGTCCTCGAGAGCGACGTCGCCTACGGCGGCGAGAAGAGCCTCCAGAAGCTGACCATCCTCGACGTGTTTCACAAGGAGCCGAGGGGCTGGACGCAGGTGGCCTCGAATACGTCACTGCACGGCGACGAGATGATGCGGCAGATGTCCGTGCAGCGCGGGCTGGACGACGACGAGAAGAAGTCGCTGCTCGCGGCGCGCGAAGCGGTCTGGCGGGCGTGGTTCGCGGGCGATACGACGACACTCGGCAAGCTGCTCCCGCCCGAATTGATCTCAATCGATCCCGGCGGTGAAATCGGTACGCTGCAGACGAATGTGGATCGATCGCGCGGCTTCGCCGCCGGCGGCGGCAAACTGACACGCGTGGCGTTTCCCCGCACCGAGTTCCAGGTGTACGGCGCGACGGCGATTCTCTACTCGACATTCGAGATGGACATCGTCCGCGAAGGAAACACCACGACTCAGCGTGGGGCCGCGACGGAAATTTTCGTCCGGCGTCCCGGGGGCTGGGTCAACACCGGCTGGCAGCTCGTACAAAATTCCAAGTAAGGCACGGCTCGAGCGTTGCGGCCCCGATTGCGCTAGTCTAACTATTCCATGTCCGTCGCTCCGGTCGAACAGATCGACCGCGTTCTCACACCTCAGGCCGGCGCATTCGTTGAAGAGCTGACGCGCCGGTTCCGGCCGCGGATTGAAGAGCTCCTGGCGCGCCGTCGAGATCGGCAGCAGCGTCTGGACGCCGGCGAACGGCTCGATTTCCTGTCCGACACCGCCGGCATCCGCAACGGGGACTGGCGCGTCGCGCCGATTCCCGCCGACCTCCAGGATCGCCGCGTCGAGATCACCGGACCGGTCGATCGCAAGATGATCATCAACGCGCTGAACTCCGGCGCGTCCGTGTTCATGGCGGACTTCGAGGACGCCAATTCGCCGACCTGGCCGAACGTCATCGGCGGCCAGGCGAATCTGATGGACGCGATCCGCCGGACGATCGCGTTCACCAGCGAAGCCGGGAAGCGCTATGCGCTCAACGCGAAGACGGCCACGCTGATGGTCCGTCCGCGCGGCTTCCACCTTCCAGAGCGTCACTTCGACGTCGACGGCAGACCGGCGCCGGCGATGCTCTTCGACTTCGGCATGTTTCTCTTCCACAACGTCGGCGCGCTGATGAAGGCCGGGACCGGTCCGTATTTCTATCTGCCGAAGATGCAAAGCCATCTCGAGGCGCGCCTGTGGAACGACGTCTTCGTCCACGCGCAGTCGGCGCTCGGCATTCCGCGCGGCACGATTCGCGCCACGGTCCTGATTGAGACGCTGCCGGCGGCGTTCGAGATGGACGAGATCCTCCACGAGCTGCGCGAGCACAGCGCCGGCCTGAACTGCGGGCGCTGGGATTACATCTTCAGCTCGATCAAGACATTGCGTCGTGATGCGGGCTTCGTCATGCCGGATCGCGGCCAGGTGACGATGGAGGCGCCGTTCCTGCGCGCGTACACGCAACTGCTGATCAGGACGTGTCACCGCCGCGGCGTCCATGCGATGGGCGGGATGGCCGCGCAGATCCCCATCAAGGACGACCCGGCCGCGAACGAACGCGCGCTGGAGAAGGTCCGCGCCGACAAACTCCGGGAAGTCAAGGAAGGGCATGACGGCACATGGGTCGCGCATCCCGCGCTCGTGCCGATCGCGAAGCAGGTCTTCGACGAGGGCATGTCCGGACCCAATCAGCTCGGTCGCCTGCGCCAGGACGTCGTGCCTGACGCCCGCAAGCTGGTCGAGCCCCCGCAAGGCACGCGGACCGACGCGGGGCTACGACACAACATCCGCGTCGGCATTCAGTACCTGGAGGCCTGGCTCGGCGGCCAGGGGGCCGTACCAATCTATAACCTGATGGAAGACGCCGCCACGGCCGAGATCTCGCGGACGCAGATCTGGCAGTGGCTCGCGCACCGCGCGTCGCTCGACGATGGGCGAGCGGTGACGCGTGATCTGGTCGCGCGGTGTGTGGACGAGGAATACGGGCATGTGCGGGAAGAAGTCGGCGCCGCACGCTTCGATCGAGGCCATTTCCCGGAGGCGCGGCGCCTCTTCGAGCAGGTGGCCACGTCGACGGAGCTGCAGGAGTTTCTGACGCTCCCGGCCTACGACACATTGGTGAACGCATCATGAATCCTTCGACGTTGAGTGACTTGTTCGACGACGCGCCCGCCGACAAAGCGGCGATCGTTCTCCCGGAGCCGAACATCCAGATCACGTACGGCAATCTGCGGAAGCAGGTCCAGGCGCTCGCGAGTCAGCTCGCCGCGGCGGGCGTGACGCGCGGGGACCGCGTGGCCTCCGCCCTCGGCAACGGCCTGCCCGCGATCGTCGCGTTCCTGGCGGCCTCCATCGCCGGCACTGCGGCACCGCTGAATCCGGCGTACAAGGAAGACGAATTCCGCTTCTATCTGGAAGACACCAACGCGCGCGTGCTCCTGCTGCCGCCGGGCGGCGGCGACGACGCGCGCCGCGCCGCGGACCACCTGGGCGTGCCGGTCTTTACGATCGACATGGATGCGGCAGGCACGGTGACCCTGACCGGCGTCAGCGCGGGTGCGCCCGTGACCGCGCCCGCAGTGGAGGACGTCGCACTCGTCCTGCACACGAGCGGCAGCACGGGACGCCCGAAGCGCGTGCCGCTCGCGCACAGGAACCTGTCGATCTCGGCTCGCAACGTCGCGCGGCATTACGCGCTGTCGCCGCAAGACGTGTCGCTGTGCGTCATGCCGCTCTTTCACGTCCACGGCCTCGTCGCCTCGACGCTCGCCACCCTGTCCACGGGCGGCACGGTCGTCGTCCCGTCGAAGTTCAATCCGCTCGCTTTCTGGCGCGTCGCGCGCGAGCACGGCGTCACCTGGTACTCGGCGGTGCCGACGATGCACCAGTTGCTGCTGGCGCGGGTGAGCGATCCGTCGAAGCGTCCCGACGGCGCCGACAAGCTTCGCTTCATCCGCTCGTGCAGCGCCGCCCTTCCCCCGCAGGTGATGACGGGTCTCGAGCAGGCGTTCGGCGCGCCGGTGCTCGAGGCGTACGGGATGACGGAGGCGGCGCACCAGATGGCGTCGAACCCGCTGCCGCCGAAACCCCACAAGCCCGGATCGGTGGGGCCCGGCGCCGACGTCCAGATCAGCATCATGGACGCGGAGGGTCGGCATCAGCCGAAAGGGCGGCAGGGAGAAGTCGTCATCAAGGGCCCCAACGTCATCACCGGCTACGAGAACAACCCGGAGGCGAACGCGAAGTCGTTCACCGGCGGCTGGTTCCGCACCGGCGATCAGGGCTACCTCGACGACGACGGGTACCTGCATCTGGTCGCGCGCATCAAGGAATTGATCAACCGCGGCGGCGAGAAAATCTCGCCGCGCGAGATCGACGAAGTACTGCTCGGGCACCCGGCGGTGGCCGAAGCCGTCTGCTTCGGCGTGCCGCACCCGGCCTGGGGCGAGGAAGTGGAAGCTGCCGTCGTGCTCCGCGACGGCGCGGGCGCGAGCGACGCGGACCTCCTTGCGTACTGCAAGGAGCGTCTCGCGGATTTCAAGCGGCCCAAGCAGATTCACGTGACGACGGCGATCCCGCGCACGGCCACCGGCAAGATTCAGCGCGGCGTCGTCGCACGGGCCTACGCGCAGAAGGCGCCGTGAGAATCGCGATCGCGGGCGCGGGCGCGATCGGGGGCTACATCGGCGCGAAGCTCGCGAAAGCCGGCGTCGACGTCGTTCTGTTCGCACGAGGCCCGCACCTGCAGGCCATGCAGCA
This sequence comes from Vicinamibacterales bacterium, assembly GCA_035495955.1. Taxonomy (GTDB): domain Bacteria; phylum Acidobacteriota; class Vicinamibacteria; order Vicinamibacterales; family 2-12-FULL-66-21; genus JAICSD01. Next base: position 4,387 of record DATJFE010000083.1, on the reverse strand, counting down.
GCGCGGCCTCCGCATCGTCAGCAGCGACGAGGGTGATTTCGAGGTCAAGCCGGAGATCTCCGGCGACCTGAACGCGCTCGCCGGGGCGGACGCGATCGTCCTTGGCGTCAAGGCGCACGGCCTGACGACGCTCGCGCCCCGACTCCGTCCGCTCTTTGGACCCGACACGGTCGTCGTCAGCACGCAGAACGGCATTCCGTGGTGGTATTTCCAGAATTATCCGGGCGACCTGAACGGCCTCCATCTGGAGCGCGTCGATCCGGGCGGCGCCATCGCGAAGGCGATCGAACCGGAACGCGTGATCGGATCGCTGGCGTATTTTTCGACCGACATCGCGGAACCCGGCGTCATCCATCACACCGAGGGAAATCGCCTGAGTCTTGGCGAGCCGAACGGCACGCGGACGGACCGCGTCAAGGCCCTCGCGCAGCTCTTGATCGCGGCGGGCCTGCGGGCGCCAGTGACGACGAGATTGCGACACGAGGTCTGGGTGAAGCTGCTCGGCAACGTTGCCTTCAACCCGATCAGCGCGCTCACCGGGGGAGTGCTGGACGAAATGGCGCGCCATCCGGAGGTGTCGCGGACGATCCGCGAGATCATGGCCGAGACCGAAGCCGTCGCAGCCCGTCTGGGCATCGAGCTGCCGATCTCCATCGATCAGCGCATGGCCGGAGCGGAAAAAGTCGGCGCGCACAAGACGTCCATGCTGCAGGATTACGAAGCGGGACGACCGATGGAGCTCGACGCGATTGCCGGGGCGGTGGTCGAGCTCGGCGAGAAGCTGGGCGTCCCGATGCCGGCCACGCGCGCGGTCTATGCGTGCGCGAAAATGCTGGACGAGAAGCGCCGGAGGACCTCTTGACCATCCGGAACCGTTGGTTTCAGCTCGTGGCGTCGGTGATCGCGATGACCATGATCGCGAACCTGCAGTATTCCTGGACGCTGTTCGTCAGGCCGATGCAGCAGGCGACGGGCTGGAAGCTGTCGGATATCCAGTGGGCCTTCACGCTCTTCATCCTCTTTCAGACCTGGGTCCAGCCGGCGCAAGGCTTCCTGATCGATCGATTGGGGCCGCGGCTGTTCATCACGGCGGCGGCGGTGCTGTGCGGTGTCGGCTGGGCAAGTCTCGGCCAGGTCACAACGCTGCCGATGCTCTACACGTTTTATGTCATCGCGGGCATAGGGGCCGCGCTCGTATACGGCGGGTGCATCGGCACGGCGCTGAAGTGGTTCACGACGCGCCGCGGCTTCGCCGCAGGCGTGATGGCGGCCGGGTTCGGCGGCGGCACCGCGCTGTTCGTTCCGTTCATCGCGTCGATGATTCGGCACCAGGGATACCGGACGGCGTTTCTCGTCACGGGAATCATTCAAGGCATCGTGATCCTCGTCGTCGCGCAATTCCTGTGTCATCCCCCGCGTCCCGCCGCGAGGCCGGCCGCCGCCAGGGCGGGTTCCCGCAGGATCGGCCAGCACGATTACACGACGCTCGAGATGCTGCGCGCGCCGCGCTTCTATTTCATGTACGCGGCGATGGTGATGATGGCGACCGGAGGACTCCTGATGACGGCGAACGCCGGGCCGATGGCGGCATCGTGGGGCATTCCAGCCGGCGCGCTGGCCGCCGCGACGTCATTCAACGCGCTCGCCAACGGCGGCAGCCGGATCTTCTGGGGCTGGATCTCCGACCGGATCGGGCGCGAGCTGTCGATGGGGATCGCCTTTACGCTGCAGGCGATCTGCCTTGTCATGGTCCTGCTCTTCGGCCGGTTGTCGGGGACGCTCTTCACCGTGACGCTGATCCTCACCTACTTCACGTGGGGCGAGATCTTCTCGCTGTTCCCATCGCTCGTCGCGGACTACTTCGGGACGCGATCCGCGACGGCGAACTACGGCGTCCTCTATTCCGGCAAGGGCGTGGCGTCCATCATCGGCAGCGGTGTCGCGGCGCTGCTGTTCGAGCGCTTCGGGACGTGGTCGGCCTGCGTCTACGGCAGTGCCGCGCTGGCGCTGATCGCGGCGATGATCGCGTTCGGCCTCCACGCCTGGCCGGCATCGCGCGCGGTGCCCATCGCGGCGCCGGCCGCCGCAAAATAAGCCGCGTGTCGGAGCACACGCCGAGCGGCGCCGTCATATCGCAGAGGCTGAAGCTGCGTGCCTCGCTTACTTCAAGCCAAGCTTCTGTCCGGCAGCCAGCCGCGAGATGGCTTCACGAATGCGCCTGGCGCGCGTGTCCGGTCGTTTAGCGGTATGAATCCACACGACGAAGTCGCGCCGGTACGTGGGGGCGAGCTCCCGGAAGAATGCCCATGCTCTCGAATCAGCCTTCAGCGCCCTGGCGATGTAGGCCGGCAGGTCGGGGATGATCGGCCGCGGCGCGTAGGTGTTGGTCGTCGGCGCGGCCGCACGACCGGCCGGCGTCAGCAGGCCTTCCGCCTCGAGCGCCGCCCACCGTTTTCGATTGCGGTCCGACCACTTGCTCGTCGGCCGTCGCGGCGTAATCTTGAGAGCGTATCGATCGTCATCGAGACGCTTGACAAGGCTGTCGATCCATCCGAAACAGAGCGCCTCACGAACCGCGTCTTCGTAAGCGATGGACGTCACTCCGGTGTGCGCCTTGTAGAAGACGAGCCAGACGCCCGGACTGGACGTGTGATGCCTCGTCAGCCATGCCCGCCATTGTCGACGAGTTGTCACTCGCAGAGCCTTGAGTCTCATCGCGTCCGTATGATGCCCGATCCCACACCCGAAGCATCCGCCGATCGCGAACCGCACGAGTTTCCAATCTTGATGGCCTCTTACATGGCCGGAAAGTCAGCCGTTCGCGAAGTTCGCAATAGTTCGAATGTTTCAAGTCGAAGCGACCTGGCAGTCCACTTGCTCCCCGCCGCGCGTGTTCGATCGCTGAAGAGAGCAGCGGCGAGAGCAGGGAGGATTGAATGTCGCGACCGGCACACTGGCTTGTGGTCACGGCAACGATCGGGTGGATCGCGGCGACCGCGCTTGCCGTAGGCGCTGCGAGACAGCAGAACCAGAAGAGTCAGAAAGCCATCGAACAGGATCCCGTCCGGAATGCGACGGCGAAGGTCGAGCAGGGTCGACAGACGTTTCGATTCGACACGTTCGGCGATCAAGCCTTCTGGGGCGACACGCTGAAACTCCACCAGGCGATCGAGGGCGCGGCCCTGGGCGGCGTGGGGCCCGGTGTGAGCCCGCGCACCGCGCTCGCGGTAGGCCTGAAAGTGGATATCGATGCCCTCCCGAGCAATCTGCTGGCGCGAATCGAGAAAGGGGCGGTCAATCTCGACGATCCCGCCGTCACGCTCGCGCTCCTGAAGTTGAATGCGGTGCTGGGCGTGACTGGAACCTTCAATTCATCTGGAACGCTGCAGTCCGTGGGTATCCAGTGCGCGCTGTGCCACTCCACTGTGGACAACTCGAATCCGTCGCTGTGCGCCGGGGCGATCGTGCCGAATCCCGGCACCGGCTGCATAGGCCATCGACTCGATGCGTGGTCGAATCGCGACCTCAATGTCGGCGCCATCGTCGCGCTGGCGCCAGATTTGACGGCGTTTGCCACGCTGCTCGGCGTGGATCAACCGACGGTCAGGAACGTGCTGCGGAGCTGGGGACCTGGAAAATTCGACGCCGAACTGATCCTGGACGGGAAGGCCTCGAATCCCCAACAAGTCACCGACGGCGTCGTTACGGGGACGAACGTGCCGGGCGCGACGTTGATCCCGCCGGCATTCGGGTTGGGCGGCGTGAACCTGCACACCTGGACCGGGTGGGGATCCGTGCCGCACTGGAACGCCTTCGTCGCGAACCTCGAGATGCACGGCGTTGGACGGTTCTTCGACCCACGTCTCGACAACGCGGCGCAGTTTCCGATCGCCGCCGCTCACGGATTCGGCGACCTGCCGCACATCAGTCCAGACGACGATCGGATTACGTCCAAGCTGTCCGATCTGCAGTTCTATCAGCTCGCGATTCCATCGCCGCAGCCGCCGGCCGGCAGCTTCGATGTGGCCGCCGCCGCCCGCGGAGACGAGCTCTTCAGCGGCAAGGCCAAGTGCAACGCCTGTCACGTCGAGCCGTCGTGGACCGATCCAGGCTGGAACCTGCACACGCCCGCCGAGATTTGCATCGATAACTTTCAGGCCAATCGCGCGCCCGATCTCCGCTACCGGACGCCGCCGATCGGCGCCCTCTTCACGCACATGAAGGGCGGCTTCTACCATGACGGCCGGTTCGCCACGCTCAACGCCGTCGTCGACCACTACGACACTTGCATGACGCTGAACCTGGCGCCCGGCGAGAAGAGCGATTTGATTCAGTACCTCCTCAGTCTCACGTTCTGACGGCCCACGAAAGGAGCCTCCGGAGAGCT